>CAYRWY010000519.1:0-3733 GCA_964427955.1 uncultured Anaerolineaceae bacterium
GTATACCATCTATGCATCAGTATACTGAGTGTGCATTAATGCGCGTAATGTGAAGAAAAGGAGCAGCCAGCATGGTTGATCGGCGAGAGCAGCGGCGTTTGGAGACCCGGCGGCGCCTGCTCGATGCGGCGCAGTTGGTCTTCAGCCAGATGGGTTACGAGGCGGCGTCTGTGCTCGACATCACCGAAGCTGCCGACGTGAGCAAGCGCACGTTCTACCTGCATTTCACCGACAAAGAAGCGGTGATCGAGGCCCTGGCCCTGCGCAGCTTTGCTGAACTGCGGACTATCGTAGAAACCACCGAACACAAGGTCTCGCCGGACGAAACCTTCCGCGAGAGTTTCCAGCGCATCACGCAGATCATCTTCGACTATGCGGGCCAACAGCCGGAGATCATGCAGATCATCTTCGGCCAGGGGGGATCGTTCCGGCTGCAAGTGATGACGCGCGAGTTCACCGTCCGGGCGTGGGAAGAGAATATGGCGCGCAAGTGCGAATTCTGTCCCACTGCCACCGTACCGCCCACGGCGATGGCCAACGCCATCGCGGGGGTGGTCTACCAACTGCTCAGTTGGTGGTTCCAGGCTCCGAACGACTATTCGCCTGCCGACATGGCGGCGATGTGTACGGCGGTCCTGTTCGACAGCATCGAGGCCCACATGGATTTCGCCGCCCACCGGGCGCTGGTCCACGGTCAAGGGGCGGGCGATGCAGTTTGACGAAACGAGGCGGTGATCTACTGAGGCTCGCATAAAAACTAAACCGTTGATGCCACTGTTGACCTCACCCCCTACCCCCTCTCCAATCATGCTGGAGAGGGGGACTGAACTTCGGGTGGAGTACGTCCCCTCTCCGAAAAAAGCGGAGAGGGGATTGAGGGGTGAGGTAAATCTCCCAGGCAAAAAGTTTAGCTATTGGGGTAAGGATCAGTAGGGGCAGAGCAAGCTCTGCCCAGGGCAAGGCAAGCCTTGCCCCTACCTGGCCGAAAACGGTCCCGCCTGTACGCGCCGGATACGTTCAATCAACCGAAGAAGTGAGCGGATTTTCTCGCTCGCACGTCGAGGGATGGCTGCTCCATCTGCCAGGATCGCAGCAGCCAGGCCCGCTAAAAAAATAGGGCTGCTCAGGTGAGCAACCCCCAGCCACGCACCCTACCGCCCCATCTGCCAGGATCGCGGCGGTCAGGCACGCCTGTTACTGGTATTGTACCAGAGAAGGACTGACCCGTCATGTTTGCCACCATAGGTCGTATCGCGGATCGTTATCGACTCCCTTTGTTGATCGGCTGGATCGCGGCGGCGGTGCTCGTCACCCTGTTCGCGCCCAACCTGGACGATGTGACCAGCAACGAACAAAGTGACTTTTTGCCGGACAATGCCTCGTCCATCGTCGCCGAACGGTTGGTCGAGCAGTATTTCCCCCAGCAGGCCCAGGATGGCACGCTGGTGCTGGTCTTCGACGCCGGAGCAGGCCAGCAGATCGCCGATCCCGCGCGTATGGCGTTCATCGCCGAGGTCAGCCAATGGCTGGCCGGGCCGGACCAACCCGCTCACGTCCTGAGCGTGCTATCCCCCACCCTGAACCCTGAAGCCGCGGGCAACCTGATCGCGGCGGACGGCCAGATCGCCATGACCGTCGTCACCGTCGATACCGGCGACGCGGACGAGCGCGCCGCGCTGCTGGACACCATCGGCCAGCGCCTCAAGGCCGCGCCCGATGGCCTGAAAGTCTACCGGACCGGCGAAGTCGCGCTCGGCCACGAGTACAACAAAATCCTGACCGACAGCGTGGACCGCACCGTGTTCGTGACGCTGGTGCTGGTCGTGCTGATCCTGCTGGCGATCTACCGCTCGCCCGTCAGCCCGCTGATCCCGCTGGGCGTGGTCACCGTGGCGTTCATGATCGCGCGCGGCATCGTGGCCGTGCTGGGCAAATACGTCTTCACCGTGTCCGATACCGCCGTAATGCTGCTGATCGTCGTGATGTACGGCGCGGGGACGGATTACTGCCTGTTCCTGATCAGCCGCTTCCGCGAAGAAATGGCGGATCGCAGCGATCCGCGCGCCGCCGTGCGCAGCACCGTGCGCCACGTGGGCGAATCGATTTCGAGCAGCGCGGGCACGGTCGTCACCGGCTTCATCGCGATGGGGCTGGCCAAGCTGGGCCTGTTCAACACCACCGGCCCGACGCTGGCCGTCGGCGTGGTCGTCAGCCTGCTCGCCGGTTTGACGCTGACTCCGGCTATCCTCGGCCTGCTGGGCCGCTGGACGTTCTGGCCCACCCGCGCGCAGCATCGCGGCTCCGGCGCGCTCTACAAGCGCACTTCGCAGTGGGTCAGCTCGCGCCCGCTGCTGACCATCGTCGTGATCGTCCTGCTCATGGCGCCGCTGGCCTACTACGGCAGCGGGATCAAGGTGACCTACGATTTCCTGGCCGACCTGCCCGAAGATACCGAATCGGTGGAAGGCTTCCGCGTGCTCGAAAAGCACCTCGGCGCGGGCGAGATGCAGCCCCTCACCGCCGTGAAGGTCTTCGAGGACGGCGATCTGCTGGCCCAGGTAGAAGAGTTCACCCAACAATTGCAGGCCGTAGACGGTGTCGCCGCCGTGCGCAGCGCGACTCAGCCCCTCGGCGGGCAGGACTCCCTGACAGCGGGCATCACCCGCCTGGATCACCAGTTGGGCGCGCTGGCGTCGATCCTGACGCCGGGCCAGTCCGGCGCTGAACCGACGCCCGAACAGCAGCAGATGATGCGGAATTTGCTGGCCGATCTCCCGGCTTACCTGGCGCTGGCGGCGGATCGTGCGCCGGAACTCGCCCAGAATCCCGCCTACGCCGACGCCCTGGCCGCTGGCGGCGAGACGCTGCCCGACCTGGCGGCCAGTCTCGGCACGCTGGCGCAGTCCGCGCCCGCCGCGCACCTTGCACCGGGTGACCTGCCTGCCGGAGTGGGCGCCGTCCTGGGCGGCCAACCGCTGGCCGGGCTGGTCGGCAGCTACCTGAACCCGGATGCTCACGCCGCGCGCTTCACCCTCGTGCTCACCGACGCACCCTACAGCATGGCCGCGCTGGATACGGTGGATCGCCTGAAGCACGTCATGGGCCAGCACCCCGCCCTGCACGGCTCCTCGGTGGTCAGCGCCGACATCCGCGACTTCTTGAAGACCGACCAACGGCTGACCATCACCCTGGTGCTGGGCGGCATCTTCTTCATCCTGCTGATCATGCTGCGCAGCGTGGTCGCCCCGGTCTATCTGATCGGCACGATCCTGCTCAGCTACCGCACCACGCTGGGGATCACGCGCTTCGCATCCGGGCTGCTGTTCGGGACCGAGCAGCTCACCTGGTGGGTACCGTTCTTCATGTTCGTCTTCCTGGTCGCGCTGGGGATCGACTACAGCATCTTCCTCTTCGGGCGCATCAAAGAAGACGTGAGCCGCCGGGGCGCGCACGAGGGCATTCACCATGCCGTCGAATCGACCGGCTCGATCATCACGTCGGCGGGGATCATCGTGGCGGGCACCTTCGCCGCCATGCTGGCCGGGGATATCTTGGGGCTGGCGCAGATCGGGTTCGCCGTCAGCGTGGGGATTCTGATCGACACCTTCGTCGTGCGGACCGTGCTCGATCCGGCGCTGGCGACCTTCTTCGGGCGCTGGACGTGGTGGCCGGGCGGCGTGGCGACCGTCGAGCCGCTGCCGGATCTCGCCCCGCAGCGTCCCCTGCGCGATCC
>CAYRWY010000520.1:0-3720 GCA_964427955.1 uncultured Anaerolineaceae bacterium
CGCCTCGTACTCGCGGCGCACGATGTCGATCTGGCGCTTCTTGTCGGTCATGAAGTCCAGGATCGCCGGAAAGGCAATCGGGATCAGCTCCAACTGGTCGTTCTTGCGCGGGCGGACGAAACAGTACAGCTCCAGGTCTTTGGCGGTGCGCTCCAACTGAGCGGGCGGAATCTCGGCGATCCCCACCTCGTGCAGCAGGTCCTCGATCTGCTTGAGCGGCAGGATCACCATATCCTCCGGCCAGATCAGCGTGATCAGCTTGGCGAGCGGGTTCATTTGCCCCCAGATGGTCTGGACGATCTCTTCCTGCAAGTTGCGGCGCGACGTGGCGCGATCCAGGTGTTCGAGGTTGAGCAGCCCGGCGTTCTGCGGACTCTGGTCCAATTCTTCGACCATCGCCTGGCAGATCATCTGCACGATGTTCGGGTGCCCGGCGGAGATGTGGTAAATCTTGTCGATCAGCGCGTCGGATTCTTCGATCCAGACGTTGAGCATCTCGAACGGCTCCGCCACGAGATGGTGGACCACCTTCGGCGGGAGCGGTTCCAGCCGGACGGCCTGCGCGAAGTTGAACAGCGCCGAGTAGGGATCGTGGATCGCGCCCATCAGCCACTTTTCGCCGCTGAAGATGAACTGGCAGCGTTTTTCGTTGGACAGCGAACGGAAGGTGCGGAACAGCGTCTCCTGGTGTTCGGGCTGGCGGTCGAAGCGCAGCAGGCTGTCTACCTCGTCGAACAGCAGGGCCAGACTTTTGCCCGGATGGCGGCGCTGAAGCTCCGTGATCACGTCCTCGAAGACGACCGGCGAGACGTCCTGGTCGATGTCCACTTCCCAGCGGCGGTTGACCAGCCAGAAGAAGTTCGGGTAGTTGGCGGCGTTGTGGCAGTCCAGGTAGTACGGGACGTAGTCGCTTTCGACCGGCTTGAGCAGGCGTTGGATGCGCTGCAAGGTGGACGTCTTGCCGATGCGCCGCCCGCCGATCAGCGCCACGCTGTGCGTGCGCAGCTTGCTGCGGACCTCGTTGATCTCGCGCTCGCGCCCGAAAAACATGTGCTCCGGCACCGGGCCGCGCGTGAAGAAGGGCGAGACGGTGGTCAGGCTGACCTGATCCAGCACCAGATCGCCCAGGGCGCGCGTCGGTTGGCGGGCGCTGATCAGGTGCTTGACGTTGGCTTCGTCCAGCACCAGGGTGGTGTAGTCGATGCGGCGCAGCGGCTCGATGATTTCGTCGATGTCGGGCCGGGCGGTCACGTTGACGATGAAGGCGAACTGCTCTTCCAGCGGCAGCGGGGCCAGCGCCCGGACGATCTCTTCGCCCACTTCGGCGGCGGCGCGGTTGGAGCACAGGAACAGCACCGCGCAACTCGGCGGCGGCAGCTTGAGCCGGAAGGGGCGCAGCCGGTAGACTACCAGCCGCATGTCGAGCGCCACGCTGGGCGCGACCGTCGTCTCCTGCACGTCGAGCGCGACGCCCATTGCCCGCACCAGCGCGTCGAGCGGGCGGCTGGCGGCGGCGGGACTGGTGCGCAGCGCGTTGAGCAGTCCCTCCCAGATCATCGAGATCTCGCGGCGCGCGGTGGTGTGCACCAGATCGGCCATCGTGGAATCCCAGCGCCGGTCGATGTGCAGCGGCATCCCTTCGACGCCCGCCCGCTCGTAGGCGCGGCGGTACGCTTCGCGCAGGGGCGGCAGCGCCTCGGCCATCAGGCCGTGCAGCACGCGCAGCACCATGATCTCGTCGGGATCGGGCGAGGGCACGAAACTGCGCGCGACTCCCGGCTGGGCCGGGGGCAGGGCGCTGAAGGCGCGGGGCGCTTCGCGGGCGATCTCGTAGGGGGTGGGCGCCGGGTGGCGCTCGTCGGCGGTGGGCACCAGGGCGGGCGTGGCCGCGCCGGGCAGGCGGGTCAGCGCCTGGCGGTAAATAGCGTTCGAGTCGTGATCGTGCAGGAACTGGTACAGATCGGCGAAATTGAACGATCCGGCCAGGGCGCGGCGGGCGGCGTCCAGCACTTCGGCCAGGAAGCGGCTCAGGCGGCGTTCGGGCGGCGTTCCGGCGCTGCTCCAGGCGGCGTAGACCTGCGAGAGCAGCTCGCGCGGCTGGCGCTGGCCGACGCCGGCAATATTCAGCGTCCCGGCAGTGTACCAGTCTTCGGTCAGCACGACGCCCGCCGGAAAGCGCGGCGGCTGCTTGGCGACCTGGGCCATCCCCTGGCGGCACCCGGCCTCGAAGTCGCGCAACTGCTGGCTGACCTGCTCGACCTGCGGGATCACCTCGCGCACCTGGGTCACGATCTCCACGATCAGGCGGCGCAGCTCGCGCCAGGCGTCCAGCCGGGCCTGGGCCACGATCAGCGCGGCGGTGGCGTTCAGCGCGTCGCTGGCGCAGGCTTCCAGGTCCAGGTTGGCGGTGCGGCGTTTGCCGCCGCTTTTGGGATCGAACTGGTTGGCGGTCTCGAACAGCACCGCGCGGCTGGTCTGGCGCTCGGCGTCGGCGTCGATCACCTGCCGTTCCAGGTCGGGCAGCACCGCCATAATCTGCTTGACCAGCTCCTCCAGGGCGCTGATCGTCCAGATCAGCCCGTAGCCGCTGGTGTAGGCGATTTCGACCGGGCTGGCGAGCAGGGTGTTTTGCAGCTCGCGCTGGCTGGCGGCCAGGGCCGTATCCACGCGGGCCCGCAGCGAATCGGGGATGGCCGTGACGGCGCTCTGTTCCAGCGTGTTCTGGCCGATCACTTCTTTTTCCAGCCGCCGCCATTCGATCTGCACCAGGTCGATCATCTTGCTGCCGTCGCCGCGCGCGGTCCGCGTTTCCAACTGGCGCAGCAGCCCGGCCACGCTCAGATCGTACGACCACTCGCGCAGCCGGTCGGAGACCTGCGGCACGCGCAGCACGTCGAAGTCGAGCAGCGCCTGGCGAGCTTGCGTCGTGATCCGGTTGACCCAGGCGGTGGTCGGGGTATTGGGGTGGGTGGTCTTCGCCGCCTTGAGCACCAACTGGGCCAGTCCCACCGCCGCCAGGTCCATCGCGGCGCGGGTGGGCAGCGCCAGCTTGCTCACGCCGAACATGCTGTACCCGGCGAAACGGTCGCTGTCGGTCGGGTGCGGGATCGGGGTGGGCAGTTGGGGGGCCTTGTTCGGATCGGTCAGGCTGGCGGCCACCCAGGTCGTCAGGCACTCGGCCAGCGCATTTTCGGGCGCTTCGGGGCCGGGCGAGTTGGCGTCGTCGGCCAGGAAGATCATGTCCAGCGCCGGGCGGGGCGGCGTGCGCGGCAGGGTGTAGCCGATCACCGGCAGGGTGGACAGGTACAGGTGCGGCTGCAAGGTGTAGGTGTCGATCTCGCGCAGCGTGGCGTAGACGTTCGCCATCGCCAATATGTGCTCCGGATCGGCGGGCTGGGGCGCGGCCCGCAGCGAGAAGATGCCCATGATCGTCGTCGGATGGTCCGCCGCCAGCGCGCGCAGCCGGGTGACGATGTCGAAGATCATGCCGCTGCTCTCGGCTTCGGCCAGCGAGCCTAACACGTAGATGCGCCGCGCCAGCTTCAGATCGCGCCCGGAGCCGACCTCGTGCAGCCACTGCACCAGCTTGAACAGGGTATCGCCGATCAGGGCGGCGTTGTGGTAGAGCAGCAGGCGGCTGTGGGCGCGCACCATCGACGGGTCTTTTTGCGCTTCGGGCGCGCGGGGCGAATGCGGCCACCACTGCGGCACGCCGATCTG
>CAYRWY010000521.1:0-3716 GCA_964427955.1 uncultured Anaerolineaceae bacterium
CAAATGATCGGGGAGATAGGTGCCCAGTTGGGCAGGGCAAGCCCTACCCATTCCCCTGTTATTTACGGGATGGGGCAATTTACCAACCACTAAAAACTAATCACTAAAGACTCGTATCGTCCATCAGGCCGTACAGCAGCGCGTCCGCGAAGTGGGCGGCCCATTCGTCGGTGGTGTACTGGTGAAAGATGGTCACGAGCGTGATCTGTTCGGTGATCACGTAGCCGACCATCAGGCTGGCCATGATGCGCATCACCACCACCGGATCGAGCGGCTGTCTCAAGCCGGGCAGCGTCTGCAACTGCATGAAGTATTTCGTGACGCGAGGAAAAAGCGTGTTATTCAGCAGTCCGCCCAGGGTCGCGCCGCCAAACTCGCGCATGTCGATCTGGACCAGTTGGAAGAACGCGAAATGCCGGGGCATCACGCGCATCACCCCTGCCAGAGCGGCGCGCACGAAATCGGGCGCGGTCGTCACCCCGGCCAGCGTCCCTTCCAGCACACCAAACAGCTCGTCATACGGGTTGCGCTCCTCGATCAGCGCCTTGAAGATCGCCTCCTTGGTGGGAAAGTGGTTGTAGAGTCCGGCGACAGCGCGGTTCCCGGCGGCGTGGGCGATGGCGCGCATACTCGTGCCATGATAGCCCTGGCTGAGAAACAACCCCTGCGCCGCGTCCAAAATCTCGGCCCGCGCCTGGTCGCCTTTGGTCGATGAATCGCTCATGAGCTTTGCTCCTTACGTATGAACGTTCGTTCATTTTTGTGGCCACAAAAATATGAACGAGCGTCCGTTCATATTTTTATTATACTCCACTTTCATGGGGTGTCAAGCCGCTACAGCCCAGGCTTACAGCCCAGCCCAGGCCGCCGGATTCTGCCACACACGCTGATGCTGCTTGGGGCCGGTCGGCGGGCCGCCCAGTCGGCGGGAGAGTTCCAACAGCCCGTCTTTGCGCACGCTGCCCCAGCGCCCCTTGAAATCGATCCAGTCGGGCAGCGTCTCCGTCACCGGCAGGCAGTTCCAGTCGCTCACGGTCTCGCCGCCCGCCTCGAACACGTCTACGAAATTGAAGGTCGTCGGGTTCTGATAGCTGGCGTGCGATCCCAGCGCTACGTAGACCTGCGGGCGACCGTTCACCGGGTTACCCTGGTGCTCGGAGTGGAAGCTGTACTCGGCGTAGACCGGCTGATCGTCGCGAAAAAACAGCGTGACGTTCTCCCAGTCGGCCTCGTGCCAGTTGATCCCGTCGTTGAAGGCGTAGAAATACCAGTACAGCACGGCGTCCAGGCCGCCGCTGCTCATCCTGGGCACGATATGGTAGTAGCAGGTGCGCGGGCGATCCTTGACCTGCCGATACTGGTCGAGCGCGACGTCCAGGGCTTTTTTCGGCAGGCACAGCGGGCCGAGCAGATTCCGGACTTTCTTCCACGCTTTCCGCCCCTGGCTGTGCAGCACGTCCAGCGCCTGATCGACCAGCGTATCCACGAGGTCCACCTGGCCCAGGTCGAACCCCAGGAATCCGGCGGCGGAATGGGCCAGGTAGGCCGTCAGATTGTTCGGCAGGAGGCCGGACGGCAGCCAGCGCGACGCCGCGACCGCGCGCAGCGCCAGCCCGCCCGCCAGCTCGCTGCCCTTCAGGCTCAAAAGCTGCGGCCACTGGGTCAGCGCCGCCAGTTCCAGGTTGATGGGCTTGTCGCGGGGATCGGCGTAGACCAGGAAGTAGCGCGGATCACGCCGCTGGGCCAGCAGGACGGGCGTCACCGGCGCGGGGGCTTCCACCCCGGTCGCGTCGTAGAGGGAGCAGCGTTCCAGGTAATCCTCGACCCGCATCGGAAAAAAGTTCTCACCTTTCGAGAACTTCAGAATCGGGGCATACCGCTGCGCCAGGTTGTCATCCATTGCTCATAATCCTCTCACCCATCGTGGTGTGATCATCATGGCATTGATCGTTTTCGACGTCAAATCGGGGGAATTTGAACCGCAAGAATCCGGTAGCTGGCACACCCGTCTACCCGTAGAATCAAGAGTAAGCCTATGAAACGAGGAAAAAAGCCATGCATGATCAGGATCGCTGGCAGGCCGTACTCGACCGGAATCCGGAGTATGACGGGCAGTTCGTCTTCGCCGTGCAAACCACCGGCATCTACTGCCGCCCGTCGTGCCCGTCACGCCGTCCCCGGCGCGAAAACGTGCGGTTCTTCGCCCAGCCGTCCGAGGCGGAACAGGCGGGCTACCGGCCCTGCCGCCGCTGCCAGCCGGATCAGATCACGCGCGACGAGCCGCACCGCGAGCTGATCGCGCAGATCTGCCGCGCGCTGAACGAGGCGGGCGATCACGTCCCGACACTGGACGAGTTGGGCCAGCAGTTCCACCTGAGTCCGTACCATTTGCAGCGCACCTTCAAGCGCCTGGTCGGTGTGACGCCCCGGCAGTATGCCGCCGCGCGCCGCCTGGATCGCTTCAAAACGCACCTCAAGGAGGGTAGCACCGTGACCGACGCCGTGTACGAAGCAGGCTATCCGTCGTCCAGCAGTGCCTACGAACAGCCCCTCGGCATGACGCCCACCCATTACCGGCGCGGCGGCGAGGGGTTGCACATCACCTACGCGATCACGCCCTGCGCACTGGGGTGGCTGCTGGTCGCGGCGACCGCGCGCGGCGTGTGCGCCGTCCGGCTGGGCGATGCCGAGGCCGAACTGGAAGCCACGCTCGCCGCAGAATTCGCCGACGCGGCCCGGACGCGCGGCGATCTCGATCAGGCCGTGGCGGCGCTGCTCGATTATCTGAGCGGGACGCAGCCGCGCCTCGATCTGCCGCTGGACGTGCAGGCCACCGCCTTTCAGCGCCGCGTGTGGGACGTGCTGCGGACCATTCCCTACGGCAGCACGCGCACCTACCAGGACGTCGCCCAGGCCATCGGGCAACCGTCCGCCGTGCGGGCCGTCGCGCACGCCTGCGCCAGCAATCCCGCCGCGCTGATCATCCCCTGCCATCGCGTCGTGCGGACGGATGGCAGCCTGGCGGGCTACCGCTGGGGGATCGCGCGCAAGCAGGCATTGCTGGCGATGGAAGCGGAGCAATCCGCCGAGCGCCATCCCTAGCGGGTCAGGCTGCGCCGCACGTAGCGCCGGAACCAGAAACGGTCCAGCGCCAACACGGCGATCATCGCCACCAGAAACGGCGCGGGCAGCATCAGCATCATCAGCATGATCACGTTGCCCGTCACGAGCGCCACCACGAACGGCAGAATCGTCAGAAGCAGCGCCAGCCAGACGTACCACAGCGCCCTGCTCGTAAACACGATTTTGGCGGCCAGGTGGGTTTTCCCATTCTCAGGGTACAACACGCCGCGCAGCCGCTGCACCACGTAGGTGGGCCGCCCGGATTTTTGATGACGGTGATAATACTCGATCTCGAACGGCAGCGGAGGCCAGGACGGCATCGTTTTGGGCAGCACGACCCGGATCACGTACCCGCCGAACAGGGTCGCTGCGCCCCGGTTTTCGCGCAGCGCCAACAGGAATTCCTGGGGCGTTTTGTCCGATTCGAGGGTCAAGTAGCCGGGAAACGAGAACCACTCGCTCCTTCCCTTGCCTGACTTCTTGGAGGGTTGACCGGCCATCGGTGGGATGCTCCTCGCTGAGTGGATAAACCTATCCTGACATCATACTGGCGGACGCCCTTCCAGACAAGCGGCCCGGCCTGACCCCTCTCC
>CAYRWY010000522.1:0-3708 GCA_964427955.1 uncultured Anaerolineaceae bacterium
GAAATTTTTGACGAATTTCGTTGGACATGCTACCTTTTTAGGTAACTTATCGCACCCAGGAAATAATCTGATGTTGGTCAGCCCGGTGGTCACCGCTACTGGCATGGGTACTAAGACTATGACCATGAAGAATGGTCATACGGTGCTGGCTGCTTCGGGCGTGGTGTACAGATGAGCTAAGCGTTTACCCGGAAACCCAAAGCGTGGAGCAGACCAGCCCCACGCTTTTTTGTTTGCCAATGCATCGTCACAGGAGACGGTCTATGAGAACCCTCACCATGAAATTTGGCGGAACGTCGGTCGGCAGTGCCCCAGCCATCTCGCAAGCCGCCGACATTGTCATCCAGGCTGCGCATACCCACGAGCGGGTGCTGGTGGTCAGTTCCGCCATGAGTGGGGTGACTGACCGTCTGATCGAAGGCGCGCGCACCGCCATGAAAGGCGATTCCGCCCGGTACCAGGTGCTGGCCGGAGATCTGCGGCGCAAACACGACGACGCCATCCGCGAGCTGCTGACCTCGGATGTCGAGCGCATCGCGATTCACGACGAGGTGGATGCGTTGATCGACGAGTTCGAGACGCTGTGTTACGGCATCTATGTGCTGCGCGAGGCCTCGCCGAAAGCGATGGACAAAGTCAGCTCGCTCGGCGAGCGCATGAGCGTCCCGATCCTCTCCGCCGTGCTGCGCCAGCGCGGGCTGGCGAGCTGCACCCTGAGCGCCAGCTATTTGATCGTCACCGACGACGAGTTTCAGAATGCAGGCGTGCTGTTCGAGGAATCCGAAACCAAAGTCCGCCGCGAACTCATCCCGATCATGGAACAGGGGATCGTGCCGATCGTGACCGGGTTCATCGGGGCCACGCGTGACGGCGTGATCACCACCCTGGGGCGCGGCGGGAGCGATTACAGCGCGGCGCTGCTCGGCGCCTACGTGGACAGCGACGAAGTGTGGATCTGGACCGACGTGGACGGCGTGATGACGGCAGACCCGCGCATCGTGCCCGACGCCAAAGTGATCCCGATGCTGTCGTATGGCGAGGTCGGCGAGATGGCCTACTTTGGCGCGAAAGTGCTGCATTCCAAGACGGTCCAGCCGTTGGTCGAGCGCCAGATCCCGATCTGGGTCAAGAACACCTTCAATCCCACCTACGAAGGGACGCTGATCACCAACCGCGAAGAACTCACGCCCGGTACAGTCAAAGCGGTCACGGCCATCAAGGATGTCAGCCTGATCACGGTGGCCGGGCGCGGTATGATCGGCGTACCCGGCATCGCCGCCCGAACCTTCTCCGCCGTTGCGCGCCAGAATGCCAACGTGTTGATGTTCTGCCAGTCGTCCAGCGAGCAAAGTATGTGCCTGGTCGTCCCACGCGAAAAAAGCTCCGCCGTCGTGCAGGCCATCAAAGACGAGTTCGAGCGCGAATTCGGGCGGCAGGATATTCAGCGGGCCTGGGCCGACGACGAAGTCCAGATCATCGCCGTGGTGGGGGCCGGGATGCTGGTCCAACCGGGCGTGGCGGCGCGGGTGTTCGGGGCGTGCGGTGAAGCTAACATCAATATCCTGGCCATCGCGCAGGGAGCCAGCAACTACTGCGTGTCCATGACGGTCTGTTCGGAGGATGCGCAAAATGCCGTGCGCGCGATCCACAAACTGATCTTGCTCAACGGGCACGCAGAGAAGGGCTAAGAAGCACAAGATCCCGGAGATGGTCATCTCCGGGATCATTTTTGCTGCTAAATTTACGGCCTCAAATAAGCTTAATTCTGTCCCGCCCGGCCATCCCAGCGGTGATCCAGGTAGCCGCCTACCACATCGGTCATCAGTTCCACCTCGACCAGAAATGAGTCGTGGCCGAAGGGGGCCTCGACGTGGTGATACTCGACGGCGCGCCCGGTGTTGATCAACACCTGAACCAGTTCCGCCGCCTGCTCCGCCGTATACAACCAATCGCTGGAGAAGCTCACAACCAGAAAGGTCGCCTTAGTCCGCGCAATGGCCGCCTGGAGGGAGCCGTAATCCGCCCCGATGTCGAAGTAGTCAATCGCTTTGGTGATATATAAATAACTGTTGGCATCGAACCGCTCGACGAATTTCTGCCCCTGGTAGGCCAGGTAGCTCTCGACGGCGAACTCAGGTTCCGCAAAGGTGTAGGGAATCGCTTCTTTGGATTGCAGGTTGCGCCCGAACTTGCGCTCCATCGAGGTATCGCTCATATAAGTAATGTGCGCCACCATGCGTGCGACCGCCAACCCGCCCGCCGGGACCGGCCCGCCGTAATAATCGCCGTTTTTCCAGTTCGCGTCGGCGTAGATCGCCTGGCGTCCGGACTCGTTGAATGCGATCTGCTGGGCGGACGAACGCGCCGTGCCCGCCAGGAAGACCACATTCTCGACCCGCGCCGGAAAATCCACCGCCCATTGCAGCGCCTGCATGGCCCCCATGCTGCCCCCGGCCACCGCGAACAACTTGTCGATGCCTAGATAATCCAGCAAATGCCGCTGCGCCTGCACCATGTCCGCGATCGTGACCATCGGAAAACGCAGCGCGTAGGGCTGGCCATCCTCCGCCAGTGATGACGGCCCGGTGCTGCCCTGGCAGCCGCCGATCACATTCGAGCACAGCACGAAATAACGCTCGGTATCGAACATCTTGCCCGGCCCGACCGCGTCGTCCCACCAGCCCGGTTTTTCGTCGGGATCGGTGGTGCGATAGCCCGCCACATGGGCATCACCCGACAGGGCGTGGCAGATCAAAATAGCGTTGGAACGGTCGGCGTTGAGGGTTCCATACGTTTCGTAGGCCAGAGTGAAGGTAGGCAGGGCAGCGCCAGAACGAAGGGCGAGGGGCTGGTCAAAGTGGGCGTACTGGCGCGGTACGACTCCCACCGAAGCGGGTTGGCCCTGACGGCGCAGAGGACGAGGCCGCCAGGGCGTGGTAGTGGTGGTGGTTGGTGCCGTTGGTTTCACCTGATACATCGTTTTATCCTTCAAGGTAAATTTCAGGGGCACTGCTGTCGTCAGTGCCCCTGATGGGTGTCAAGAACTCAACGAACCGCGAACGCCTTCGTGCCCTGGGCCACCGTCAGCGCCTGATCGAGATCCCACAGGATGTCGTTGATGTCTTCGATGCCGACCGCCAGGCGCACATAGTCGTCGGTAACGCCAGACGCCGTCTGTTCCTCAGGGCTGAGCTGTTGGTGCGTCGTGGTCGCCGGATGGATCGCCAGCGAGCGGGCGTCGCCCACATTCGCCAGGTGCGAGAACAGCTTGAGGCTGTCGATAAAAGCCCGGCCCGCTTCGCGCCCGCCCTTGATCCCGAAGCCCAGCACTGCACCCGCCCCTTTGGGCAAATACTTCTTGGCGAGGGCATAGCTGGGATGGTTGGGCAGCCCCGGATAGTTCACCCACGCGACTGCCGCATGGCTTTGCAGGTACTCGGCCACCGCCTGAGCATTTTCGATGTGCCGCTGCACGCGCAGGGCCAGCGTTTCCAGCCCGATGATGTTGAGGAAGCTGTTAAAGGGAGCCTGGCAGCCACCCAGGTCACGCAGCCCAACCACGCGTGCCCGCCCGATGAACGCTGCCGCGCCCAGCACGTCAGCCAACACTGCGCCATGATAGGCGGGTTCGGGTTCCACCAGGCCGGAATGGCGGCCACTGGCTTTCCAGTCGAACTTGCCGCCATCGACAATCACGCCGCCGATGCT
>CAYRWY010000523.1:0-3707 GCA_964427955.1 uncultured Anaerolineaceae bacterium
CCGAACAGGCTGACCATCAGGTACAGACCGGCGTGAAACAGGTTGCGTGACAGGACCACCAACAGCGCGCCGCCCAGGGTGATCCCGCTGAAAATCAAGAAGACAAGAACTTCGACCGTAATCCTCACGTGCTCCTCCTAGTCTCCTGCCGCCGCGATCACGTCGGTCCCGGCCACGCGCGCTTCGATCCGCGCCCGCTCGCGCCGCCCGCGCTCGGCCAGCAGCGCCCCGGCTGCCAAGATCATCGCCACGTTCACCAGGAACAGAATCACCGTCGGCCCCAGCGCGTCACCGAAGCTGTGGATGTTGTCCGTATCGGGGATGATCTTCCAGACGAACGCCACCACCAGCAGATTCACCAGGCTGGCCGGGACCAGGAATTTCCAGTTGAATTCCAACAGGTGATCGATGCGCAGCCGCGGCAGCGTCATCCGCACCCAGATCAGCACGAAGTAGACGAACAGGCTCTTGATCATCAGGTAGAAGAAGCCCAGGATCGCCACATCTTCGGCGAACGGGCCTTTCCAGCCGCCCAGGAAGAGCACGGCGGCCAGCACCCCGGCGGTAAAGGCATGGAGGAATTCAGCCACGTAGAACATGCCGAACTTCATGCCCGAATATTCGATATGGAACCCGGACACCAGCTCCGACTCGGCTTCGAGTAGGTCGAACGGCCCGCGCCCGGTTTCGGCCTGGCTGGAGATCAGGAAGATCAACACCGTCACGGGGACGGCGAACAGGTACATGATGTGCTGGGATCGCACGATCCCCTGCGTGCTCATCGACCCGGACAGCAGGACCGGCACAAGCAGCGCCATCACCATCGGGATTTCGTAGCTGATCAACTGGGCCACAGCGCGGAAGGCCGACACCAGCGCGTATTTGTTGTTGCTGGACCAGCCCGCCATGATCACCGCCACGGTGCCCAGCCCGCCCACGGCCACCAGATACAGCACGCCGATGTTCAGATTCGTGCCGATCCACGCCGTGCTGAACGGGATCACCGCCCACAGCAGGATCACCGCCGTCACCGACAGAATGGGCGCGATATTGAACACCCAACGGTCGACGCCGGTGTTCATGATGTCTTCTTTGATCAGGATCTTGACCGTGTCGGCGATGCTCTGGACGATCCCGAAGGGGCCAACCCGGTTCGGTCCCAGCCGGTCCTGGAAGCGCCCGGCCAGCTTGCGCTCGATCCAGATGCCGAGCAGCGTCCACAGCAGGCCAAACGCGCCGACCACAAAGACGCCAATCGTCTTGGCGATTGCCACGGCCAGGACGTGTGCCACCCCAATATCTTTCAGAAAATCGGTCATAAGGCTGTCCTCACAGGCACAAGTAGGGGCGTAGTGCACCCTACGCCCCTAGCTTAGATTGGCTACGACCACTCCAGTGCACCCTTCCGCCAGGTATAGAACAACGCTACCAGCAGCAGCAGGATGAAGATCGCCATCTCGAAGAAGGCGAACAACCCCATCAGGTGATAGGCTTTGGCCCAGGGGAACAGGAACACCGTCTCGACGTCAAAAACGACGAAGACCAGGGCGAAGATGTAATACTGTGCCCGGAACTGCGTCCAGGGCGTTCCGACCATCTCGACGCCGCATTCATAGGTCTGCTGTTTGACGCGATTCGGACGCTTGGGACTGAGGAGTTTGCCCAAGACAATGGGGAGTGCCGGGAGCGTCCACCCCAGCGCAAAAAATAGTCCGATAAAAATCCACTGGTTCAAATTCATAAGTTCGCGCCCTCAGAACAATACCAACACGCCGGGTAGTATAGCACCATGCATCATTCTAGCACAGCCGCCAGTGAATACAAAACGCTACGCGAACGCCTAAAGGTCGGATCTTGTCACGCTTTGGTCACGCTTTGGTCACGCTGCCCCGCTATCCTGGCGCTTGTATATCTCATGATGACCAGGAGGAAAAGCAAGATGTCGAAGAAATGGTATTTGCTGGTGATCGCGCTGTTGATTGTGCCGCTGGCCCTGACCGCGTGCGGCAGCGACAAAAAAGACGACAAAAAAGGCAGTGAGTCCGTCAGCCTGAGCCAGACCTACACCTCGACCCAGTTCAGTCTGTCCGTCAAGTATCCCGAAGGCTGGATCGCGTCGGATGGGGACAGCGCCGTCAACATCGGCAATACCCAGGCCGCCATCGACGTGATGGCCGCTGGCAGCGACGTCGAAATCCCGGCGGGCAGCTTCGGCGTGCAGGTGATGGCGCTGCCGCTGGCCGAAACCGGCATGGCCGATCAGCCGCTCACGGAGATTCTCAAGGCCATGAGCGCCAGCATGAGCAGCGACACCACCCACGTCAGCGACGTGAAGGAACTCAAGGTGGGCGGCAAAGACGGCGCGCGCGTCGATGTCACCGACGACACGCAGAAAGCCGAAGGCTTCGTGATCGGCTTCAAGATCGACGACAACACCCTGATCATGGTCGCTGGCATGACCGCCAAGGGCGAGTTCAGCCAGTACGAAGCGACTGCCCTCCAGATCGCCGACTCTGTCGCGGTCGTGCCCGCCGCGGGCTAGCGCCTGACCGGCACCCTCACGCCCCTACCCCTGCGGTAGGGGCGCTGCGATTCGCCAGCTTCCCTCAGCTATGTTATAGATGTCCTCCGGAATCCATCACACCAGAGGGAAATGATCAACCATGTCGAAAAAACTATATGGTCTGGCCGTCGTGATCGTGCTCGTGCCGGTCATCCTGACCGCGTGCGGGGGCAGTGACAAGCAAGACAACAAGACCGTCAGCCTGGATCAAACCTTCACCTCGGCGCAGCACAGTCTGACGATCAAGTACCCCGCCGGATGGGCGGCACGCGAAGGCGACGTGGCGGTCGAGCTGGGCAACAGCCAGGATGCCCTCGACGTCATGAACGCCGGTCCGCAGGCCGAGATCCCGTCCGGCACCCTGGGATTGCAGATCGTCGCCGTGCCGGTGGTCGAAGCGGGCCTGGCAGGTCAGCCGGTCTCCGACATCCTCAAGGCGACGGCGGCCTCCATCGCGAGCGAAGACACCACAACCGGCGAGGTCACCACACGCAAGATCGGCGGCCACGACGGCGCCCAGGTGAGCGTCTTCAACACCAAGCAAAAAGCCGAGGGCTTCACGCTGGGTTTCATGCTCAACGACACCACCCTGGTGATGGTCGTGGGGATGGCTCACGAAGGCGAATGGAGCCGCTACGAAGCCACGGCGATCAAGATCGCGGAATCCATCACAACGGCGAGCCAGCCATGATCTTCCTCGGAAAATAGAAAAACGATTCAACGCGGAGATCGCAGAGCGCGCTGAGAGAAGACCTGGAGCTATGAGGGCCACATTACTGATCCTTGCAGAATAAACTACTGAGGCTCGCATAAAAAACTAAACTTTTGATGCCCACGGTTTACCTCACCCCCTACCCCCTCTCCAATCCTGCTGGAGAGGGGGATTGAACTTCGGGTGGAGTAAGTCCCCTCTCCGCTTTTTTCGGAGAGGGGATTTAAGGGTGAGGTAAATCTCCCAGGCAAAAGTTTAGCTATTTGTGCAAGGATCAGTAAAGTTCGTGCGAGAGCACTCCCACCCAACCTCCCCCATGCATGGGTTCAAGGGCAGACAGGTGGGTGAAAAGCATTGAGCACGCAGGAATTCGCGTTTTTTACCTCACCCCCCGACCCCCTCTCCACCCGGTGGCGAGGGGGAGTGGCGCCG
>CAYRWY010000524.1:0-3704 GCA_964427955.1 uncultured Anaerolineaceae bacterium
GGGACGTCGTCCGACAATGAAGAAAATCCGCAGTCCAAAGATGCCCTCAAATTGCAGCAGGACTCGCTGTACGTGTCGGAAGTGCCCATCACGATCCCGCTGCGCCGCTATCTCAAGCCGGAGAACCAGGTCGCGAAGGGGACCATCCCGGGTGAGGATGATGAAGAGGCCGCGCCGACGCCGGAAGATATGGCGATGGAAGCCCGCTACGCGCTCGGCATTGTGGGCAAGAATCCCGCCAAGACCTACGATTTCATGCGCTGTTTCATGGCGCACTACACGGTCTTCCACGCCCCAACCGATGCGCGCCTGTTCGTGGTCGGCGCGCCCGCAGCTCGATCCCAATGGGACTGGGCTCGCTGGCTGCCCCATTGCAATACCTCGCGCAACCAGCAGGGCACCGGCGATCAACTGTGTTTCCAGCAAGACAAAGTGCGCCGCTTCTGGGACGATCTCCAGACCGAGCTGGAACGCCGCCAACTGCGGTTGGCCGACAAGGACAGCCAGGCCGATCCGACGCTGCCACACCTGGTGGTGATCGTCGATGGTCTGACGGCTCAGGGCGAAGTGTCGCCTCTCAGCGCGGTGCAGGCGGAAGCTGCCGTCTCGATCCTGTTGCAGCGCGGGCCGGAGCTGGGCGCGGCGATCCTGTTTGTCGTGCCCGAACGCAGCATGGTCCCCAGCGAATGCAAGGGCATCATCGAGATCGAGCCGGTGGAAGAGGGCGTTGCCTTCCGTTATGCCGAGGTGGGGATTAATACCTGGCGCTACGTCGGCCTGGCCGATCAACTCGAATCCGTCCGGGCCGAACAGGACCTGGCCCGCAAGCTGGCCCCGCTGGCCGTGCGCACGACCTACGGCGCGGACCTGGCGACGGCGGTCAACTTGCTGGAAATCTTCAACGCCCAGACCGTAGAAGACATTCCTATCCTGGAAACCTGGCAAGAAAGTCGAAAATCCGAGAATTCGCGCTGGCTGAGCGCCCCCATCGGCCTGATGCCCGGCAGCAAGGTCCGCGAGCTGGTCTTTTCGGCGGATGGTGACGGCGTGCACGGCATGATCGCCGGGACGACTGGTTCCGGCAAATCCGAACTGCTGCTCACCCTGATCACCGGTATGGCGCTGCTGTACGATCCGAGCGTGATCAATTTCGTGCTGGTGGACTACAAAGGCGGCGCGGCGTTCGATCCGTTCCGCACCCTGCCGCACGTGGTGGACATCGTGACCAACCTGCAAGGCACGGCGGGCGTCCGCACGTTTACCGCGCTCCGTTCCGAGTTGAACCGGCGCAGTAAATTGATCGCCGACACCAACGTGAAGCACATCGTCCACTACCGCCAGAAGGGCCTGCATGTCAGCCGCGAGCCGTTCCCGTTCCTGTTCGTCATCGTGGACGAGTTCGCGGAAATGGTCAAAGAAAACCCCGACTTCAAAGCCCAGTTGGACAGCATCACCCGCCTGGGCCGCGCGCTGGGGGTCACCCTGATCACGGCGACCCAGCGTCCGGCGGGGGCTGTGACGGACCAGATGCGCGCCAATATGAAGTTCCGCATCTGCCTGCGCGTCGAGACGATGGAAGACAGCCGTGAACTGCTGCGCCGGTCGGATGCCGCGTTCCTGCCACCCAACATCCCCGGTCGCGCCTACGTACAGGTGGGTAACGAGAATGTCGAACTGATGCAGGTCGCGCGGGCGGGCGGTCCCTATACCGGGCCGGAGATCGATACCGAGCCGCCGGTGATCTGGTTGGGACGCCAGAAAGCTGCTGCGCAGGCGCGCCCTTCAGGGCCGCTGCAAGAAGCTCCGGCGCTGTCGGACGTGCTGGTGGGTATGATGTACCGGCTGGCACAGGACAACTCCGAAGTGGCCAAACAGAAGAAGCCCTGGCCCGATCCGCTGCCCGCCTATCTGCCGCTTGACGCGGAGTACATCAAAGGGGAGACGGATCGTGACCCGCACCTGCCCTTGAATGCCGCGGTGGGCGAATGGCTGCGCGGCGAAGGAAGCTGGCCGGGGATCGATTGGCACGAAGAGGCGATGCGCGCGCCGGTGGGCTTGATCGACAACCCGATCCGCGCGGAACGTCTCACGCTCACCCTGGACCTCACGCGCGGGCACGCCGTCATCTTCGGCGCTTCGGGCTGGGGGAAGACCGTCTTCCTGCGCACGCTGATCACCAGCCTGGCGGCCAAACATTCGCCGGACGAACTGCACATCTATATCTTCGACTTTGGTGGGCGTGGGCTGGACGTGCTCGAAGCCCTGCCCCATCGCGGCGCGTCGATTGCGTCGTCCGAAGAAGAGCGTGTCCAACGCCTGCTGCGCAAGTTGGAGAGCATCCTGGAAGATCGCAAGTCGATCCTGAGCCAGGCGCGCGCCGACAATCTCAATACCTATAACGCCAACCATCCCGAAAATGTCCTCCCGGCGATCCTGTTCATCGTTGATAACTTCGCCGAGTTCAAGGAAAACTTCGACAACCTGATGGAATCGATGATCGGCATCGCGCGCGAAGGGCGAGCCTATGGTGTCCACATCGTGATCACGGCGGAACAGACCAATGCCGTGCCGGGCAAGCTGCTCGGCCTGTTCACGGAGCGTTTGACCCTCAAGCTGGCCGACGCCGCCGATTATGCGACGGTGGTCGGGCGCGGCGTGCCGGGTAACGTCGATACCGCCGGACGCGGCTTCGTGGCGGTGAACCGGATGCCGCTCGAATTCCAGACCGCGCTGCCGGTCGGGCTGACTGCCGAGGAAGAAGCCGAAGGTCTGGACGAAACGTCCAAGCTGGCGCTGCTGGCGCAGGCCATGAGCCACGCCTGGCAGGGCAACCGGCCCGAAGGGATCGACATCCTGCGCACGATCATCCCGCTGCGGGGAATTCTGCCGCCGCTGGGCAAAGGCTCGGAACGGATTCAGACGATCATCGGGATCGAAGACATGGAGTTGAAACCGGCGGTTCTGGACCTGACGCTGCGCGGGCCGCATTTCGTGATCATTGGACCGCCGTTGTGTGGCAAAACGAGCGCGCTGCGGTCGTGGGTCCTGTCGCTGGCACACAGCTACGCCCCTTCCCAGGTGGCGATGGTGTTGATCGACTTCCAGCAGCGGTTCTTCAAATATGGCGGCAAGCACACCCTGGGCGAACTGCCCCACGTGCTGACGGCGGTCTCCGAAAAAGAGCAGTTCACGCAGGTCGTCGAGAGTCTGAAATACGAGTACCAGAATCCCCACGCCGGACGTCCGGAGATTTTCATCTTCGCGGACAACTATGACGATTTCACCAACGTCGTGGGATCTCCTACCCGCGTCAAGGATTATACCGACCTGGCGGAGCTGGCCCGCAAGTTTGGGCCGGAAGGTCTGCACTTCATCATGTGCGGCTCGATGGCGATCATGCGCACGATGGACGACCTGATGAAGCAGGTGGTATCACCGCGTTACGGCCTGGGCCTGGACGCCTCGGATGCGCCGGGGGCTTTGGGCGGGCGTATTCGTGGCGCTGGAGAAGAGTTCCCGCCGGGGCGCGGCTACGTGGTCAAAGCCGGACGTGTGGCGATGATCCGGACGGCTATCCCGCATGACGAGAACAATCTAGAAGCCTCGCTCGATCAGTGGGTGGAGGAGATTTCCGGGCAGTATCAGGAGCGCGCGCGCTGGTATATCGAGACGAACCCGCCCGCGCCCGAACCCGACAAGGCTCC
>CAYRWY010000525.1:0-3696 GCA_964427955.1 uncultured Anaerolineaceae bacterium
CGAGACGCGCACCAGGTGGCCGGGCTGGAGCCGTCCGGCCAGCCCGGCGGGGATATGATAGTGAAAGACCGTGCGCACCGGCACGTTAACGACCACTTCGGCGAAGGCCATGCAGGGATTCCGGCTCTCTGGCTGGGACGAAAAAGGGGCGCTTCCCTGTGGAAAGCACCCCTCCTAGTGTACCGCAATCGGGGACTCAGACCAGCCGGGCGTTGAGCCTGATCTCGACGCCGGTCAGGGCGTTGGAGACCGGGCAGCCGGTCTTGGTGGCCTCGGCCTGCTGCTGGAAGGTGGTCTCGTCGACGCCGGGCACGCTGGCTTCGGTGTCCAGCTCGATGGTCGTGATCCGGAAGCCGGCGTCGGTGCGGGTGAGGTGGACTTTGGCGGCGGTCTGGATGCTGGCTGCGGTGAACCCGGCCCGCTCCAGGTTGGCGCTGAGCGCCATCGAGAAGCAGCCCGCCTGGGCCGCGCCGATCAATTCTTCGGGGTTGGTGCCGGGTTCTTCCTCGAAGCGCGTCGAGAACGAGAACGGCCCCTCGAAAGCGCCGCTGCCGGTCTTCATCCGACCTTTGCCCTCACGCAGCGTGCCTTCCCATACCGCTTCCGCTTTACGAACAGACATGATCATTCCCTCCCAGGAGTGGCAAATTTCTCAAACTGATGTTGTGATTGTAGCAAAAGCGAGGAGCGATCAGCACGCTAGAGATCCGTAAGAAAGCGGGGATAGGGTGGGGGAAGTAAGGGGATCGCCGCGGTTAGTCAGCGCTAAGGCTGCGCGCGTTATCCCATAATTCGGCATCGTTTGGCAGTGGGGTGCTGCTGTAACGCTGCAACAGCCGGACCAGGTCACGCACCGACAGCGGCTTGGTCCAATACTCGTCGGCACCGGCATCCAGGCATTCGCGCCGGACGTCGTCGTTGACCTGGGCAGTGATGACCACGATGGGCAGGTGATGGCCCGCCGCCCGCAGCCGCCGGATCAGGCTGATGCCGTCCATCTCGCCTTCCAGGCGCAGGTCGATCAGGGCCAGGTCCGGGCGATCCAGTTCAAAATTGCGCAGCGCCCGTTCGGCATAAGCATAATTCACGACGTCGTGATGACCCATCCGGGCGATGCGTTCGATCAAGCAGAGATTCGGAAGCGTATCTTCGACGTATAAAATCCGCACATCGCACCCCCGTGCGCGTGGTGAGCTGAAATAAGTGGTGTACGATGTAAGATGTGACTGTTACACCGCATCATTATCGACATTATAACGCGGAAAAATTACGAGGTCCATGAAGAAAAAACGAAAAAATTGCCGGGCCACCCCTGACCCGGCAATTTCAGGGAAAAAGACATGATGCTGCTGCTGAAGATGATCGAGATAAGCCCGACAACCCACGACCTAACCGCTAGAGTGTTGTAGTCCCCAAAAGACCGCGCAGTGCATCATATCTCTCGTATTGATCGCGTGCAGATCTGTACTGTATTGTACGGGAAAATAAGCGATTAGAGTCTACAAAACCTGCAAAAACTCATAAAAACTTGTAAAATTAATAGCAGATAGATAGTGTTCTGTGAATTTTTCGTAATGACCATGCTCACCGGAATTGAGGGGGCGTGACGTTCCACCCCCCCCCTGTTTTACGCCGTTTTTACTCCTGGTCGTAGACGTAGACCGTCATCCCCACGGTGGCCCAGTTCTGGTACAGCCACTTCGCGTCGCTCACCGCCAGGTTGACGCAGCCGTGACTGTGGGTATAGCCGAAGCTGTCGTGCCAGTAGGCGCCGTGCAGGGCTTGCAGCCCGTGAAAATAGATGTGGTAGGGCACCTGGTCCAGCGAGTAAAAATCCTCTTCGCCCGCCGCGCCGTCCATCGGACCGTTTTCGATCATCAGGCGCACCGAGTACGTGCCCGGCCAGGTATTCCATTCGTCGTTTTCGATCCCGGAGGAAACCAGCGTCGCCATGAAAGGCGTCCCACCGTCGTAAGCGACGAGGTTCTGCTCGTAGGTGTTGACGCCGATCCAGCGTCCCCCAAAGGTGGCGGGCGCCGTCGGGTAGACGATGCTGAGATTCTGCTGGTTGGTCCACAGTCCTGGCCCGATCAGGTGCCAGTTCCACCCGCTGATGTTGACTGTCGCGTAGACGTTGACGAGCTGGTAGCGTTGCAGTTGGCCGCTGCCTTCGCATACCTGGTGCCCGTTCGGGGCGTCCACCGCGCAGTGCGGCCACAGTATCCAGGCGAATGGCATATCCAGGCCGTTGATGAACACCCCGCTGAAGGTCGAAGGCCGCGCCAGCTTGGCGATGCTCAGGCTCACCCAGCGGCCCGGACGCACTTCCGCCCAGTCGCCCTGTACCTGGATCACGTTCACGTAGGTGTACCCGGCGGCCATCGTGTCCACCTGGGTGCCCCCCGGCTGATCGTAGAGCGGAACCTGGCTGGTGTTGAACCGGATGAACGAGACGCCGTTCACGACGCCGAAATCGACCGGGACCGGCGACACGTTGGGCGTCGGGCGGGCGGCGATCAGCGCGTCACATTCGGGCGTGCTCGGCGTTTCGGCGGTGACGCCCGCGCAGTTCGGATGACCCTGGAACACGGCGGCAGCTTCCAAACGTGGACTGGTTCCCCATCCGGCCAGCCCGACCGCGGCAATGATGATCCCCCACAACACACGCTTCATGATGCAAACCCCTCTCTGCGATGAAAGTCCAGAACACCGGCTGATGGACTCATCATAACCCGGTTTTTCGCCGCGTCCGGCGAGCGACGGGGGATGGTATTCTGAGCGCCGGGCAGGAGTAGGGCGGACCAACTTGTCTTTCCGTTCACAAAACCCTTGCCAAGCGGCAGCGGCTGTGTTACAATGCTCCGCGTCCTTGGGGGATAGTTTAATAGGCAGAACAGCAGACTCTGGATCTGTCAGTCCTGGTTCGAGTCCAGGTCCCCCAGCCTTCAAGAAAACCCGCGCTGAAACTCAGGGCGGGTTTTGTTTTGTCTGGTATCTGACCCTTACTGACCCCTTGATATAGTCAGGCGGGTGTGATAGACTATTGGCAGCCCTGGGGGATAGTTTAATGGGCAGAACACCGGACTTTGAATCCGTGAGTTGTGGTTCGAATCCACGTCCCCCAATCAAAAACCCGCCCTGGATTCCAGCGCGGGTTTTTTGCTGAAAGCTGACGGCTAATCCACGATCTGCGCTTTTTGCAGGCGGTTGCTGTAATCGACGAACACCGTCTTGATCTCGGTGAATTCGTCGATGGCGGTAGTGCCTGCCTCGCGGCCCCCGTTGCCGGTATTCTTGACGCCGCCGAAGGGCAGGTGCACCTCGGCCCCGATGGTCGGCGCGTTGATGTAGGTGATGCCGGTTTCCAGTTCTTCCATCGCGCGGAACGCCAGGTTGACGTCCTTGGTGTACAGCGACGACGAGAGGCCGTATTCCACGTCGTTGGCGACGCGCACCGCTTCCTCGAAGTCACGCACTTTGATCACGCTCAGCACCGGCCCGAAGATTTCCTCTTTGCTGATGCGCGAGCCGTGCTCGGTGGCGAAGATGGTGGGCCGGATGAAGAAACCCTGGTCGTACCTCCCCCCGGTGACGCGCTCGCCGCCGGTGATGAGCTTCGCTTCACGCTTGCCGATTTCAATGTACTCCATGATCGATTCGCCCGACGCCTCCTCGACCCCCGGGCCGATGTTTGTC
>CAYRWY010000526.1:0-3695 GCA_964427955.1 uncultured Anaerolineaceae bacterium
AAGCTGATCACTCTGCCGGAAAGCCAGGGTTTCACCGGTGCGTGCACCGCCGGGATGCTGGCCCCGCAGGGGGAATACCTCGCGCTGCTCAACAACGATACGGAAGTCGATCCCGGCTGGGCGGCAGCCGTCGTGGCGGCTTTCGAGCGCCATCCCGATGCCGGACTGATCGCGTCGAAGATGCTGCTGTTCAGCGACCGCACCCGGTTTCACACGGCAGGCGACCTGTACCGCGTGGACGGGCGCCTGATCAACCGCGGGGTGTGGGAAAAAGACGAAGGCCAGTACGACCAGGAGGATTACGTCTTCAGCGCGTGTGGGGGATCGTCCGCCTACCGCCGCCGCCTGCTGGACGAGGTCGGGCTGCTGGACGACGATTTCTTCTTCTCGTGCGAGGACATGGACCTGGCGTGGCGGGCCCAGTTGGCCGGTTATCGTTGCGTGTATACGCCGGACGCGGTAGTGTATCATCACCTGTCGGCCACGGGGGGCGGCGTGACCGCCAGCTTCTACGATGGCCGCAACATGATCTGGATTCTGGTGAAAGATTACCCGGCGGCGCTGTGGCGCAAACACGCGCTCAAAATCCTGCACGCGCAGTTCCGGCTGGCCTGGGAAGCGGCACGCGCCTGGCGGGGAGCCGCCGCACGGGCCAGGCTGCGCGGGATGGCGGCGGGTGTGCGCGGTATTCCGAAAATGATGCGCAAGCGCCGGGGAATCCAGCAGTCCCGCCGTGTATCAATAGCATACCTGGAATCGATTTTGACGCCGATGCCTCACGAGGCTGCATCACCAGCACGAAAGTGAAACCGACTTTGGACACCCAGCCCTTACTTTCCATCGTAATCCCGGCTTATAACGAAGAAGTCCGGTTGCCTGACAGCCTGAGGCTCATCACCAATTTCGTCACCCAAAAGGCGTATCCGGTCGAGATCGTCGTCGTCAACAACAACAGCAAAGACCGCACCGCCGCCATCATCGACGAGTACGCCGCCCAGTTTCCGTGTGTGCGCGGCCTGTTCGAGGGCACCCAGGGCAAAGGCGCGGCGGTCCGTACTGGGATGCTGGCCGCCAGAGGGCAGTATCGCTTCATCTGCGACGCGGACCTGTCGATGCCCATCGAAGAAATCGACAAATTCCTCCCGCCACAGTTGGTGCGCTTCGACATCGCCGTCGCCTCGCGTGAAGCGCCGGGGGCCGTCCGCTATAACGAGCCGTTCCACCGCCACCTGATGGGGCGCGTGTTCAATACCATCGTCCGGCTGCTGGCCGTGCGCGGACTGCAAGATACCCAGTGCGGCTTCAAGATGTTCAGCGCCGCCGCGGCGGAGGCGCTTTTTCCGCTGCAAACCATGAACGGCTGGGGCTTCGATGTCGAAGTGCTGTTCGCGGCGCGGCAGTGGGGCTACCAGATCGTCGAAGTGCCGATTCACTGGTACTACAAAGCCAACACGCGCATTCACCCGATCCGTGATTCGATTGACATGTTTACCGAAGTCCTCAAAATCCGCCGAAACGGCCTGCGGGGAATGTACGCCCGCCCCAAAGATGGCTGATCTGCGCTACGAATACGGCCTGCACGAACGCGGCTGGGTGGCCGTCGCCGGGCTGGACGAAGCCGGGCGCGGGGCCTGGGCCGGGCCGGTGGTCGCCGGAGCGGTGATCCTGCCCCTGGATCGCTTCGACCTGGCGCACGCGCTGGCCGGCGTGAACGATTCCAAGCAGCTTTCTCCGGCCACGCGGGAAGCACTGCTGCCGCGCATTTCGGACGTCGCGGTGGCAGTCGGGATGGGCTACGCCACTCACGCCGAGATCGACGAGGGCGGGATCGTCCCGGCCACGCGCCGGGCGATGCAGCGGGCGCTGGCGAATCTGAAGATCCCGCCCGATGCGCTGCTCACCGACGCCATGCCGATGCCCGAACTCGCCCTCCCCTGCACGCCGCTGATCCGGGGCGATCAGAAGTCCCTGAGCATCGCGGCGGCCAGCATCGTCGCCAAAGTCACACGCGATCACTTCATGGACGACCTCGACGCGCTGTTCCCGCAGTACGGCTTCCTGGTCCATAAGGGCTACGGGACGGCGCTGCACCAGCAGGCGCTGCGCCAGTTCGGCCCTTGCGCCGTGCACCGCCTGACGTTCGCTCCGGTCATGGCGCTGGGAAAGGAAACCACTCCATGAAAGTCGCCCTGGTGCATGACTGGCTGAACCAGATCGGCGGCGCGGAAGACGTGCTCGAACACCTCGTGCGGTTGTATCCCGGCGCGCCGGTGTATACCAGCATGTACGCCCCGCCCCTGATGCCAGAGGAATACCGCGCCTGGGATATTCGCTCGACCTGGATGGACCGGCTGCCCGGCATTCACGACCATCACCAGCGGTATCTGCCGCTGTACCCGCTGGCGTGGCAAGGCCAAAAACTGTCCGGCTATGAGGTCGTACTCAGCAACAAGAGCGGCTTCTGTCATGGCGTGCGCCTCCCGCGCGAGACGCTGCATGTCTGCTACTGCCTGACCCCTACGCGCTACATCTGGGACCTGGAACCCTACCTGGAGCGCGAGCATTTCGGGGCCACCACGCGGCTGGCGGCCCGGACCGTGGCGCGGCTGTACCGCCGCTGGGATTATGCCGCCGCGCAGCGCGTGCACCAGTTCGTCGCGATCAGCACCGAAATCCGCGAGCGCATCCGGCGCTATTACCACCGCGACTCGACCCTCATCTACCCGCCCGCCGAGGTCGCGGAACGCTTCGCGCCGTCGGACCGGGTGGACGACTATTTCCTGATCGTCTCGCGGCTGATCCCGTACAAGCGAATCGACCTGGCCGTGCAGGCGTGCACCCGGCTGGGCCTGCCGCTGCTGATCGGCGGCAAAGGGCGCGACCGGGAGCGGCTGGAAGCGATGGCCGGACCCACGGTGAAATTCCTGGGCTACGTGCCGGACGCCGATCTGCCGGACCTGTTCGCCCGCTGCCGGGCGTTCATCTTCCCCGGATTGGAAGATTTCGGGATCACCCCGGTCCAGGCGCAGGCGGCGGGCCGCCCGGTGATCGCCTACCGGGGCGGCGGCGCGCTCGATACGGTGATCCCCGGCCAGACGGGGACGTTTTTCGATGAACTCAGCGTCGAGTCGTTGATGCGGGCGCTGCAAACCTTCGACGCCTCGGCCTACGATCCGGCGGCGATCCGGCAGCACGCCATGCAGTTCGATGCGGCGGTATTCCAACAGGCCATCACCCGCTTCGTCGAGCGCGCCTGGGAGGAGTTCCGCACAGTAGTGAAGTAGAACGTCTGGCGTAGGCGAACCAACCTTTTCAGCCCAGCCCGCGCCGCGCTATAATCTCAACGCTTGTTCCGGTTAAGAACACAAAGGCGATTAGCTGATGAATATCGTCCAGACCGTTGCCGAGCGCATTATCGACAATGTCTCGAATGTCATTATCGGCAAACGAAATGAAGTCCGGCTCACGGTGCTCGGCCTGCTGTGCCAGGGGCATATCCTGATCGAAGATGTGCCCGGCGTGGGCAAGACGATGATGGCGCGGGCGCTGGCCCGGTCCATCGGCGCGACGTTCAACCGCATCCAGTTCACCCCCGACATGCTGCCCTCGGATGTGACGGGCGTTTCGGTTTTCAACCAGGTCTCGCGCGAATTCGAGTTCCGGCCCGGCCCGATCATGTCTCAGATCGTGCTGAC
>CAYRWY010000527.1:0-3688 GCA_964427955.1 uncultured Anaerolineaceae bacterium
GGTTCACGGATCAGACTCCTCAACGGTTGAAAATATGGCGCATTGTATCATATTTTCGGATTGGAGTGGGGTGTGATTATGCAAACAAAGCCCGGCGAAGGGAGGCATCGCCGGGCCTGCTGGCCCGCCCCGGTCTCGTGTCAGGCGGACCTCTCCGCGCGGGAATGGGAGTGTAAAGGGCGCGGCCTCCTTAAGCTGAGCAGTCCACGGTAATCGCTTTCATGCGATCATCCCCCGCTTCCATAACAGCGCCGTTACAACCGCCTTACAAATCAGAAAGATGGGCCAAAGTGGTGTATTATGGGTGAGTTGCTACGCCCCAGGGAGGATTCATGCACCGTTATCGCCGCCAGGTGTTGGCCGGACTGCTGTTCATCGTCGTCGTGCTGATCGCCGTGATCGCCGTGACCGGCGTGGATCAGTTGGCCGACCGGCTGGGCGAATTCCCGCTGTGGATCTTCATCCCGGTTTTCATGCTCAAGTGGGTGAACTGGACGCTGCGCTACAACGAGTGGCGCTATTTTCTGGGCGTGCTCGGCGTGCGGACGGTGCGCGGACGGCCCACGCGCCCGGCCCCGAATCCCGATCAGCCGGTGATCCGCGAGCGGGACAGCGCGGCGTTATGGCTGTCCGGCCTGACGCTGGCCGTCAGCCCCGGCAAGCTGGGCGAAGTGCTCAAGGCGCTGGTGCTCAAGAACCTGAGCGGGCTGGATTTTTCGCGCGGGGCGCCGGTGGTGTTCATGGAGCGGCTGACCGACGGGCTGGCCGTGATCCCGCTGACGACGGCGGCCATGCTCGCCGCCGGGAACTCGTTCGAGGGCGACGCCGTCTCGCTGTCATACGTGCGGGCGGTGCTGGTCGTGGTGACGGTGGTGCTGTTCGTCGGGATCGGGCTGGTGCAGATCAAGCCGCTGGCCTACGGCGTGATCGACCTGACGCGCGGCTGGCCGGTGATCGGACGCTTTCACGGCGCGATCCGCAATCTCTACGACTCCAGCTACGAGATGATCAAGCTGCGCCACCTCGCGCCGACGGTGCTGCTAGGGCTGGGCGCGTATACGTCGGATTGTATCGGCTTCTACCTGCTGCTGACCGGACTTGGCCTGGACGGCACGCGGACGCTGTTCGCGCAGGGGGCGTTCATCCTCGGCTTTTCAGTGATCATCGCCTCGATCTCGGCGCTGCCGGGCGGCGCGGGCGGACGTGAACTGACCATCGGGACGATGCTGGCCGGGGTGGCCGGACTGTCGAAAGCGGACGCCGGGACCGCCACGTTTTTGATTTCACTGTTCCAGTCGTGGGCCGGGGTGCTGCTGGGCCTGTGCGTGATCGCGATCTTCCGCCACACGCTGTTCCCGCCTACGCTCGACCAGGAGATCGCCGCCTACGAGTCGGCGCAGGGGGCGTGACAAAGCCGCGCAGGTTCGCTATGATCCGCAGCCTGGAAACTCGACACACAGCGGAAAGAGCACGCCGGTTATGAATACTCGTCCAGCCTGGGGTTTACTGTTCTTCGGCGCGATCCTCGTGATCGCCCTGTTCTTTTCGCCGATCTGGCTGAAGCAGTTTTCCGGCTACGTCAAACAGGAAGAGGTCAAATCCCCCTTCCCCGAGTCGTTTTACACGCTCTCCAACGAGGCGCAGGACATCTACCTGGAACTGTACCAGACCAGCCACCAGATGGCCATCGACATGGTGGCGGCCCGGCTGGCGACCCCGGTGGACATCGAAGAACCCAACCTGCCCGCCATCGATCCCAATCCCGGCGCGGTGCAACTGTTGGTGGGCGGGAATTTCACCAACCTGGACCCCATGCGCGGGGCCAGCGGCACGGCCACCATCGTCCGGCTGTCGGATGGGCGCAACATCGTCCGTCTGGAAGGGCTGGACGTCATCAACGGCCCGGACCTGCACGTGCTGATCAGCGCCTATCCCCGGCCCACCACGCGCGAAGAACTCGACCAGGTGCAGCAGTACGAGATCGACCTGGGCGTGCTGAAAGGGGATCAGGGCAACCAGAACTACATCATCACCGATCCCACCTTCAATATCGACAACTACCAGCAGGGCAGCATCGTCCTGTATTCGGCGCGCTACAACCTGGTGTTCAGCTACGCCGGGCTGCGCCCGCTCCAGGAGACGACGGGCTAGCGAGTATCGGCTCAACCGCCCTGATGCTACAATAGGGATCAGGGTAGGATGCCGCATACGAAAGGGTGCGCTATGGCCACGCAGTTTCCGTATCTCGTTGTCCCGTATTCCGCGCTGGCGGAGGTGTACAACCGGGCTGGCTTCGCCGATTATGCCCGGATCAGCACGCCGCGTTACATCAGCTACGCACAGTCGATTGACTGGGCCGGGCTGCGCGTCATCGACATCGGCTGCGGGACGGGCGCCAGCACCTGGTATCTGGCCGAACGCGGCTACCGGGCCTTCGGGATCGACAACAATTCGCACATGCTGGCCCAGGCGCAGATTCATCCCGACGACGTGGACCTTTCCGACCTGGCCTTCGATCCGCCAACGTTCGTCGAAATGGACATCCGCCACCTGGAATCGCCGATTGGCCCGGTGGACATGGTGCTGGCCGTGGGCGGTGTGCTAAACGCGATCCAGAGCTTGCGCGAACTGGAAAGCGTCTTCGTGCAAGTCAATAAGGCGCTGGACGCGGGCAAGCTGTTCATCTTCGATATGCGCACCATTCGCGGGCTGGCCAGCGAGGTCGGCGACCGGGATGACGTGTACTACGACAACGGCGAAGACCTGACGGTGACGATCCGCAACCAGTTCAGCTACGAAACCCTGAGCAACACGCGGCATTTCCTGATCTACCGGCAGATCGAGGGCGGCTGGCAGCGCCAGGACGAAATCCACTTCGAGCGCGGCTATCCGACGCAGGGATTGGTCGCCATGCTGGAACGCAACAACTTCCGGGTGGCGGCGGTGCTCACGCCGGACATCCAGCCCTTCGACGTGCAAAAAGACACGACCGGGCGCGCGGTCTTCGTGGTGCAGAAGAAGGAAGATTAAGCGGGGTATAGTGGGCAGGGCGTACCCTGCCCCTACAGAACATCCCTACGTGGGGATGGACTGCCTCATTCCCACCCGTGAGGGACGGGTTTCTCCCACATCTCGATCAACACACTGTCGGCGTTGCCCTGCTCCATTTCGGTGGTCGTGGCATCCATCCATTCGGGCGTGCGCCCCACCAGCAGCCCGGCCTCGACGACCGCCTCTTGCAGCACGATCGCAGCTTCCTTCGGATCAGGCGCTTTGTCCGCATAGATCAAATGGACGCGGATGCCGCGCTTGCCCACCGCGGGAGGAAAGCCGCTATCCTTCGCCAGCCAGGTGATCAGCTTGGCCCAGCGTTCCACCGTCGATTCGCCTTGTCCGGCGCGCACCAGGGGAGGAAAAGGGGCGGGAACCGTCAACTGGAAGTTGGACCGGCGGCGGCCTTCTTCGCGCAGGATCGCGTCGCGCAGACTTTCCAATTCTTCGTCAGTGACACTTTCGAGCAACAGCTCCAACGACTCACGGGGCATGAGATTCTCTCCTGCTGCGTGCGAATTTGATGCTATGCAGCGTAGCACAAGTCGCACCGCCGCGCAATTCAACCTCAATACTGGCCGGGCTAGTACTCAGTCAATCTGAAATAGACGGATAAAGGCGATGCAACTTCACACGG
>CAYRWY010000528.1:0-3676 GCA_964427955.1 uncultured Anaerolineaceae bacterium
GTGTGCTCCGTGTCCTCTGTGGTGAATCGCTTTTTCTCTCTTTTTACCCTACTCTTCCTCGGCGGTCTCTGCGGTCTCTGCGTTGAAATGTTCTTCACTCCCCGCCGCGCGCGCCTGGATACGATCCCACGTGCGGCAGAAGGAGCACACCCCCTCGTTGGTCGTCGGCTGGCCGCAGCGGGAGCACGTGTTCAGCGTTAACTCTTCTTTGACCGTCTCGGCCAGGCGCAGCGTCTTGCGCGCCTGCATGAAGCGCAGATAGAACTGCTGCTTGATGCCGGGACTCTCCAGTTCGAGTTGGTTGAGCATATCCTTGTAGCGGGCGGTTGTCGCCCCCTCGGCAAAGGGACATTCGTCGTAGATATACCCGATCCCGCGCACCAGGGCATAGGCGGCGGTTTCGCGCTCGTAGAAGCGGAACAGCGGCTTGACCTTGCGCGCCAGCCCCGGATGCGAGGGCGGCATCACCGGCTGCTGCCGGGCCAGGTAATCGACATTCCACGTCAGCACGTTGCCGAACAGTACCGAGACTTCGTCGTCCAGGTTATGCCCGGTCGCCAGCACGTCGTAGCCGTGATCGTGCGCCACCCGGTTCATGATGTAGCGTTTGGTCATGCCGCACAGCGCGCACGGTTTTTCGCGCCCGCGCTTGCTCATCTTGGCCGCCACCGGGATCGGCGCGCCATACGTGGCGGCGACGTCCACCGCGTGCAGCGTGAGATCGCCGCCGTGCGCCGCGACGAACCGCTCGACGAAGCCGTGCGACTCGTCGCTGTAGTTCACGCCGCCGTCGATCCCCAGCCCGATGTACAGCCCATCAGCCTGATAACCGAGCGCCAGCAGGATGTCCCACAGCGCGAGGCTGTCTTTGCCGCCGCTGACGGCGACCAGCACCCGCTCCTCCCGCCGGAACATGTGGTATTTTTCGATGAAGTGCTGCGTCTGCTCGCGCACCCACTCGATATAGTGCGGGCCGCACAGCGCGAGTTTGTGCTGCCGCATCAGGATCACGGCTTTTTTGCCGCACTGGCGGCATCTCAGCGGGGCATTGCTCATCTCAGCCCCCCGAAATGGTCGCGATCAGCGTGATCTGGTCGCCCGGCTGGACGATCACCTCGTCGGTGATGAGCTGTCCGGCGCGCGTCGCCAGGACGGTTTCCGGATTCAGGTTACAGCGTTGGATGGCCTGCCGCAGCGTCATGCCGGGCGGCACGGTGAACGTCACCTTGCGATAGGTGAGGATCGCGGGCGGGATGGGATCGCTCATGGGTGGAATGCTCGCCTTCGTTGGTCGATAAAACAGGGTAGTTAGTTTTTAGTGATTAGTTGTTAGTAAAAACTAATCACTAATAACCGCTCTAGAGCGTTTTCAGCACGATCCGCTGGACGTTGCGCAGCCGCTCGCTGATCGCCCCGGCGATGTTGCGCATGACGATGAAGCCGACCTCCGGGGTCGTTTCCAGCAGGGTCATGAATGCCGCGCCTTCGAAAACCAGGAAGCGGCAGTGATCCTGGCACAGGGCGGTGGCGGTGTAATCGTTCGGCGGCATGAAGCCCGACCAGCCCACCAACTGCCCGGCCTGGTCGAGCGTCGCCACGGAGATCGGCTCCGGGCGGCTCGTGATCTGCACGCGGATATTGACCTTGCCCGACATCAGGATGAACAGCCGCCGCGCGCTTTCGCCCTCCTCGAAGATGGGTCGCCCGCGGGGACAGGTGATCTCTTCGGCCAGGGCCATGAATGGAAAAAGCTGCGCTTCAGTCAGCCCGGCAAAGAGCGGGCTTTGGGCCAGGGTCTGGATCGTAATCATAGCGCTTTTCCTCCTGTGAGTAGGGGCAGGGCGTTTAGTCGGTGGTATCGCCGGTGGCGCGTTGCTCGGCTTGTGGCGTCAGGTAACCCAACTCGCCCAGGCGTAGGGTCGATTCCTTGAGCGGCGTCTGAAAGATCGTCGCGATGGCGGACGGCGTGCGCTGGTGCTCGTTGATCCCGGACAGCAGGCCGGTCGGCAGCAGCAGCGCCAGGGCGAACAGCTCGATTTCGGCGAGGGCCAGCGGGTGCGGGCCGAGCAGTTGGATACGCAGCGGCCAGCTTGAGGTGCTCACGCGCTCGGCGATGGCCCTGGCGATGTCCAGGCGGCGCTGGGGACGATCTTCCACACCGGGGTTGGCGGCGGGGCGCATGAGCGGATCGCCGGGTTCGGTCGGCCACAGCCGGTACGGCGGTTGGGCGTACAATTCCTCGACCGGCACGGGCGGGCGCAGCGCATTCCCCAGGCGCAGCAGTTCGGTCGCCAGGTGTTCGAGCCGGGCGCGGCGGACCATCGACCGGGTGTCCCGGTGGTGTGCCGGGAGCGGGGTGGGGGTGGTGCGGGCCACGCGCTGGGGCAGTGGTTTGTCGGACATCGAGTGTATAGTCTCCACTCTGGACTATTCTGTGCGCAGCATAACACAGGTTGGCGCGGTGGTAAAGTGGTACGGCGGGTATATTTCACCAAAGCTCGCTGGGGCTGAGCCTGTGATGTATTCTTACCCCCTATCCCCTTTGTCCCCGCAGAGCAGGCGAGCGGAAAAAAGCTTGCGCCCCTCTTCAGCTTGCGATACTGTTGGCAAATTCATACCTCACCCCTAAATCCCCTCTCCAAGTCTGGAGAGGGGACTTGCCCGTGCGCCCCCTCGCCGCCCTCGGAGAGGGGGCCGGGGGGTGAGGTATGCTCTGGCACGTAGTTCACCAGCAGCATTGTTGCGCTGGACGTTACTCCTGACCGGCGTCTGGTGCAGCCGTGATCGTCGCCGGAGCATAGTACAGCACCAACTGCTTGTCCGGCGCGAGAGGGTAGGGGGTGATGGCGGGCGGCTTCAGGCGGAAATAGAGCTTGAGCCGGTCGAGCGTGGCCTGGTCGTCCGGCGCCAGGAAAAACGCCTGGCCGACCGAATGCGGCAGGTCGTCCAGGCTGTCCGCCGTCAGATCCGCCGGGGCCAGCGTATCGACGGCGACGCTGCCGGTCAGATAGTCGAAGAGTTCCCTGGAATAACCCTGCTCGCAGGGCGGATCGCTGATCAGGTGTACCTGGGTGCCGGGCGGCAGGTCCGCCGCGCGGAACAGGGCGTCCTCGCAGTCGCGGTCGAGCTTGGCGCGCCGGTATTGGAAGTTGAACAGGTCCAGGTGGGGGCCGAAATAGTACCACGTCTGCCCGGCGGCGAGCGCGATCACCAGCCCGGCCAGCGCGATCCGGCGTAGGCGGGGGCGCGGCCATAGCGGCCTCAATCCCTCGCGCAGTCCGAGCGCGCTCAACAGCGCCAGTGCGGGAAAGACCGTCACGTAGCGCGGCGAGTCCAGGTTGGCGATCATGAAGCTGTTGCCGAGTGACGTCGCCAGCACCCACAGCAGCGGCAGCAGCCCGCCCGGCGTCCTGATCCGCCACAGGGCCGCGAACACGCCGAGCAGCAGCAGCGGCGCGACGTAGATCAGCACGAACGGCGTTTCGCCCGCGTAATAGAAGCTCGCCTCGTGCTGGTGGACGTAGATCAGAAAGGTCTCTTCGACGTGGCGCAGGTGCGCGCGAAAAATCTCCGACTCCGGCGCGGCAGAGACCAGCGCGCGCCAGTGTTCCGCCGGGTAGATCATGGCCTCGGCCCGCGCGGCGACCGGGCGATCCGTCGCGAACAGCGTGACGTA
>CAYRWY010000529.1:0-3665 GCA_964427955.1 uncultured Anaerolineaceae bacterium
ATGAAAATTGTCTCTCAAAAGTCCCGGTTCTCAATGCCTGTCCGCCCCTGAACCATTTCGAATGGAGAGGGGGCGATGAGCACACTGGTCCAGTCCCCTCGCCAACTTTGTTGGAGAGGGGATTTAGGGGTGAGGCCAGCTACCTGCAATTTCCGGCCTGGTTTTCTCAAAGTGCATCATCGTGGAGGTGGGGTGGGGGCCATCGCTACGGCGCCGCGGGCCTTACGAACCGCACCCGCGCGACGCGCATCCCGTCCATCGCTTCGACCTGGCACTCGTAGTTCCCGAAGGTCACCTTGTCGCCGGTGGTGGGGATGCGTCCCAGCCGCTCGGCCACGTAGCCGCCCAGCGTGTCGGATTGGAGTTCCCCGTCCGGACGCCCGAACCGCTCGATCACGTCGTCCAGGGTCATCAGCCCATCCACGCTGACCCCGGCCTCGTCGGTCTGGATCGGTCCTGCCTCGAAGTCGAACTCGTCCTGCACTTCGCCCACCAGTTCTTCGAGGATGTCCTCCATCGTCGCCAGCCCGGCCATACCGCCGAACTCGTCCACCACGATGGTGACGTGGGTTTTGGTGCGCTGCATCTGCTCCAACACGCGATCCACGCCCGCGACCTCAGGGAAAAACAGCGGCTGGTGGAGAATCGCGCGCAGGTCCAACTGGCCGCTCCCGGTCAGCAGATCAGGCTGGTGCACGATCCGGTCGAGCAGATCTTTCGTGTGCAGAATGCCGATCACGCGGTCGAGCGAGCCTTCATAGACCGGATAGCGCGAATGGTGGCCACCGCTGGTGATCTGCTGCAAGACCTCGGCCAGCGGATCGTTCAGGTCGATGGCATCCACGTTGACGCGCGGCTGCATCACGTCCTTGATCTGGATGTCGCCGAAGTCGAAGGCGCGCTGCAAGAGGCGTTCTTCGCTGTCCGGCAGCAGCCCGGCTTCGTGCGCGGAATGGACCAGCATCCCCAGCTCCTCCGCCGAGTGGACCGCTTCGTGCCCGCTGGCCGGATTGAAGCCCAGCAGGCGCACCACGGCGTTGCCGATGGCATTCATCAACCGGATCACGGGATGAAAGAGCTTGAGGAACCAGGTGACCGGGCGGGCGACGATGATCGCCGTGCCTTCCGGGCGCTGTAGCGCGATGGATTTCGGCGTCAGCTCGCCCAGCACGATGTGCAGCATCGTGACGAGCGCGAAGCCGACCGCGACGGAGACGCTTTCGACGACGGCGTGGGCAGGCTCGTCGCCAAAGAACAATTCCAGCACCGGCTTGATCAGGTGGGCGACGGCGGGTTCGCCGATCCAGCCCAATCCCAGGCTGGCCAGCGTAATACCGAGCTGCGTGGCGGCGATGTAGCTGTCCAGGTGATCGGTCGCGTCATGTGCCATGCGCGCGCCGCCGTGACCCTCGCCTGCCAGTTGGGCCAGGCGCGTCCGCCGCGCCCCCACCAGCGCGAACTCAGCGGCGACGAAGAAGCCATTGACGGCTACCAGGACAAAAACGGCCAGCAGCCCTAAGACGGATGGCATACCACAATTCCCTTCTATATTTGACACTGCCTGACATACCTTAACACAGCCGGGGGGAAATGAACAATCTCCGCGCCGGTGAGTCACCCCGCTGGCCCGGCGGCACCGGAATCAAAAAGAGCGCCGCGCGGCGCTCTTTCCATTCTCTCGCGTGAGTCTAATGCACGTAGTTGTACTGGACGGCGCGCTCCATGAAGACGAGGGCGGTCTGTTCCGAGGTGCGATCCCGCACGATGTCGGCGATCCAGGCCATCGCTTCGCTCTCGTCCATGCAGTACGCCAGCACGACGGTCTGAACGTCCTGGATTTTGCCGGTCTCGCGCCCGATTTCGATCCATTCGTGCAGTCTCAGGTTTTGGTAGGTATTGTGGTTCATGGCGCACTCCCCACTGCTTGTTCACTGATATTAGACGTATTTTAGTGCGCCTGGGTTCCCACTACTTGACCGGAAGCGCGTGCACAGTCGCCCGTTGCCCTACGCTCCCTACGCTCACCTGACAGGGCGAACGAGTTTATAGCTATCAGTTTTCAGTTATCAGCCAGAACGGAGATCAGGAGGCCGCGACGATTTTCCCCCTCTCCCATCGTTCTCTATAGGAGGGGGGCGCGGGGTCTCACGCTATCGTTCCAGCAGCGCGCGACCTTCGACCACGTCGCGCTTGATCTGGGCGACCAGGTCCTCGATGGTGTTGTACTTCACTTCGGGGCGCAGCCGGGCCACCAAGTCGAACGCGATGGTCTGGCCGTAAATGTCGCGGTCGAAATCCAGGATATACGCTTCCACCGTGATCACCTTGCCGCCAAAGGTCGGGCGGTTGCCGACGTTGGCGACCGCCATGAATTTTTCGTCCCCGATGTACACCCAGCCCGCGTACACGCCTTTGGCCGGGAGCACCTGCTGATCCCAGACGTCGATGTTGGCCGTCGGAAAGCCGATGGTGCGGCCCCGCTGGTGGCCGTGGACGACTTCCCCTTCCAGCCGGTAAGGCCGCCCCAGGCGGCGCGTCACCGTGTCCAGATCGCCGGTTTCGAGCGCCGTGCGGATGCTGGCACTGCTGATCGTCTGGCCGTTACTGTCACTGGTCATGAGTTCAACTACCTCCAGTTGAAAGCCCTTCAAGGCGCCTTGCGCCCGCAAAAACTCCACATTGCCTTCGCGCTTGTAGCCGAGTGCGAAATCCGCGCCGACCCATAGCGCCCGCAGCTTGAGCGTGGCGATCAGTTGATCGACGAACTCCGCCGCGCGGACCTGCCGCACCTCGTCGTCGAACGGATGCGTGACGACGCACTCCACGCCCAGATCGCCCAACAGCGCCGCGCGCTGCTCCGGCGTGGTCAGGTAGTAGCGCCTGGAGGCGCGGCCCAACACCACGTCGGGGTGGGGGAAGAAGGTCAGGACGGTCGGCACGCAGTGCTGCGCGCGGGCCGTCTCGACCAGGCGGCGCAGCAGGTGTTGGTGGCCGAGGTGGATGCCGTCAAACATGCCGATGGCGACGATGGTGGGGCCGGGTGGATGAGCAGCCGACAGGCGGTATACGCGCTGCATAGTCCCCTTTTGGGCGGTGCGAACCGGGTCCCGTGACACGATGCCGGAACCCCTCTTGAATATAAACAAATCCCGTGGGATCGGGTAGCAATTATACGCGCTTTTGGCCGCGCCGGAAGAATCAAAAAGGGCCGTCTCAAAAACGGCCCTTAAAAGTTTTTTGGGGGATCTAAGTTCGGACTTGGGGCACGGCGCGAGTCGCGTGGTGTCCTACTGAGATACCCAATCGCGGACGAGGTCCACGATCCGGGTGACCAACCCCTTGCCGCGTTCCGAATCACGGTACTGTTCGGCAAGTTCGAGCTGCCAGCGGCGATATTCCGCTTCACTGCGGAATTTGCGCGCTTCAGTGCGCGGCAGCAAGTTTGGTTCCATGTGAATGTGCTCCCTACTAGCGGGTCATCTGAGTTTCCCAGATGACCTTCTGCGAAACTCACGGGGCAGCATTCTACACACCTCTGCCGAATTTGTAAAGTGTATTTCGTTAAAATTGACGAAAAATTTCTTTAACTGACGTTACGCAGCTCCCCATTCCAGGCTGTTTGGGGTTTACCTCACCCTCAACCCCCACCCCCTTCTCCCTCTCCA
>CAYRWY010000530.1:0-3642 GCA_964427955.1 uncultured Anaerolineaceae bacterium
ACCCTAGCTCACTGCGGTCATTCCTTTCACGTTTGCACAAAACTTAGGTAGCTAACTCCCCTCAACATGGACGTACATCTCATATTACGCGGAACCGGGCGATGGGTTGCGGCGGATGGTCTCGCAAATTCAGGCGGGCTGCGTTAAGCTCTAGCGACGAAAAAACGTTTTCACGGTGCCGCCTATTACGAAACAGTGAGGGAAGTGTGTCCAGTTCGCGCAAACGTGCCGCATGGTTTCTTATTTTTATCATCTTCGTCGCCTTCATCAGCCTGGGATCGCCGGATGGCCTGCTGGATATCGCCAATCCCCGCATCCGTTCGACCTTCGACATCGGGCCGGACATCTTCAGCCTGATCTTCATCACCGGGCTGATCGGCTATTTCACGTCCAGCTTTTTCGCCGGGCAGTTGGTCGCCCGCATGGGGATCGGGCTGCTGCTCTCGGCAAGCTGCTTCATGACCGGCGGCGCGCTGATGGGCTATGCCGCCGCCCCGGCCTGGGGCTGGTTCGTGCTGATGGGCCTGTTCGGCGGCGCAGGAGCGGGCGCGATTGACACCGGGATCAACACCTACGTCGCTACCAATTACGGCCCGCGCCTGATGTGCTGGCTGCACGCCTCGTTCGGCGTGGGCGTCACCAGCGGCACGTGGCTGATGGGATTGGTAGTGAATTCCGATCATCCCTGGCGCTGGGGCTACGTCATCGTCGGCACCTTGCAGATCGCGCTGGCGCTGTGCTTCCTGGTCACGCGCGAACGCTGGAAGCAGCCCCATCCCGACACCGACAAGCCCGCCCAGGAGCACGTCCGCACGCCCATCGGCCAGACGCTGCGGCTGCCGGTGGTCTGGTTCGGGATCGCGATGTTCTTCCTGTACACCGGGGTGGAAGTCACGTCGGGGCGCTGGTCGTCGTCGCTGTTCCAGGAGGGACGCCACATCAGGCCGGAGACGGCGGCGCTGTGGGTCTCGGCTTACTGGGGGATGTTCACCGTCGGGCGCGTGACGGCGGGCTTCATCGGGCGCTGGATGACACCGCTCACCTTCCTGCGGATGTCGCTGGGATTGGCCGTGCTGGCGTCAGTCGTGCTGGTGCTGAACCCCGCCCACTGGACCGGCGGCGCCGCCATCGGGCTGATGGGCTTCGCGCTGGCGCCGATCTTCCCGATCATGGTCTCAGATACACCGGGGCGGGTCGGGCTGGCCCACGCCCCGAATACCATCGGCTTTCAGATCGGCGCAGCGGCCATCGGCGGCTCGGCGATCCCGGCCACGACCGGCGTCCTCGCCAAGATCTCCTCGATCAACGCCATGCCGGTGGTGCTGCTGGTGGTCACCGTGTCGATCCTGGTCCTGAACGAGTTGATCGTGCGCAGCTCGCACGTCGCCGAGGCTGCGGCCCGGCTCGAAGCCGACGCCGTGCAAGGGGATCGATAAGCAGCGAGCCATTGATAGGGGCCCCCGCCCTTTCCTCATCCAGGATAAAGAAAGGGGATTTGCCGAGAGATTACCGCACATTCCCCCTCGCTAACCAGGTTAGCGAAGGGGACAGGAGATGCCGCTAAACAAAAACGTGAGATGGTTGTAGATGACAATAGGAGAGAGAACTTATTCCACGATGTCCGTCGGAAGGAGATGGCCCTGCCAGACCTCGTCAAAGTTGGGGCCCATCGTCGCCTTTTTGACCCAGAGATAGTCGCAGACCCATTTGATCTTGTAGTATTTGTCGCTCTTATCGACCCCGAGCACCCAGGCGGTTTTGCCTGCGGGGAGGGTGAGCTGCGGGGAGGTGGAAACGTCTGGCTCGGCATACAAGATCGCGTCACTCACGAAGGTCCCAACGACAGCATTCGCGGTGAGGGGCAGCAAATCGCAGCCAGGCACGGCTTCCTCTTCCTCTGGCGTCGCCCTGCTACAGCTCGCTGTAACGGAAAATGATGACTCGCCGGGGCTGGTCTGTGTGGTGATTCCAACGCCACCCGCTCCGGCGGGCAGGCCGGAGGCCGGAACCGTGTAGGTCAGCGTGATTTGATTGGGGGCGGTCGCCAGGGCAGGACCGGCCAGGATTATGTTCCAATCGTACCCGGTTATGTTTGCACCGATCTGCTGTTGTTCCTCGCTCGGTGTCCCTACAATGGTAAAGACGTCCCCGGGTTGGGCTGTTCCAGAGACTCCCCTAAAATTCCCATAATAAACCCCGCTGAGACTGCTGAAGAGGGCACACGCGTCGGGGGCGGCCTGGGCGAAGGTAGGCATATGGGGTTGAGCCAATCCCATGACGGCCACTACGAGCAAAACAGACAAAATCCGCATGGTTTTCATGATAATCTCCTTATTAATCTTTTTAGTTCACTGATTGTGGCACAGAGAAAATCGGATTGGATACGCCTTCACCTGCCACAAGTATATTCTTATTCTAAGACTGAAACTATGCTTTATATACTAAAAAAACTATAAAAACTTGTAGTAGCAATAATCACAGATACATTAAATCACCCTGTGATCGCTGCTCAAAGGCTTCGGTGAAGATAGCGCACAGCGAACCGTTATCAATAGAAATGATGTCCTGTAGGAAGGCTGTTTGAGGTAAGTACTTGCTAGTGATATCGCGACTGTCGCTGTTTTCTATCGGAGACCGGAGTTTTTGAAAAGGGCATCCATACTCCTAAACAAAAAACGTGATGACGCATCTTTATAGGGGCGTATGGTGCCATACGCCCCCTTATAGAAAACATGCCCGCCCGGTCCGGTTCCCTCTACGGGGCTTTGGGCGCGGCGGCTTTCATTTCCGGCGTCATATAGCCCGCGAACTGCTCCACATACTTCTGGAAGCGCCCGACCAGATCCGCCGCCCGCGCATCATACGCCGCGGGATCGCGCCAGGTCTCGCGCGGCATCAGTACCTCGTCCGGCACGCCAGGGACGTGCGCGGGGATGCCGAAGCCGAAGACCGGATCGGGCCGCAGCTCGACACCGTCCAGATCGCCGTTCAGGATGGCGCTGACCATCGCGCGGGTATAGGCCAGCTTCATCCGGCTGCCTTCGCCATACGGCCCGCCGGTCCAGCCGGTGTTGATCATCCACAGTTTCGCCCCGGCCTTCTCGACCTTTTCCGCCAGCAGGCCCGCATACACAGTCGGGCGCAGCGGCATGAACGGCGCGCCGAAACACGTGCTGAAGGTCGCGGACGGCTCGGTAACGCCGCGCTCGGTCCCGGCCACGCGGGCCGTATAGCCCGCCAGGAAGTGATACTGCGCCTGGGCGGGGGTCAACTGCCCCACCGGCGGCACCACGCCGTAGGCATCCGCCGTCAGGAAGATCACGTTTTTCGGGTGACCGCACATCCCGCCGTAATCGGCGTTGGCGATCTGCAAGATGGGATACGACGCGCGGGTATTTTCGGTGAAGCTGGCGTCGTCCAGGTCCACACGGCGGCGGTTGGCGTCGATCTTGACGTTTTCCAGGATCGTGCCGAAACGCCGCGTCGCCTCCCAGATCATCGGCTCGCCTTCGGGCGACAGCCGGATCACTTTGGCATAACAGCCGCCTTCGAAATTGAAGATGCCACCATCGCTCCAGCCGTGCTCGTCATCCCCGATCAGCGTGCGCGCCGGATCGCTGGACAGGGTCGTCTTGCCGGTTC
>CAYRWY010000531.1:0-3636 GCA_964427955.1 uncultured Anaerolineaceae bacterium
CTCGACGGTAGCGGTGCCTTGAGCTTACCTCATTTTCATCCCTTTGTGGCGGCGCGGCGCACCGCGCCATGGTCAACTCCTGTGAAAATAGAAAAACGATTCAACGCAGAGCACGCGGAGAAAAATTGGGAAATGAGAGAGTGATAGGGCGCAACCTTCCCCTGTCCCATTGTTCTCTATGGGCTATCCGTTACCCATAACTTTTTTTACTGATCCTTGTATCGAAACCTAACCTCACCCCCAGCCCCTCCTAAGAAAACAGAAAAACGTGAGTTATTTTTCCTTACAACCATGCGCGGGGCTTCTCGGAATAGTCGCCCTGCACGATGCGATCCAGGTCGGCCAGGAAATACTGCGGCGCTTTGAGCGGTTGGGCGGCGGCACGGGCGGCGGCGAGATCGTCCGGTGTCAAGAGTCCCATCCGGCCCCGCAGGCGGCAGCGCTGCAAATGGACGTGGGTCTCATAGCCGAACATCCCCTTGCCCGCCAGCGCCCCCAACTGCTCCTCGCGCAGGCTCAGCGCCGTCTCAGATTCGCCGCCCAACTCCGCGTGGAAGCACATGGCGTCGTAGTACATGCCGCCGGGCATCACACCCAGCCGGGATCGCTGCGCCAGACCGCGGCGGTGGAACTCGCGCGCACGGTCTTCGTCGCCCAGCTTGCGATAGAGCATCGACTGCCAGACCAGCGCCGTCGCCACCGAATCCGACCAGTCGGTGCGGCGGGCGTGGTGCTCGTGCAGGACGGCATAGTCCAGCGCCGCGCGCAGATCGTCTTTCAGATAGCTGAACGCCGACAAGACGCTGTAGGCGTGTGACTTGCGAAACGCGGACGATTCGCTGACTTCGAGATATTTCAGCGCCAGGTCGAACGCCTGATCCGGCTGATCCAGCGCCCAGGCCAGGTCTACCCGGCGGCCATACAGCAGATAGCCCGTGTCGTCGTCCATCGGGACGTGCTGTTCCATGTAGGCGATCAGGTCGTGCACCTTGCCCGCGTACCCGGCAGGATCGGAATAGATGTAGGCGTCCATCATGACACGGTACACCCGTCCCAGCACCGGGCAGTGGGCGTGACCGGGCTTGCAGGCTTCGACGAACACTTTGGTCGCGTGCTCCAACCCGGCGTTCAGGTCTTCCAGGTCGAAGATGTAGACTTCGCAGGCCCAGTAATCGAAGAAGATTTCGAGGCACGGCTCGTCCAGGCGTTTGGACAATTCCGATCCCTGGCGCAGCAGGACCAACGCGTGCTGCGGATCGGCCAGCCGGATCGACTGCGCCTGCCAGTACAGCCGGGTGAGCTGCACCCGCTGCTGATCGCCATCCTGGGCGGCGCGGCGCGCGACGTCGTAGAACCAGCCCCACATATCGACATAGACCATACTCTGCCCCTACCCTGGCAGCGCCAGCTTGCTGATCGCCTGCGCCGCCTCTTTGAAAGCCGCGATAGCCTGCTGGGGACCGAGCATCCGGCCCGCGAACAGGCGCGCCGTCTGGTACAGCAGATCGAGCGCCGCCCCGCGTAGAGTCTCGTTGGTCTGCGCGGCCAGCTTTTGCACCAGCTCGCACGACACGTTGAGATAGAGCGTCCCCTGCAAGTCTTCGGCGCTCGTGCCCAGCTTGTTCAGGTAATCGCTCACGAGATCGGCGAACGGGCCGGGGATCTCGTCGGCATCCAGGGACGCGCGCGTGTCGGCGATGAACTCCGCATCCTTTGGATAGGTGATGATGGCCGGAACTTCGGGCGGCTTGAAGCTGGCGGCGATGACCTTGATCCCGCGTGCGCGGTAGTACGCCAGCAGCGCCTGATAGGCGTCGCCGGAGACCGGGCGCAGCAGTTGGTTGGATTCGCCGTCCAACTGCACCAGCCGGACGCCGGGCCGGTAGAAGGCGTATTTCTGAATGAACGGCGTCACGGCGAACCACGCCGCATCGATCACCGGCAGACCGTGGCCCTCCCCCAACACCTGCTCTTGCAGCGATCCCAACTCTTTGGTGACGAAGTAGATCGTGTTGTTGGTCGTCTTCAGATAGTCGGGCAGCGTCATTTGCCCGCGCGAGGTGTGGAAAGTGATCAGGTCGGCCACCTGCGTGAAAAACTCGTTATCGCGCACGGCCCAGCCCATGATCACCTCAGCATGGCCGCGCACGATGGCTTTCCAGGTGGTGGGATCGTCCTGGGCGATGCGGCGCAGCCCGGCGATCAACTGCTCCTCCAACGCCTGCTGGACGTAGGTGTAGGCGTCGTCGCGCTGCACTTCCTCGCGCGAGGCGGTGGGCTGGAGGTCGGGGCAGTCGATCACGCCGCGCACGAAACGCGCCCAGCTTGGCAGCAGGTCGCGATCCTGCTCGCAGATGAACATGCGGCGGATGAAGACCGTCAGATCGCCCCACTCGCGGATCGACGCCAGCGAGCCGGGCGGCACGAACAGAAAGCCGCGCAGCGGGATAGTAAGGCTGTCGTGGCCCAGGTCGATGGTCTGGTCGCTGAGGGGAATGACGGCGAGCACGTGCTCGGCCTTGAAAACGCGCGTGATGTACTCCCGCACGGCCAGCGCCGGGTCCAGCGCCTCCCAGGGCGGCTGCATGGCGTTCACCGGGGTGGGATCGTCGCCGACGAAGATCGGGACCGGCAGAAAATCGGCGTACTGGCGGACGGTCTCCACCAGGATCGCTTCGTTGAGCACGAACGACGTCCCCGGCTTGATCGTCAACTGGACGGTCGTGCCGATCGCGCCTTCCGGCACGGTCGTCACATCGTAGTGAATGTCGCCGGTCGAACTCCAGCGCAGCGCCGGACTGCCTTCCCGGACAGAGCGCGTGAGCAGCACGACTTCCGACGCGATCAGAAACGCGCTCAGGAAGCCCAGGCCAAACTGGCCGATCAACCGGGAGGAGTCGTCCGGCGCGAGCACCGACAGATCTTCGCCCAACTGGCGGGTGTAGCTGCGGCCAATGGTCGAAAGATAATCGGTCACCTCGTCGGGAGCCAGCCCGGAACCGTTATCCTGAATGGTCAGGGTGTGCTCCAGCGGATTGACACGGATGTGAATGCGCGGTTGGTAGTACGCTTCCTTCTGCTCCACCGTGCGGCGGACACTGCCATCGTGCGCATTCTGGATCAACTCCCGGATGGCGACTTTTTTGGTGGAATACAGGCTTTCCGCCAGGACCTTGAGCAGCCCCGGCAGGTAGATTTGAAACTGCTGCTTCTGTGTAGACATCAATTCACCCCTGCCCTCATAGGGTCCATTTCAGATGCAGGGCGTTTACTTCACCCCTTAATCCCCTCTCCGAGGACGGCCAGGGGGTGAGGTAAAGGCACGGCTCAGTAAAAGTCGCCCCAGATTTGAAATACACCCGCTCTCATGCCGTGACTGTCGGCGTGTTCAATTTGTGCTATACTACGCTGCACACTGACATACGTCAATTTTGCACGAATCTGATGAGAGGGAAAGTTCTGTGAATCACTTCTTGGATACCGCCGACTGGTCCACCGCCGATCTATGGGACCTGTTGAAAAGTGCCGTCGCCCTGAAAACCGAACATAAAGCCAGAGGCAACCAACCGCTGCTGCAAGGCAAATCGCTGGCGATGGTCTTCCAAAAACCGTCGCTGCGCACGCGCGTCAGCTTCG
>CAYRWY010000532.1:0-1623 GCA_964427955.1 uncultured Anaerolineaceae bacterium
CTTGACTTGTCCCTCTCATTCATGCTATCATAACATACGAAACGTAATATATCCTATCGTATCATTGCGAAACGTAGCACGGGAGTGCCCGCCGTGTCACACCAACTCGCCATCGACTTCGGCACCACCAACAGCCTGATCGCGCACTGGCAGGACGGCGCCGCCCATCTCCTGGCGCTGCCGGGACTGAGCGATCCCACGCCCGATCACCCGCCGCTGATCCCGTCGCTGCTGTACGTCGAAAACGGGCGGATCGCCGCCGGGCAGGACGTGCGGGCGCGCGGGCTGGACCTCCAACCGGACAACCGTCTGTTCCGCAACTTCAAACGCGGGATCGCCGCTGCCGAACCTGCCGCGCGGCTGATCGACGGCGTGCCCTGGACCGACCGCGACGCCAGCCGCCAGTTTTTGGGGCAGCTTCTGGCCGGGCTGCCCTACCCCGCCGCCGAGATCGAGCAGATCGTCATCACCGCGCCGGTCGCCGCTTTCGAGCGCTACCAAAGCTGGCTGGTGGAGACGGTCGCGCCCTGCGTGGCCGATCCGGCACGCGTGCGGCTGGTGGATGAATCGACGGCGGCGGCGCTAGGCTACGCCGTGACCGAGCCGGGCGCGCTGGTGCTGGTCTTCGACTTCGGCGGCGGATCGCTCGATCTGTCACTGGTACAGCTTCCCGAAAGCACCAAACGTTGGCGCGGGCGCGCGTCCGCGGAGGTGATCGCCAAGGCCGGGCGTTTCCTGGGCGGGAGCGACGTCGATCAATGGCTGCTGGCCGAGGTGCTGCGCCGGATCGATCTGCCGGTCGCCGCGCTGGGGCTGGATTACGCCGCACTGCTGACGCGCTGCGAGCAGGCCAAGATCGCGCTGTCGTCGTCGGATCGCGCCGATCTCGACTTCAGCGCCGGGGGGCGATCCCACCACCTGGCGCTGTCCCGCGCCGATCTGGATGACATGCTGCGCGCCCACGGCTTCGACTTCGCGCTGCGGCACATCGTCGATCAACTGCTGCACACCGCCCGGCAGAAGGGCGTGTTCAGAGAGGATGTGCGCTACGTGCTGCTGGTCGGCGGGACGTCGCTGATGCCCGCCGTGCAGCAGGTGCTCTGCGATACGTTTGGCGCGGCGGTGGTGCGCGCGCACAAGCCGTTTACCGCCGTGGTGGAAGGGGCCTTGCAGATCGCGGCGGGCTACGGGCTGGACGATACGCTGATCCACAGCTACGGGCTGCGCCACCTGGACGCCGCGACCGGCGCGCACGCCTACGAGGAGATCCTCCCGGCAGGGACGCGCTGTCCCACCCCGCGCCCGCTGGAAATCGTCCTGAGCGCGGCGCACGCGCAGCAGGCCGGGATCGAGTTCGTGATCGGGGAGATCGACACCGACGCCGTGGCGCTGGTCGAGATCGCGTATGAGGACGGGCAGGCGGTCTTCGTCGCCCAGGCCGACCAGCAGGCGCAGCAGATCACCGCGCTGAATGCGGACGATCCGCCGGTCGCGCGCCTGAAACCGACCGGCATCCCTGATCAGGAGCGCGTCAAAGCCGCGTTCAGCATCGACGATCAGCGCCGTCTGCGCCTGACCGTCACCGATCTGAAGTCCGGCAAAAAGCTGCTGCGGGACGTGGTG
>CAYRWY010000532.1:1723-3631 GCA_964427955.1 uncultured Anaerolineaceae bacterium
GCCGGGGCCATGCTCGACAGCGCCGATTTTTACGTGCGCCACCACGCGGCGCGGGTGCTGGCCGAGCGCAGCGATCCTGAGTCGCGCGCGCAGCTTCAACACGCCCTGTCCAGCGCCAACACCCCGACGCGGGCCAGCGCCGCCCGCCACCTGCACCGGCTGTCGTGGTTCTCCGCCGAGGCGTTGATCCGCCGCGCCCTGTGCGACGAGGACGAGCGCGTGCGCGAAGCCGCTGTGTACGCCCTGTGCGAGATGCACCACCTGCCCGCCTACGATCTGCTGGCCGACGTGTTGGCGCACGAGACGGACAACGTGCGCGCCGCGGCGGCGTGGGGACTGCGTAACACCCAGGACAGCGCCGCCGTCCGGGCCCTGGCGATGGTGCTGCGGGCGGACGATCCTGAGGTGCGCGGCAAGGCGCTGGAAGCCCTGAGCGCGAATGCCACGCCGGAGGCCCTGCCGCTGGTGTGTGCCGCGCTGGACGATCCGCACCCGGACGTGGTGTACAATGCCGTGCTGTCGTGGATCGAGCTGCGCCAGGAGCACTGCCTGCCCGATCTCGCCGCGCGGATCAAGGCGGGGAGTGGGCCGGAGCGCGAACCGCTGCTGCGCGGACTGTTCCACGCGACCAATTACCTGCACGTGGACCTGGCCGCGCTGCCGGTGGCCGAGACGCTGATCGACGCGCTGGCCGCCGCCCTGACCGGCGATCACGCCCCGGCGCGCATGGCCGCCGTGTGGACGCTGGCCTGGATGCACCATCCGCGCGCTGCCCAGGCGATCCGGGAGGCCATCGCCGCCGAGCCGGACGACGAGGTCCGCGCCCACCTGGTGCGCGTGGCGTCCAGCCTGGCGGAGTACGATCCCGCCGATGTCGCCGCCCAGCCGCTCACCCGCGCCGAACTGGCCGGGCAGGTGTCGCGCCCGCCGCGCAAGAAGAAAAAGCGGAAGTGATACCCGTTCGGGCTAAATGTGCTAGACTGGCCGCACGCGTGAAGGTCGTCTCCCCTCACAGGAGTCTGCTATGGAACCGAGCAATCTCAGGTTGTTACGCCTGGGGCAGCATACCCTGGCGGTACGCGCGTTCAACGAAACGCAGCCGGGCACCCCGCTGGTCTTCATCCACGGCATCACGTCCTCGGTCAATTTCTGGGCCAGGGGACAAACCGACCTGGTGGCCGCGCGGCGCTGGTACAGCCTGAGTTTGCCGGGACACTATCCCAGCCAGTTCGCCCCCGGCTTCACGCCCGATCAGCTTACTCCCGAACTGATGGCCGATCTCACCGCCGAGGCGATCTGCCAGTTGGTCGGCGATCAGCCGGTGATCCTGGTGGGACACTCGACCGGCGGCTTCACTACGCTGGCGGTCGCGGCGCGGCATCCTGAACGGGTCAAGGCGGCGGTGTGCGTGTCGGGTTTCGCCCTCGGCTACTGGACCGGCGCGCTGCGGCTGCTTCAGCGGGAAGCGCGTCTGGGAGGGATCGGTCACCGCGTGTTCAAGCTGAGTCTGCGCGGGATGACCAGCGCCTTCGCCGTGTACAAAGCGTCGCTGCGGTTTTATACCGCCGACCATCACGCCGTGTACCGCTATCCCGGCCTGGACGCCGTGCTGCACGACCAGTACCCCGACGCGGTCCGGCTGGACCTGGACGCGATGATCGCGTTTTTCAGCCGGATGCCGGACATCGACATCACCGGCTGGCTGCCGCGCATCCAGGCGCCGCTGCTCGTGCTGGCGGGCGATGCCGATCGGATCGTGCCCCCGGAGCAGGCACGGATCATCGCGCAGTCGGTGCCCGGCAGCACGCTGCACCTGTTCCAGGGCGCGGGACACCTGCCGATGGTGGAGCGCCGCGCGGAGTACCACCGGATCGTCACCGCGTGGATCGGCCAGCAGCTCTAGCGGTC
>CAYRWY010000533.1:0-3623 GCA_964427955.1 uncultured Anaerolineaceae bacterium
CCGGTCACCCGCGCCGCCTCCGATCTGGATGGCGTGTGGCTGACGCATGGTTACGGGATGCTGATCGAGATCGACGGCGACCAGACCAATGTCTACGACATCACGCCGGTAAGCTGCACGCTGCTGTTCGACCGCACGGTGTTGGACGCCTACGATCTCTCCTTCACGCTGGAAGGCGGCGAATTGATCCTCCGGGACAACCTGACGCTGTACTATACTGCCGCCCGCCTCGAGGCCCTGCCCGAACGCTGCGCCAACGGCGGGACGCAGTCCGACGATCCCGAACTGAACTTCGAAGCTTTCTGGAACGATTTTAACGATCAGTACGCTTTCTTCGATCTGCACGGCGTGGATTGGCAGGCGCAGTACGACCACTACCGCCCGCTGGTGACCGCCGACACGACGCCCGACGAACTTTTTGCCATCCTGTCCGAGATGGTCAGCGCGCTGGACGACGATCACCTCACGCTGAGCAACGGCGTAGACGGCTTCTCCCCGGCTTCCCTGCCGACCTGGGCCAGCGACCCGGACAGCCTGACCGCGACCCTCTTCTCGATCCTGGACGTGATCAGCCACGACTACCTGAAAGCCGATCTCAGTCTCAGCCTGGAAAACGCCACCCTGCAAGGTGACGAGGCCCACCTCGCCAACCGGCTGATCTTCTACGGCAAGCTCAACGACACCGTCGGCTACATCAACATCCTGGCGGAAACGGCGTACACCGATGGTGGCGATGATGCCGCCGCCGCTGCCGAAGCGATGGATCGCATCGTCGCGGAATTCGCCGACCTGGACACCATCATCATCGACACCCGGTTGAACATGGGCGGCGAGGATGGGATCGCGCTGATCCTGGCCAGCCGCTTCGCCGATCAAAAACGGCTGGTGTGCACCAAACAGGCGCGCGACGGCAGCGGCTTCACCCCCGCGCGCGAGTTCTACGTCGAGCCGGGCGGGCCGCAGCAGTTCACCAAAGACGTGATCGTACTCACCAGCCAGTTCACGGTCAGCGCGGGCGAAACCCTGATCCTGGCGCTGGACGTGCTGCCCCACGTGACCATGCTGGGCGAGATCACCGCCGGAGCCTATTCCGATATGCTCCTGCGGGTGCTGCCCAACGGTTGGCAGTTCACGATGTCCAACGAGGTGTATACGGCGGCTGACGGCGAGGTTTATGAATTGATCGGCAACCCGCCGGACATCGCCGTTCCGCTGGACGTCGCCGGTTTCGAGGCCGGACAAGACACCATTCTCGACGCCGCGCTCGACCTGGCCGCGCAGCCCTGATCCTCGGACCCTGCCCCCTCCCCGCTCTGCTCCAACGCGCCGGGCGGGGGCGAACAGGGTTAAGTTTACGGTGAAGATTCTTCGGGTAGGGGCAAGGCGTCAACTTAAGTGTCTGATCTCCTGTTGTAGGGAAAAAACCGGCCTCACCCCTACCCCCTCTCCATCAAAGAACGATGGAGAGGGGGGTCGGGGGGTGAGGCCGGGATAAGACCGTGATGGCCTCACAAAACCTTAAATTGACGCACATAGGGCAATTCATGAAGCCCCTACAGAAAAATGATCCCGACTTCAATTTTCTTGCGGCATGTCCTCCATCAAACCCTCGCCACCAGGAGAAGGTAAACCGGCCAAGCCTCTGTTATCGTTATACCCCCGGACTCCCCCCGTGCATCCCCCAAAGTTTAGGGGGTCCTAAATTTGACGCCGATCCGCTGATCGCCCTGCGCCGATTGTTCGGCACCCGGCCCTGTGCTACACTAAAAATATGGAGAACAGGTCGGGTAGTTAGTTTTTAGTGATTAGTGATTAGTAAAAGCAGAAGACCGCCGGGTTCGGCGCGTTGTGTTCTTTACTAAAAACTAATCACTAATAACCTTTCCCCGACCAGGGAGTTGAGGTGCCGGACGATGGAGCAACCCACCACCACCCAAACGATTGAACTTTCTGAGGCGCAGGTCGCCTATCAGGTCGCCTTGCAGCGGTTGGAGGATGCCCTCCCCCGCCGCGACGCCGCGCCCGTCGTGATCGACCCGACCGCCATCTCCTGGCCGCGCGTGGTGCTGCGCACCGTGCTGATGATCCCGCGCGCGCTGCTGGGTGGTCTGGCGCGGATGCTGCGCGACGTCGGGGGCGAAGGGGCCGAACTGGGCCGTGATTTGAAGGCCCGCCTGCTGCGCTTCGGCCAAAACCGCCCGGTAGTCCTGGGCGGACCCGCCGTCGAGCGCCGCCAGTACGTCCGCCAACTGCTGCTCGAAGTGCTGTGGGCGCGCGATCACATCCAGGAGGCCATCGAACGCCGCGACGGCGCCAACTACGAGTCGAAACGCGGCGTGCTGGACTTCGTCATGTCGAACGAAACCCGCCTGCAAAGACTCGGCCAGCAGGCGCTGGGCGTAGCCGATCTCGAAACGTCCGATCTGCGCGAAGCCCAGCCGACACCGCCCAGCACCGAACGCTGGTGGTGGTTCCTGAACTATCCGCGCGCCACCCGCGCCCGCCGCCTGAATACGGTCTGGTTCGTGCTGTCGCTGCTCCCGGCGCTGGCCTCAGTGGTGCTGGTCACGCTGTTGGCGCAGCGGCTGGCGATCAACGGGCCGGACCTGCTGTCCGGCGCGTCGGTGATCGCCCAGGTCGGGCTGGGGCTGGCGAGCATCATCGCCGGGCGCGAGATTCTGAACGACCTGATCCTGAAGGGCGTCACGACGTCGTGGCAGGGCAAGCTGAGTTTTTCGCTGGCGAGCCTGTTTCTGATCGTCGTGCTGATCTTCTATTTCGCCGCGCCGCCCGCCGCCGCCCGCATCTACAACCTGTTCGGGCAGCGTGCCATCCACGACGGCAACGCCGCCGAAGCCGAACTCTATCTCGAATCCGCCGCGCGGCTCGATCCCGATCCGCACGCCGCCGATCTGCTCGAAGTCGGGTGCCTGTACCAGACGCTCGGCTCGCCGGACCGGGCGCAGACCGTGTTCGAGCGCGTGCTCGAAGCGGATTCACGGCTGCTAATGGCGCGCCATCACCTGGCCGAGCTGTACATCGACCAGCGGGACACGGATCGCGCGCTGCAACTGCTGGAAGACGGGCTGACGCTGCTCGACACGGCGCGGGAGGACATGGCCGCCGGAGACTATACCTTTCTGCCGGGAATCAACAGCGAGGCCAAAGCCGACCAGATGGAATATTTGTTACGGCTGACGCGCGGGCGGGCCTACCTGGAAAGCAACGCCCCACAGCAGGCCAAGACCAACCTGCGCGACGCCGAGGACCTGTTCAACAGCATCCAGCAGGCCGCGGCCCAGGCGAACGTGGTGCGGGCCAACACCGCCCCCGGACGCACGGACATGGCGTGCGGGCCGAAGGATGATCGCACGCCGTATATTTTGGGCACGGAACTCAACCTGCATTATTATCTGGCGCTGACTTACGACGCGCTGTGCAGCGACGACGCGACGGTGACCGCCGCGATCCAGGAATGGCGCACGGTCCGCAACGGCCAACCGGCCAACAGCCGCCAGGAAGCCTGGCGCGATGATGCCGTACGCCGCCTGTCGTCCGGCGAAACCTGCCGCACCAGCTACGGCGGGATCGGTGAGACGCTGCCGGGCGTGATGGGCCTGCCG
>CAYRWY010000534.1:0-3616 GCA_964427955.1 uncultured Anaerolineaceae bacterium
GATCCGCACCGTGATGCGCGTGTCGGGTACCCAGCGGATGATCGTGAACGTCCCGCCGCATCTTCTGCGCAACATCAACCGGATCGTCTCGCGCACCATGCGGCGCTGGCCGATGACGCCGCAGTGGCACGACGTGCTGGCCAGCCATCGCACGGCCAAGTTGGGCAACCTGTACGACTACTGCGGCGTGCGCCCGGTCCGCTTCGAGGATACGCTGCTGACCTACATGCCCAACCGGCACTACACGCGCGAACTGCTGCGTTTTTTGTGGCAGCGGCCTTATTGAGGATTTGAACGAGTATGCTTCAAACGTCTCCCGGTTCCATGCTCACGACGGTCAAACGGCTGAACGAGGCCGAGTGTATTCTCGGCCTGGATGAAACCGAGGTCCGCACCCGGCGCGAGCGCGGCGACGGCAACGAATACCGTCTGCCGAGCAGCCGCCCCCTGCGTGACATCCTGCGCCAGAATGTCCTGACCGTGATCAACTTCGTGTTGTTCGGCCTGGGCGCGGCGATGGTGGCGATTGGCCGCTGGGACGAGGGCCTGGTCAGTGTCAGCCTGATCCTGATGAATGTCGTAGTCGGGCTGGTCCAGGAGGTGCGCGCCAAGCGCAAGCTGGACCGGATCGCGCTGCTCACCCGGCCCAAAGTGACGGTCATTCGCGAAGGCGAGGAGCGCCCGGTCGATCCGGCGGAGTTGGTGCGCGGCGATATTGTCGTCGTGCGGCCTGGCGATCAGATCGTGGTGGACGGCATCCTGGTCGGTGACGGCAAAATCGAGGTCGATGAATCGCTGCTGACCGGCGAGTCGGACCTGGTGCCGAAAGGGCAGGGGGACAGCGTCCTGTCCGGCAGCTTCGTCGTCACCGGATCGGCGCTGTTCGTGGCGCGACGGTTGGGCGCGCGCAGCTTCGCCAATACCATCGCCTCGGAGGCGCGTGCCTACCGGGTGGTCAAGACGCCTATGCAGCGCGACGTGGATTTCGTGATCCGCGTGCTGATGCTGGTTGCCATCTTCTTCGGGATGCTGCTGGCCGTGTCCGCCGTGCTGACCGATCTCCCGCTGATGCGCCAGGTCCAGACCGCGACCGTGATCGCGGGTCTGATCCCGAACGGGCTGTTTTTCATGGTGATCGTGGCCTATGCGATGGGCGCGGTCCGGTTGGCGGGGCGGGGGGCGCTGGTCCAGCAGGCCAACTCCGTCGAGTCGCTGAGCAACGTCAACGTGCTGTGCATGGACAAGACCGGCACGCTGACCGCCAACCGCATCCGCTACCAGGACTGCGTCCCGCTGAACGTCGGGCAGGACGCCTTCGAGCACCTGTTGGGCGACTTCGCCCGCAGCGCCTCCGCCACCAACCGCACCAGCGAGGCGTTGATCGAAGCCCTGCCCGGCGAAAAGCGCCGCGTGCTGGACGAAGTGCCCTTTTCGTCGGCGCGGCAGTGGAGCGCGCTGACCTTCAGCGACGACGTCCGCCAGGGAGTCTACGTGCTCGGCGCGCCCGAAACGCTGGAGCCTTACCTGGACGTGCCGCCGGAATACGCCGGGCAGATCGCCGCCTGGACGGATGCCGGGCTGCGCGTGGTGCTGTTCGCCTATAACCCGGAGGTGGTCTACCTCCATAACTCGGAGAAGAAGCCGGTGCTGCCCACGCTGACGCCGCTGGGGCTGGTCAGCTTCGGCGATGAGCTGCGCCCGGAGACGAAAGCGACGCTGGCCAACTTCGCCAAAGCCGGGGTGACGCTCAAGGTGATCTCCGGCGACAATCCGCACACCGTCGCGGCGCTGGCACGGCAGGCCGGGCTGCCCGGCGATCTCACCGTGATCTCCGGCCCGGAGCTGGCCGCGCTGGACGAGGCGCAGTTCGCGCAGGCGGCGGCGCAGTCGAACATCTTCGGGCGGATCACGCCGCTGCAAAAAGAGAAGCTGATCGACAGCCTGCGCGGTCAGGGCCATTACGTCGCGATGATCGGCGATGGCGTGAACGACGTGCTGTCGCTGAAAAAAGCCCATCTGGGCATCGCGATGGAGAGCGGCAGCGCCGCGGCGCGTGGGGTGGCCGACATGGTGCTGCTCGACGATTCGTTTGCCGTGCTGCCGGACGCGCTGCTGGAAGGCCAGCGCATCAACAGCGGGATGCGCGACATCCTGCGGCTGTACGTGGGCCGCGCGATCCAGTTGGTGCTGATGATCCTGTCGGTATCGATGGTCAATCTCGGCTTTCCCTATACGCCCAAGTCGATCCAGTTGGTGGCGCTGCTGACTATCGGCATTCCGACCTTCGCCCTGGCGATCTGGGCGCGGCCTGTGCAGGACAAGCGCCGCCTGATGACGTCCGTGCTGCATTTTGGCTTCACGGCGGGGATTACCAGTTTTCTATTCGGCTTTTTCCTGTACGTCTACACCTTCAACGCCGTCGTGCACGGCCATCGCACGCTGGAAGTGCTGCGCTCGGACATTGCCACCTTCCAGACCTACGCCCGCATCGACTACGAGATTTACACCAAGGACCAGTTTGTCTACGAGGTCGCCTCGCTGTTCGCGCGGACGGTGCTCACTGTTTATTCGGTGCTGGTCGGGCTGGCGTTCGTGCTGTTCGTCGAGCCGCCGTTTGGCTGGTTCGTCGGGGGGGATCGCTACAGCGGCGACAAGCGCCCGCTGATCCTGTCCGGCGTGATGCTGTCCCTGCTGGGATTGGTGCTGGCGGTGCCGTCTTTCCGCCAGTTCTGGGAACTGCTCCAACTGGAGCCGTTCGACTACGCGCTGATCCTGGGCGCGGTAGCCGCCTGGATGGTGGTGGTGCGCTACGCGTGGCGCGAACAGTGGTTCGAGCGCTTCCTGCACCTGGATGCGGTGGTCGATCTGTCCAATGATTGGGTGTTAGACGACTTGAAGCAGCAGGCCGCCCCGCGTCTCACCCCGATCACGCGCCTCAAACGGCGGTTGACGGGGGTCCGGCGCGCGTCCGCAGGCGAGCGGTGACTTATATTTTCCTAATTTTTGAGAAGGGACTATTTGATGACGACCAAATCAGAATATCTTTTCGGGTTGGATGCGGGCTGGAATGATCTCCGGGCTTTCATCACCGGACTGACGGAGACCCAGCTTACCGGTCTGGCCGACGGCGGCGGGTGGACGGTGAAAGACCACCTGATGCACCTTGTCGTGTGGGAAGACAGCGTGGAGGCCCTGTTGGCCCGGCTGCCGCGCTGGGATCGCCTGGGGGTGGATCACGCACTGTGGAGCACCAAGGATTGGGATCGCATGAACGCGGTCATCTTCGAGCGTTACCAGGCCGTGCCGTCCGCCGACGTGCTCGTGACTGCCGCCGAGGTGCATCAACGGCTGCTGAGTCGCATCGAGACGCTCACAGATGACGATCTGGCGCGTCCCTACTGCGAGTATCAGCCTGATACGACCTACGCCGAACCGGTGATGGGCGCCGTCATCGCCGCGACCTACGCCCACTACGCCGAGCACCGTCCCTGGATGGAGCAGATCGCCCATCCGCGCTGATCAGGGCCGGGAAGGCATGGCAGGCGAGTGTCTCTGGCCTTGACCTCACCCCCTGACCCCCTCTCCACCCGGTGGCGAGGGGGTCAGGGGGTGAGGT
>CAYRWY010000535.1:0-3605 GCA_964427955.1 uncultured Anaerolineaceae bacterium
ACGATCTTCCGCTCTTGTCCCAGCCCGCCGAAGTTGGATTCATACGCCGCTACGACCCCCAGAATGAGCAGCAGCGGTGCGGCGGCCATTGCAGCGCCACCAATGGCCCCGGCCAGGCTGCCGATGGTCGTCACGACACTCAGCAGACCTGCCGCGATGGTGGGGGCAGCCATCGCGCCCAGCGCGACCGCGATCAGGGTGATGCTCTCCGGACTGAGCTGCGACAGCGCACCCACCAGCCAGTCTGCCGCCGAGGCGACCGCGTCCAGCGCGCCGCTCTGCGCGATCCATCCTGTAAACTCACTCAGCGCGGGAATGCCCACCCCGGTGATCCACTCGCCCATGGCATCCAGCAGCGGGATAGCGCGCAGCAGCCCCTGCTCGATGTACGGTCCCAGCGCGTTCACCAGCCCCATACGCACGGTGCGGGCAAAGCGGGTCCAGGCCGGGCCGAGGCCGCGCTGTAAGGCGTCCTGCGCCTTCTGCATGGAGTCACCGACCTGGAGCATTTCCGCCTGCGCCGGGTCCATCGCCAGGATGACCGACTCGCCCAGGTCCTCCCACTTGGTCCCGAACAACTGCACGCCCAGGCGGTTGCGCTCCATCGGGTCTTCGATGCCCAGCAGACCGGTGCGCACCGCCTCGAACATCTGCGATCCGTCAATTTCCCCCTGGCGGAACTGCGCGTTCATGCCGTCCAGGCCGAGCGTCCACAGCGCTTCGGCGGACGTGCCGTCCTTGAGCCGGACGCCAAACTCGCGCACCGAATCCGCCAGCACGTCCGAGTTGTAGGCTCCTGACGCCAGTCCTTCGCTGAACATGGCGAGCATTTCCAGCGGCTCGAAGCCCAACTGCTCGAAGGTGGAGCTGTACTCGTTGAAGGTATCCAGCAGATCGCCCGCGGCATCGCCGGTCTGCTGGATCGCCCCGGCCAGGATGTCGAAGTTTTCACCAGCGGTGTTGCCAAAGACGTTGGCCATCGTCTGGGCAGCGCGCAGCGATTCGGTGACATCCTTGTCGAACGTCTCCGAGAAGACCAGCGCGCGGCGGGTCGTGCCTTCCAGGGCATCCCCGCTCAACCCGGTCACCCGGTAGACGGCGGACATGGCCGACGTGACCTCGTCCAGATTCTCGCCGAGGCCGGATCGATAAATATCCTGGACGATGCCCTCGAACTCTCCCAACGTGTCGCCGGTGAGGCCGGTCTGCGCCTCGAAGCGGTTCATGGCATTGGAGAGGTCGGTGAAGTCGTGATACACCGTCCCGGCCACCCCCAGCGCTGACAACCCCAGTCCCAGCGCCGGCAGCAGCTTGAGCGCCAGATGGGCCGCTTGGCCCAGCCCGCTCAACGCGCCTTCCAGACGGCTCACACCGCCGGACGACGACTCGGACGACTCGCCCATCTCGCCGGTGGCGCGGCTGACCGCATCGAGGTCGTCGCGGATGTCGTCCGTCCCACCGCGCGTGGTAGTGATGAATTCAAAGACCTGGCGGATGGGGGTTGCCATCAGCGTTTGTCCTTCAGGGCCTGCTTGTAGAAGCGATCCGCTAACAAGTGTTCATCGACTTTTCGGGCGGGCAGGAGCTGGTCGATGGTGACGTACCCTTGCAGCTCGTAGGTGATGCCCTGCCCGTGCAGTTGGTACTCGTTCCAGATGCGCAGCGCCTCGCGTTTGAGCGGGCCGTCCTCGCCGGAAACGTCGAAGGTCGTCCGGCCTTGCAGCACCACGCCGCGCACGATACGCTCTAACTCACGGGCAAAGGGCTGTTTTCGCCGGGGCCGTCCTGCGCCGCCTCCAGCTCATCGATGCGCGCCAGCAGCAGCCGGGCGTGGCGCATCGGCAGCCGCTTGACCGTGTTGTTGGTGATCGCCTCGGTGTGGCTCCAGCGGGTCAGCCAGGCCAACAGGCGCTGCAGGCTGACCTCTTCGGTGGCGTCCATCGTGATCGGCACGGTCTCGCTGTCCGCGATCTTGATGTCGCCCTCTTTGACCTGCTGCCAGCGCACGTGGATGGCCACGCCCTTCATGCGGCTGGCCTTCTCGCGGTGATACCAGCCCAGCTCGCGCCGCAGCCAATAGGTATCGCTATCGATCTCCACTTCCACTTCACCGCCAAAGTCGCGCGGAATCAAAGGCATGAGAACCTCCTAATAGGTTGCCTGCTTGTCGACGAGGTAAATGCTGATGTCCACCCCATTGGCATCGACCAGGCCGGTGAACTCGACGCTCTGCGTCCGCCGGTCCTGTCCGCCGCTCAGATCCGGCAGACCGCCCTTGTCGAAGTCGATGTTGGGCACCACCACCGTCAGGCGGTAGTTGTTGCCCGCGCTGGCCGTCACCCCGGAGTCGAAATCCAGCCAGAGGGTGGACTTGCTGCCCGCGCGGTACAGGTCACGGAAGGCGCTGGTCACGCTGCTCTGATCCAGGTCGAAGCGCCCGCTCACCTTGAAGTCCTGCCCGATCACGTTCCCCGCCAGGCGGCTGGACAGGAACACGCGCGGGTCGTAGTTGTTTTCGAGGGACAGCTCGGCCATCTCCACCGCATAGGCCGTCCCGCCCGTTTTGGTGTAGGTATTGTCGGCACTCACCCAGGTCAGGGTCGAGCCGATGAGCAGCGACGCCTGCTCGAAGCGAAACGGCAGAATGGAGTCCGCGAAATAGGCCGGGGTGGCGATGACGGTGGGCGCGGCGGTCGTGCCGTCGTAGTCCCACACGCCGCCGGTGGGCGCTTCATCATACGCGACGTAATCACCCGATAGGATGAGCGGCTCACCCGCCTGGCAGCCCAGGGTCAGTTTGTTGACCAGCACGCCCAGCACGTTGTCGGCGGCGCTGGCGCTGCGCTTGAGTTGGACGCTCAATCCGCCGGGCAGCGTGTCGTCCTTGCGGATGAAGCCGTGTTTGTACGCTCCCGTGCCCGCCGCACCGTTTTTGACGTCGTGCAGACCGGCGGCCTTGACGAACGATCCCAGGTACTCCCACCAGGCGGGCAGCGCGAAACTGCCGGCAGGCAGCTTTTTGCCCGGCCAGCGATACTTGAGCGCCCGGCTCTGCCCGGTCACACGGCGCTCGACGCGCTCGATACCAGGGTCCAGACTCCACGAGTCCACCGGGATCGCTTTGGTGGGCGTGACCCACGTCTTCCAGGCCGTCTGATCGGCAAAGATGATGTGTTCCTGAGGCATGGCTTACTCCTCCGCTTGTTGATCTGCGGCGATCTCCGGGGGTGCAGCGTCGGGCACCCGTTCCAGCCCATCGACTGTTTCCAGCAGGATCGCCTGATCGACCGATACGATGAAGATGTCGCCGCACTCGCGCGACCCGAACCCTGGCAGGTACAATCCCGCCGGGGCGATGACGCGAAAGGTAAAGGTTGCTTCGCTCATGAGAACGTCTCCAGAGTCCGGCACTGCCAGGGGATCGTGCCGAAGTTGTGCAGGTTGTCGGCCCGCTCCAGCGCGGCCACGCCGTATTCGACCGTGCCTTCGCCGATGGTGAACTGATCGACCGCCCCACCCTCGAACGTCAGGCCATCCAGCTTCTGATGGGTAGACTGCTTGAACAGCGCCACGCAGGCATTGACCAGGCCATCCACCGCCGCGAA
>CAYRWY010000536.1:0-3601 GCA_964427955.1 uncultured Anaerolineaceae bacterium
GGTCCGTATGCCTAGTTTTACCTTTACCGAAATCAACAGCCAGCCCACCGTCTGGCAAAAGACGTTGGCGGCCTTCGACGCAGCGGAAGTGCGCGCGCAGTGGCAGGCACAACGCCCGCAGCGCGTGCTGTTCACGGGCTGCGGCTCGACCTACTACCTTTCGACCATCGCCGCCAACCTCTTTCAGGCGCTGACCGGCGTGCCCGCCCAGGCGCGCCCGGCGTCGGAACTGGTGCTGTTTCCCGACCTGGTGTTCGCGCCGCAGGAGTCCACCCTGCTGATCGCCATCTCGCGCTCCGGCACGACCACCGAGACTATCGACGCCGTGCAGCGCTATAAGGCGCAGGTCGGCGGACCGGTGATCGTCATCACCTGCGACGGGAATACCCCGCTGGGCGAGCTGGCCGACGTCCGGCTGGTGGCCTGGGACGCGCAGGAAGAGAGCGTCGCGCAGACTCGCTCGTTTTCCAGCATGTTGGTGCTGGTCGAAGCGCTGAGCGGGGCTTTGTCCGGCCAGCCGGAGACGCTGGCGGCGCTGCCCACGACCTGCGACCGCCTGCTGAAAGATTACGCCGGGCTGGCGGAACGGCTGGGCTGCTCGCCCGACCTCGAGCGTTTCTTCTTCCTGGGATCGGGCTTTCTGTATGGCACGGCGTGCGAAGCCATGCTGAAGATGAAAGAAATGTCGCTCTCCTACAGCGAGGCGTACCACAGCCTGGAATTCCGGCACGGGCCGATGTCGATGGTCAATTCCCACAGCCTGATCGTCGGGCTGCTTTCGGAGCCGGTCCAGGCGCACGAAGCCGCCGTGCTGCGCCAGATGCACGAGCGAGGCGCGCACATCCTGGCGCTGTCGGAACAGGGCAGCGGCCTGCCCGCCTCGGATCGCATCCATGAAGTCGTGCTGCACAGCGGACTCCCGGCCTGGGCGCGGACCGTGCTGTACCTGCCGGTGCTGCACCTGTTGGCCTATCACCGCGCGATCTACAACCACCAGAATCCGGATCGTCCGGCCAATCTCACCGCCGTCGTCACGCTCGATTCCCTGCTGCCCGGTTGATCGGATGCCCAGCGTCGTCATCTATGGTACGTTTGCGAGAAGGGATAAGAGACTATGACGACCCTGGACCTGATGACCCTGGAGCGGCAGGAACACATCGTGACGCTCGTGAACGAGGTGGGGCGGATCACGGTGGCCGAGTTGAGCAGCCGTTTCGGCGTGAGCGAGACCACCATCCGCCGCGATTTGGTGGCCCTGGCCGCGCGCAACCTGATCCGCCGCACCCACGGCGGTGTGATGCGCGTAGGCACGGTCGCCACGACCGAGATCCCGATCTTGCAGCGCCAGGGCGATTACGCCGCCGAAAAAGAGCGCATCGGGGCCGCGACAGCGGAACTCATCCGCAACGGCGAGACGCTGCTGGTCGCGGGCGGCAGTACCGGGCTGGCCGTCGCGCGGCACCTGGTCGATCACACCGGGCTGACCGTGATCACCGAATCGCTGCTGGTCGTGCAAGAACTGCTGCGCCAGGGCCAACACCGCCTGATCATGCTGGGCGGGATGGTCAACCCCGACGAGCAGGCGGTACGCGGCACGCTGGCCCGGCAGATGCTCGGCCAGTTGAGCGTCGATAAGGTCATCCTCGGCGCGCGCGCGGTGTCGATGGCCCGCGGGATCAGCGCCGAAACGCCCGAAGAGGCCGAATTTCTGCGCGCCTTCTTAAGCTGCGGCGAGCAGCGCATTCTGGTGACCGACCGGAGCAAATTCCACCTGTCCGCGCTGGCTACGCTGGCCCCACTGAACATCATCAACACCCTGGTCACGGATCGCGATCTGGACGACGACATCGCGCGCCAGATTCGCGAGCTGGATATTTATTTGCTGACGGTTTGAACAATAACCTTTGACCGCACTTTTCACCCGTGGAGATTGGATTATGCCTGTTACGCTCACCCCAGGCCGGTGGCGCGGCCTGGTCACGACCAGCACCGCCCGCGCCGCCTTCACCGTGCTGGCCTTCGACCAGCGCGGCAACTACCGCCAACTGCTCCCCGCCGGATCGAACTATGCCGATGCCGTCCAGATCAAATATGAGGTCGTGGCCGTGCTCGCACCGCATACCAGCGCCGTGCTGCTCGATCCCGAATATGGTCTGCAAGCGGCGCTGCGCGGCGTGCGGAACAGCGGGCTGCTGATGTGCATCGAAGAGACCGGCTACAGCGGCGACGCTACCTACCGCCGTACCGAGTTCATCCCCGGCTGGGATGCCCGCAAGATCCGGCAGATGGGCGCCTCGGCGGGCAAGCTGCTGATCTACTATCATCCCGACTCCGGCCCGCTGGCGGAAGAGATCGAGGCGCTGGTCGCGCGCGTGGCGGACGAATGCCATCAAGTCGATCTGCCGCTGTTCGTCGAGCCGCTGTCGTACAGCCTCGATCCGGCTGTCAACCGCAAGAGCGAGGTCTTTTCGGCGACGCTGCCCGCCGTCGTCCAGGAGACGGCCCGCCGCCTCAGCCGGACCGGGGCGGACGTGCTCAAGCTGGAATTCCCGGTCGATGCGGCCTACAACGCCGACCACGGGGCGTGGCGCGACGCCTGCGCCGCGATCAGCGCCGACTGCGCCGTGCCCTGGGTGATCCTGAGCGCGGGCGTGGATTTCGCCACCTTCGAGCAGCAGGTCGAAATCGCGTGTAAGGCCGGGGCCAGCGGCTTTTTGGGCGGGCGCGCCATCTGGAAAGAGTCCGTCAGCATGACCGCCGCCGACCGGCAGCACTTCCTGACCACCACCGGCATCGAGCGCCTCAACCGCCTGACGGCGATTGCCGCCGACACCGCCCGGCCCTGGACGGACTTCTACCAGCCGCCTGCCGCCGTCGAAAAATGGTTCGAGAGCTACGCCCGTCCATGAGCACCATTCAGGCAATGATCGCCCGCCAGATTGCACTGCGGCAACAAGGTATCCGGGTGACGCTGCTGGCCGTCTGCCCCAATTCGGACGCCGTCCTGGAAGCGGCGGTGCTGGCTGCCGCGCGCAATAATGCGCCGATGTTGTTCGCCGCCACGCTCAACCAGGTAGATCGGGACGGTGGCTATACCGGCTGGACGCCCGCCGTGTTCGTCGAGCACCTGCGCGCCTACGCCGAAAAATACCACTGTCACCCCGATCTGCACCCCTGCCTGGATCACGGCGGCCAGTGGCTGAAAGACCTGCACACGCGGCAAAAACTGCCGTTCGAGCAGACCACCGCCGAGGTCAAAGCGTCGATCACGGCCATGCTGCAAGCCGGGTATGCCCTGCTGCACATCGATCCGACTGTGGATCGCCGCGTCGAAGGGCCGCTGCCCGTCGAAACCGTGGTCGAGCGCAGCCTGGACCTGATCGCGCACGCCGAAGCCGAGCGCGCCCGGCTGGGACTGCCGCCGGTCGATTACGAAGTCGGCACCGAGGAGGTGCACGGCGGGCTGGTGGATCTCGGCAATTTTGCGGAGTTTCTGCGCCTGCTGCACCAGGGGTTGGCCGCGCGCGGTCTGTCGCACGCCTGGCCTGCCTTCGTCGTGGCGCAGGTCGGGACCGATCTGCATACCACGCGCTTCGCCCGC
>CAYRWY010000537.1:0-3593 GCA_964427955.1 uncultured Anaerolineaceae bacterium
ACTACAGAGTGTACATGGTAAACTACGAGGGTCAAGAGAAAAGGAGATAACACCACACGATGCGTATTCTCGTCACCGGTTCTTCCGGCCAATTGGGACAGAAAATTGCGCAGGAGTTAGCGGAGACCCATGAAGTGATCGGCCTCGATCTGACGCCGGGAAGCTGCACTACCCACCAGGGCAGCGTCGCCGACCGGTCGCTGGTTACGAGCCTGGTCGCACAGGTGGACGCCGTGATCCACACGGCTTCTTTGCACGCCCCTCACGTGGTTCAGATGAGCAAAGAGCAGTTCATCGACGTCAACGTCAAAGGCACGCTGTATTTGCTGGAAGCGGCAATCACTCACGGGGTGCAGAAGGTCGTTTATACCAGCACGACCTCGCTATACGGCATGGCGATGGTCCCCCAGCGAAAAGCGGTCTGGGTGACGGAGGATCTGCCGCCGCAGCCGCGCGACATCTACGACATCACGAAACTGGCGGCGGAGCAGTTGTGCGCGGATTTTGCCCGTCACTACACCTTACCCGTGATCTGCCTGCGTACCTCCCGGTTTTGGGATGAGCCGCCGTACCTGAAGGCGATCTACCGCCTATATCGTGGGGTGGATGTGCGAGATGTGGTGGCGGCACACCTGCTGGCTTTGGACAACACTACGATTCCCTTTGGCGTCTTCAACATCTCGGCCCGGTCGCCATTTAGTGAGGGCGACACCGACGACCTGCTGCACGACGCGCCCGCCGTGATCCGGCGCTATTATCCAACCGCGGAGGCGATTTTTGCCGGCCAGGGCTGGACGCTGCCGGACTCGATTGATCGGGTCTATGTCATCTCGAAGGCGCAGCGCGAGCTGGGGTACGAACCGCACCACAATTTTGACGAGATGCGGGTTGCCCTCCCCCCTCTCCCATAGAGAACGATGGGAGAGGGGAAACAGGCTCCAGGCAATACTAGAGTGCTTAGCGTCCTGCGGGGACGGCTTCGGGCGCGCCGTGGCCGTTGCCGGACGGCTCCGGCACATCCCGGCGGAACTGGCTCATGTACAGGCTGTAGTAGGTGCCCTTGGCGGCCAGCAGTTCGGTGTGGGTGCCATGCTCGACGATCTGCCCGTCTTGCAGCACGTAGACCTGATCGGCATTGCGGATCGTGCTCAGCCGGTGGGCGATCACGAAGCTGGTGCGACCCTTAAGGAGCGTTTCCAACGCGCGCTGGATCAGGCGCTCGGTGCGGGTGTCCACGCTGCTGGTCGCTTCGTCGAGGATCAGCAGGCGGGGATTCGCCAGGGCGGCGCGCGCAATCGAGATCAACTGGCGCTGACCCTGGCTCAGGCCGCTGCCGCGCTCGCCGAGCACGGTTTCGTAGCCCTGGGGCAGGGATTTGATAAACTCGTCGGCATGGGCGAGCTTCGCCGCTTCGATCACTTCCTCGTCGGTGGCATCCATGCGCCCGTAGCGGATGTTGTTCATCACGGTATCGCTGAACAGGAAGGTATCCTGCAAGACCAACCCGATCTGGCGGCGCAGGCTTTCGCGCTTGACGTCGCGCACGTCGTGGCCGTCGATGACGACCGCGCCGGATTCGACGTCGTAGAAACGCGGCAGCAGGTTGATGATGGTGGTCTTGCCCGCGCCGGTCGGGCCGACGATGGCAATCGTCTGGCCGGGTTGGGCGGTCAGAGAGATGCCGCGCAGCACCGGATCGTCGGCTTCGTAGCGCATCCAGACATCGCGCAGTTCGACCGTGCCTTCGATGGGCGGCATTTCAATCGCGTCCGGCTTGTCGGTGACGCTGGGTTCTTCGTCCTGGAACTCGAAGATGCGCTCGGCCCCGGCAATCGCGCTTTGCAGATTGGTCCACAGGGTCGCGATCATCTGGATCGGGAAGTTGAACTGCTGGACGTAGGAAATGAAGGTGACGATCAGGCCCAGCGAAATCGCCGCGCCGCCGAGCGTCTGGTCGCGCAGCATGAGGATACCGCCCGCGCCCGCCACGATCACGATGGAGATGTAGCCGAGCGCCTCCAGCGCCGGAGCGAGCGCGCTGGTATAGGCCACGGCGCGGATGTTGGCGTCGCGGTTGGCGGCATTGGACTGGCGGAAGCGCTCGATATTCTGCGACTCACGGGTGAAGGCCTGCGCCTCGCGCACGCCCGCGATATTCTCCTGCAAGTCGGCGTTGACGCTGCCGATCTCGCGGCGAGCCTGCCGGAAGGCTTTGCGGGCCTGGTTGGAGAACCAGACGGTCGCGACCACCATCAGCGGCACGGTGACCATGCTGATCAGCGCGAACTGGATATTCTTGTTGAACATGACGTACGTCAACCAGACGATCAGCATCCCGCCGCGCACGACCTGAATCAGCGCGAAGTTAAGCGCCTGCTGAAGTGTCTCCATGTCGTTGGTGATGCGGCTCATCACGTCGCCCGCTTCGTTCCTGGCATAGAAGTTGAGCGAGAGCCGGTGGACCTGCTTGAAGATGTCCAGCCGGAGATCGCGCAGCACGAGCAGGCCCGCTTTGCGGATCAGGTAGAACTGGGTCCCGGTCGCGACGGCACTGCTGATGAACAGTCCCAGCGCCAGCAGGATGATGTTGCCCAGACCGGTCAGCGCCTGAGAGCGGGTGAGGGGGGCGGTGTGATGATCGAACCAGCAGTTGGAGGAGGCCGCCTGACTCTGCTGGCCCATCCCGCCGATGCTTTGCTGCGCGTAGGGGGTCAGGTAGCAGTCCACGGCCTGCCCCACCAGATCGGGCACTTTCACCTGCGCCCAGGTGGTATATACAGCCAGGATCAGCACGCCCAGCATCATCAGGCGGTGCTGGCTGTTGAACTGCCGCGCGATGCGCCCGATGGTCGAACGCACACTTTTGGCTTTGCGCGCTTCAACTTCGAAAATGCCAGCCGGACCCCGCATCATGGCTGCACCTCCTGGCCGATCACGGCGGCGGCAGCCTGGTCGGGTTCGACGTCCTCGACCAACTGCGAGTTGTAGATTTCAACGTAGAGCGGGCTATTTTCCATGAGTTCCTCGTGGGTGCCGCGGGCGGCGATGCGGCCCTTGTCCAGTACCAGGATTTGATCGGCGTTCAGCACGGTGCTGATACGCTGGGCGATCACGAAACTGGTGCGGCCTTGCATCAGCTTGTCCAGGGCCTTCTGAATCTGGTATTCGGTGGCGAGGTCCACGCTGCTGGTCGAGTCATCCAGGATCAGGATGTGTGGATTCAGCAGCAGGGCGCGGGCGATGGCGATACGCTGTTTCTGCCCGCCGCTGAGCGTGACGCCGCGCTCGCCGACCGGGGTATCGTAGCCTTCGGGGAAGGAGAGGATGAAGTCGTGCGCTGCTGCGGCCTGGGCCGCCGCGATGACTTCGTCCATCGTGGCATCCGGTCGCCCAAAGGCGATGTTGTCGCGGATGGTGCCGGAGAACAGGGTCGTCTCTTGCAGCACAATGCCGATGTGCGAGCGGAGACTGGTCAGGATCACGTCGCGCACGTCGTGGCCGTCGATGAGGACCTGACCTTCGGTGACGTCGTAGAAGCGCGGCAGCAGGTTGATGATGGTGGTCTTGCCGCTGCCGGTCGCGCCCAGCAGGGC
>CAYRWY010000538.1:0-3592 GCA_964427955.1 uncultured Anaerolineaceae bacterium
CCGTCCAGCGCCTGGGCCATCTGCACCGCCAGGGCGGTCTTGCCACAGGCCGTCGGCCCCAGGATGACCACCAGCGGTAGTTCATTCTTCGTGCTCTTGGCTGCATCTGGTCCGCATTTTCCCCTCTCCCATGTTTGTGATGGGAGAGGGGATACAGGGGTGAGGGCTTGTTCTTCACCACTCGATGGCATCTTTGATAATCTCCATCGCTACGGTTTCACCCTCGAAGGCGACCGCCACCACCGTGATCCGCCACGGGCGATCCTGCCACTGGTGCGCGGCCAGGTACGCCTCCGCCAGCCGGATCAGCCGTTGGCGCTTGGCCGGATTGACGCTGTCGAGCGCCGCCTCGACCGCGGCTTCCAGCGGTCCGCGCCGGGCGCGTACTTCGACGAAAACGACCGTCGCGCCGTGCTGCGCCACGAGGTCTAGTTCGCCCTCCGGCCCGGGCCGCCAGTTGCGATCCAGGATCGTGTATCCGGCATCGCGCAGGCGTTCCGCGACCAGGGTTTCGGCGCGCTGGCCCAGCCTCCGGCGAGAGTCACTCATGGTCTCACTTGTTCCTACTCTTGGACGAATTCCAGTCCCTTGCACCAACATTTCCCCGCGCTGCTCCCCCTCGCCACCGGGTGGAGAGGGGGGCGGGGGGTGAGGTCTGGTTTCCTGTCCAACTGCTAATTCCCCGCTGTCAACGCTCTAATCTTGCCAGCAATTTCCGGATCGTGCTACAATCCCGCCTGACGAACAGAGGAGTGTGATATGTCCATCACCAGCGTGCTCAAGCGAGCCGACATCTTTGACGAACTCACCACTACGCAGCTCGAGCTGGTCGCATCGATCTGCCAGGAGCAGGTCTTTCAGCAGAACGACCTGGTCTTCGCGGAAAACACGCCCGGTGATGCGCTGTATATCATCGCGGAGGGGGAGGTCGATATCCAGCTCGATCCGGCCCTGATCGGCGGATCGCCCGCGCTGGGGTTGCAGACCATCGCCACGCTGCGGCGCGGCCAGTCGTTCGGCGAGGTGGCGCTGGTCGATGAGGGCGTCCGCTCGGCGGCGGCGCGCTGCACCGCGGCGGATACGCACCTGCTGATCATCCCGCGTGGCAAGCTGATGCTGCTCTGCGACACCTATCCTCAACTCGGCTACCGCCTGATGCGCAACCTGGCCGCCGATCTCGCGATGAAGATGCGCAATACCGATCTCCAGGTGCGCGAGCATCTGATCTGGGCTTCCAACCGCCTGGACTGAGCGACTCTTTTCACCACAGAGGACACCGCGATCACAGAGAAGGGCAGGCGAGCCTCTCTCTGTTTTTTCTCTGTGCCCTCTGTGGTGGCTTTTCTTTTCGGAGAATGGTCTATGAATGCTGAGATTATTACGATTGGCACGGAACTGCTGCTCGGCGAAATCGTCGATACCAACTCGGCCTACATGTCGCGCGAGCTGCGCAACGTCGGCGTCAACCTGTACTACCGGACGACGGTGGGCGACAACGTCGAGCGCATCGCCAACGCCGTGCGCATCGCGCTCTCGCGGGCGGACGTGGTGATCACGACCGGCGGGCTGGGGCCGACGGTGGACGACATGACCCGCCAGGCCGTCGCCAATGCGACCGGCCGCGATCTGGAATTTCGCCCGGAATTGTTCGAACAGATTCGCGCCTATTTCGCCCACGTGGGCGCCGCGATGAGCGAGAACAACCGCGTGCAAGCCTACATCCCCGCCGGATCGATCCCGATCCACAACCGCACCGGGACCGCGCCGTGCTTCATCGTCGAGACGGAGCAGGGTACCGTGATCAGCCTGCCCGGCGTCCCGCGCGAGATGAAAGACATCCTGGCCGTGTCGGTGATTCCCTACCTGCGCGAACGGACCGGCGGCGTCGGGATCATCAAGGCGCGCGTCCTGCGCACGGCAGGGATCGGCGAGAGCCAGATCGACGCCCAGATCGGCGACCTGGAAACGTGGAGCAATCCGACCGTGGGGTTGGCAGCGCACACCGGCCAGACGGACATCCGCATCACGGCGCGGGCGGACAGCGAAGCCGAAGCGGACGCCCTGATCGCGCAGGCCGAGGCGATTATTCGTGAGCGCGTCGGCGAGCACATCTACGGCGTGGACAAAGAGTTGCTCGAAGAGGCCTTTCTCAAGCTGCTGCGCGAGCGGGGCTTGAAGCTGGCCGTCAGCTACAACGGCCCGCAGGATCAATCCATCACGGATCGGTTCAGCCATGACGACGTGATCGTGGCCCGGATCGCCGAGACCGATCTCGACACGCTCCTGGCCCGGCTCGGACAGTCGAGCGCGCCGTCCGATTTCAGCGAACTGTCGCGGGCCGAAGCGCGGCGGCTGCTCGACGCGAGCGGCGCGGACGTGGTGCTGGCCTTCGTCACCCACGACGCGGGGACCGGGATCACTGCCCTGACGCGCACCGGCGACCGCACGCGCGGTTATCGCTACGGCGGCGCGGGGGTCGAAGCGCCGGTCTGGGCCGGCACCTGGGCTATTAGTATGGCGTGGCATTTGCTGCGGCACATGGATCAGCCGTCCCGCTAGGGCGCGTATAACCTTCTGATCGATTGAGCTTTGAGGAGGTTCAAATGAAGCCCGCCTTGTTAGTGATCGACATGCAAAAGGAGTTTTACAAGAACAGCCCGGCGACCGCGCAGTCGATGGACGGGGCCGTTGAATACATCAATGCCGCCATCGCGCTTTTCCGTGAAAAGCAGTTGCCGGTGGTGTGCGTCCAGCACATGCATACCGGCGACAATCTCGTCCCTGGCGAACCCGGCTTCGAGGTGCTGGACGAGATCGAGCTGCTCCCCGCGGATCTGCGCGTCCACAAGACCTATGGGAATTCCTTCAACAAGACGCCCCTGGCGGACGAACTGCGCCAGCAGGGGATCGATACCGTGATCGTGACCGGCTTCGCAGCGGAAGGCTGCGTGCTCTCGACCTGCCGTGGGGCTAGAGACTGCGATCTGGCGTCGATCATCCTGCGCGGATCGCTGGCGAATCCGAGGCCGGACTACATTCCTTTTGTCGAAAATATCAGCGACGTGATTTCCTACGGCGCCCTGAAGAAGGTGTTGGAGTAGCGTTGGACTCGTTAGCCCTATCGCTCGCCCGCGCGGGCCTCATCCAGTTTGGCCGCTTCGTCCAGCCGGACGGCGCGATCTGGCCGCTGGCCGTGCATCTGCGCTGGCTGCCCTCCTATCCGGCGCTGCTGCGCGACACGGCGGCGGCGCTGGCGGATCTGCTGCCCGGCCTGGCGGCGGATCGCCTGCTGACCACTGCCGACGCGATCCCCATTGGAACGGCGCTGGCGCTGTATTCCGGTCTGCCGATGGTCTATCCTTACGGCGATCATCGTGGGGCTATCGAAGGGGCGTATGATGTGGGCCATCCCACCGTGCTGCTCTCCGACGTGCTGATCGATCCGGGTCAGGCTGCCGCGCTGGCGCGCCAGGCTCGCCAGGTCGGGCTGGAGATTCGGGCGGTGCTGGCCGTGCTGGACCTGGGACGCGGCGCGCGCGAGCCGTTGCACGCGGCGGGGTACACCGTGCACTGTCTGCTGACGGTGCGTGAC
>CAYRWY010000539.1:0-3576 GCA_964427955.1 uncultured Anaerolineaceae bacterium
CTCCAGACTTGGAGAGGGGATTTAGGGGTGAGGTATGAATTCGCCAACAGCATCACGGTGCGAGGAGGGGCCGACTTGGCAGGTCGGAGCACAGACGGTTTGCGCGCCGCGTGTTATACTGGGGATGTGTGTTTCAGCCTGTTCAGGCGAGGAAGGTTATGTCTCTCGAAAACGTACGTTATGGCCGGGTCGTCCAGGCCGTGATGCTGATCTTCGTCGGATCGATGGCGTTGTGGTTCCTCTTCTCCTGCGGCCTGGCCCTGTTCATGCCACAGGATATGGCGACCCGCTTCTCCGACTTCTTCAAGGTGGCCTTCGATCCCGACACGCCGCCCGAAAAAGCCAACAGCGAACTGGAAACCCTGGTCCACGATTATGGCACGACCATCAACTTGATGTATGCCGGGCAGTGGATGGTCGTCACGGTGATGACCTATCTCGTGGCGCGGCGCACCGCCCGCCGGGCCGATTCCCCGGAACAGGCCGTGGGGTATGGCATCCTGGTGGGGCTGGGCGTGGTGTTCAGCTATGGGCTGGTGTGCGTGCTGATGGTCAGCATGTCGTCGCTCATTCTCAAGGTCACGTTCTTCCTCCTGTTTTTTGCCGCCGCTTTCCTGGGGGGACAAACCGGCAGCCGCAGCCTGATTCCGCCCGGCACACCGGCCCAACCGCTGATCCCCGGCTTTGGCAAATCCAACCCCGCCCCGCAGCCCCCGCTGGGGCACATGGGCGGGACGGTCACGGGCGGCAATCCCGACACGTTCTACAACATGGGCGTGATGGCGGCGCTGGGCGGGCGGCGTGACGAAGCGCGCCAGCATTTCACGCGCGTGCTGCAAATGCAGCCCCGCCACCTGCAAGCCTGGCTGCAACTGGCCAACCTGTCCGACACGCCCGAACAAGCCTGGAACTACGTCCAGCAGGCCCGCGCGATCAACCCCAACGATCCCGCCGTGAAGCAGGCTGTCGAGGTGATCTGGCCGCAGGTCGCCGCCCATGCTGCCGGGCTGGGAGCGCCGCACGCGCGCCCGCCTTATGCCGGTCCGACCGATTCCGGCGCGCCGTCTGCGGTGCCAACCCGCTCCGGCGACGATGACAGCGTGCCGCCTCCATCTACCCTGACACCGCCACCTGGCACTGAGTAAGAAAGGAAACCTGAGATCATGACGATTACACCGACTGAAAGCTTTTCCGGGGTGTGGCTGCGCATCCTGCAATCGATGTTCCTTGAAATTCAGCACGCGATGGACGGGCTGCCCCAGGCCGGGCTGGATTGGGCGCCCGGCCCGAACACCAATTCCCTCGCGGTCCTGGCCGTGCACGTCGCCGGATCGGCGCGCTACCTGATCGGCGACGTGATCGCCGAAGAATCGTCCCACCGGGATCGCGCGGCGGAGTTCGCCACCGTGGGCCTCGGCGTGGACATCTTGAAGCAGCGCATGGACGAGTCGTTCGCCTACGTGCGCGGCGTGATCGAAAAACTGACTCCGGCAGACCTGGAAGCGACGCGCAAATTCCCGCGCGATGGCAGCCTGGTAACGGTGGCGTGGTGCGTCGGGCACGTGCTGGAACATACCGCCATGCACGCCGGGCACGCGCAGCTCACCCGCCAACTGTGGGACCAACAGCAGGCGAAATAGGCGCGGCAGAAGGGGCGATCCGGCGGGTCGCCCCAACCCTACGGCATTGACTCGGTGAACATCAGGCGCACATCCAACCTGCTGGGGATCGTCCTCCTCCTCGGATCGGGACTCCGCCCGGTGCACGCGCAGGCGGCGCCGGTCCGGGATGTGCTGCTGATCACGCCCACCACGCAGGGGGTGTTCCGCCTGCCGACGACCGGCGTAGTGCTCGAAATCGGCTACGCCACCGTCAACGATACCACGCACCTCAGCGTCACCCGCGCCGATCCGGCGGATTATGCGATCCGCGCGACCGACGCGAATGACCGGCCCCTGACCCGCTTCGAGATGCCGCTGATCGTCACCCTGCCGGAAGACGGGGCCGCGCCGGTGCTGGTCGGCTGGCCGGGCGAGATCGCGCCGCCGACCGTCCCGGACGCCATCGCACCGCCCGACGCCGGGCACTGGCTGGTGGTCTTCGACGCGCACGGCCTGTATGCCCTGCCCGCCTGGACGCCCGCGCCCGATCAGGCGATCTACGTCGGCCCGCTCGAACATTACACCCCCGCGCTGATCCAGCACGATCTCGACCAGGGAACGATCCACTACGCGGCAGCACCGCCCATCGAGCGCCGTATCCTGCGCCACGACACGCGCGGCGGACAGACGATCACCACGGCGCTGCCGACCGCCGCCCGCACCGAGCGTTACCGGGATCGCTTCATCCCCGAAGACCTGCGCAATCCGGGCGGGTTCATGCTGCTGGGCTGGGTGCGTGAGGCGCAGTTGGCCGATCTGGCGCGCGCGCTGCGGGGGACCATCCCTGCCGATCCCGATCTGCCCGCGCCAGGCGTGCCCGCCACTCCGATCCCGCTGCGGCTGCCGTTCGACTGCGCGCAGGACTGGGCCGTGTCGTGGGGCTACCATCACTCGACCCCGCAGAACCGCTTCGCCGTCGATTTCGCGCCGCTGGCGCCGGGCAGCGCCGGAGTCTATGCCGCGCACGCCGGGACGCTGTACCTCAAACGCTACGGCACCGCCGATCAGATGATCGACGTCGGGCTGGCCGCGCGTGTGATCGCCGCCGACGGCGTCACGAGCACGCTGTACGGCCACCTCGATCCGCCGGGGACGCTGGCCTTGTGGGACGTCGAAACGCTGCCGGATTTCGAGTGGGTCGAGATCGGGCCAGTGGACGCCGGGCGGCTGATCGGCGTGATGGGCCGCAGCGGCTACGCCACCGGGCCGCATATCCATTTCGCGCTGTGGTCGTGGGATCAAAGCCTGTACCAGCCGATCCCGCTCGGCCCGCTGACGCATTTCGAGCGCGGCGTGACGATCCCGGCGAATGCGCGCGAGGGCTGTGACCGCTAGACATTCTCCCCTGTAAAATTCTCCAGGTCTGCGGTACACTGCGTGCCCGTTCGTCAAAGGATAAACCGTATGGCCCGTGATCCCATTCCCACCTGGTTTTATTCACTCGTCGTCGTGCATCGCGGCGACCAGTTTCTGATCGTCCACGAAAACTCGCATGGCGAGCTGTGGTATTTGCCTGCCGGGCGCGTCGAACCCGGCGAAAACATGATCGAGGCCGCCCGCCGCGAAACGTTCGAAGAGGCGGGCATCCCCATCGTGATCGAGGGGCTGCTGCGCGTCGAGCATACGCCGCAGCGCTACGGCGCGCGCGTCCGGGCGATCTTCGTCGCGGCTCCGGCGGACGATACGCCGCCCAAGAGCCAGGCCGACGAGCACACCCTGGAAGCGAAGTGGGTGAAGCTGCCCGAACTCGACGCCTACCCGCTGCGTGGGCGCGAGGTGCGCGAGGTTTTTGAATATGTGGCGCGCGGCGGTACGATTTACCCGTTGAGCGTGCTCACGTATGAGGGGCTGCCATACTTCTAGCCGGGGGGCTTTCAAGATGGTGGGAAACGATGTACAGAAAATGGTGGATCGT
>CAYRWY010000540.1:0-3555 GCA_964427955.1 uncultured Anaerolineaceae bacterium
TGCCTGGGGAGGGGCTGGGGGTGGGGTTTAGATTTCAATGCAAGGATCAGTAGAAGCGGTAATTGTCGGATCTTGGTAGGGGCGACGCCCCTACGACCGGGCGCAGCAAACTGTGCCCCTACCCGATTCCACCAGTTACCGGATTAAACTGTAAAATTGCATAGCTCTGCCCCTACCAAATATCGGGCAGGACTCTAGGTCCCTTCCTGCCACTGGTTGAGATAATCGGCCTGCTGGGTGGTCAGGGTGTCGATGGTCACGCCCATCGATTCCAGCTTGAGCCGGGCGATTTCCTGGTCGATTTCCGTAGGGATGGTGTAGACCTTGTTACCCAACTCCTTGCCGTTCTTGAGCATGAATTCCGCGCCCAACGACTGGTTGGCGAAGCTCATGTCCATCACGCTGGCGGGATGTCCTTCGGCGGCGGCGAGATTGACCAGGCGGCCTTCGGCCAACAGGTTGATCACGCGGCCATCCTTGAGCTTATACTGCTCGACGAAGGGACGGACCAGGCGCGGCTCGCCGACGGCAATGCTTTGCAGGCCGGGGATGTTGATCTCGACGTTGAAGTGACCGCTGTTGCAGACAATCGCGCCGTCCTTCATCACCTCGAAGTGGTGGACGTCGATCACGTTGATGTCGCCGGTCGAGGTCACGAAAATGTCGCCCTGCGGCGCCGCTTCGATCATCGGCATGACGCGGAAGCCGTCCATGACCGCTTCGAGCGCCTTGAGCGGATCGATTTCGGTCACGATCACGTTGGCGCCCATGCCACGCGCACGCATCGCGATCCCGCGGCTGCACCAGCCGTAGCCGCCCACCACGAGATTGCGCCCGGCCAACAGGACGTTGGTCGCCCGGACGATGCCGTCGATGGTGCTCTGCCCGGTCCCGTAGCGGTTGTCGAAGAGGTGCTTGGTCATGCTGTCGTTGACGGCGATGATCGGGAACCGGAGGGCGCCCTCTTTCGCCATCGCGCGCAGACGAATCACGCCGGTGGTAGTTTCTTCGGTCCCGCCGATGATGTTGCTGATCAGATCGGTGCGATTCTTGTGGAGTTCGCTGACCAGATCCGCGCCATCGTCCATCGTGATCTGCGGCTTGTGGTCCAGCGCGCGGCGGAGATGATCGTAATAAGTGGAGTTGTCCTCGCCCTTGATGGCGAAAACCGGGATTTCAAAATGGTTGACCAGCGAAGCCGCCACGTCATCCTGGGTGCTGAGCGGATTGGAAGCCGTCAGCACGACATCCGCGCCACCCGCCTGGAGGGTGCGGGCCAGATTCGCCGTTTCCGTGGTCACATGCAGGCACGCCGAAAGCCGCACGCCTTCCAGCGGGCGTTCTTTGGCAAACCGTTCCCGGATCTGGCGCAGGACGGGCATATCGCGCTCGGCCCATTCGATCCGGTAGCGGCCACCTGTTGCCAGACCCAGATCACGCACATCATGCTCAACTGTCATGCAAGACTCCTTATGCTTCTGCTATCTTACCTGCTTAAAATGCAAGCCGCCGCCGATTGTAACACACGATTGCGTCACGGTAAATCGGACGCCTGTCCCGGCGAATACTGCTTGCGCCAGTAGTCAATGTCACCGTACACGGTGTCGAAGTGATCGCGCTCCGGCCCGACCCGGCCCATGAAGTAGACCGGCTGGCTGGCGGCAGGCTGCGGCACCAGCGGCGCCCGCCCTCCGGCCACGCCGATCACCATCCCGATGCCGCTGCGCTGGCATTCGGCCACGATGGACGGCAGCGGCGGGCCGTCGTGCTGGTTGTTGACCGTACCGTTGCCATACGGCAGCACCAGCGTGATTACCGGCTGCCCGGCCCGATCCGCGATGATCTGCGCCGATCCGCCGATCTCGTACTGGTAGTCGGCGGGGGTCATGCTGGCGTCTGCCAGATTGCGGTGGCTCTGAGTGTGCGTCGCCAGCTCGATCCCCTGCTCCGTCCAGGCGCGCACCTGCGCCCACAGCGCGTCATCCTGATCGGTGAGCTGAACGACCTGGCCCCCCGCGCCATCCACCAGCGGCTCGGTGTTGATCCCCAGCACGGCGGGCGCGGTGTGCTCGATCAGGATGCTGACCATCTGCGCGATGAAATCGAAGTTGTTCGACTTCTTGACCAGCACCAGATCGTCGATGCTCAGGATCACCGGGCGGCGCGGTAAACTATCACCGACCGTCAGCGCCTCCCACAGCGTGCGATAGGTGATGGGCGTATAGTCGCGCGCACGCAGCCAGTCGAGCAGGTCCGGCAGATCGTCGAGATGATCCTGCCGGGCGTGCAGCATGACCGAGGGCGGCACCGGGATCACGCCTTGCCGGAAGGGTAGAATCATTCCCCCGGCAGTGACACCCAGCAGCGTGAGGAAGGAGCGGCGCGACAGGGCGATCAAGACGACGACCTCCGCAGGCCCGGCCCTTCCCAAAACAGGCAGTAGCGCCGAAAACCGAGCTTTTCGTAGACGTGGATAGCCGGGTCGTTGTCCTCGCGCACGTTCAGGATGATGGTGTCCAGCCCGGCGGACAGGGCTTCCGCCGCGACCGCCGCCGTACACTGTGAAGCATAGCCGCGCCCGCGATATTCCGGGCGGGTGAAGACGTTGCCAATCGCGGCCACGCCCTCGGCCTGGGACCAGACGTGGGTGCCCGCCGTCGCCACCAATTCGCCGTCCTGCCAGACGCCGTAAAAACAGCCGTGCGCGATCTGCCAGGGGCTGAAGGCGACGATCTGCTCGCCCGGCCCCGCCGCGTGGCGGTACAGCCCGGACAGCAGATCGGCCTGCTCCGGCTGGATGCGCACGATCCCGTCGGGTGATGGCGGCGCGAAGAGGACGTGATCGAGCACCATCCGCCATTCGCGCTTGATTTCGTAGCGCCGGTAGTATTCCGACAGGATGCCGTCCATGTCCAGCGGGAACAGGTAATAGACCTCGACGGGCGGCGGGAACGCTGCGAAGATGGCCCGGACGCCGTCCGGCTCGCCAAAGGCCGCCAGGACACACGGGTCCAGCCCGCGAAAGATCAGCAGCAGCGCGACGATCCGCCCGTCGCGGAACGCCCCAAAAAACTCGCTGTCCGGCCAGAAAGCGTCGTCCAGATCGCCCAGCGCATAGGTCGTCAGCTTGCGATCCTGGTTCAGATAGGCCCGGATGACATCCCGGTCGGTCAGGCGTACCGCGTTGTAGGTCATGCTTACGATCCTCCGCATGGAGCAGGCGAAAAAGTGCTGGGCATTACCTCACCCCCCGGCCCCCTCTCCGCCCGGTGACGAGGGGGAGTGGCGCGGTGGAAACGTCGGTGCAGGGGCGCAGCACCCCTCCCTAAATCCCTCCCCGCAAGCGATGCTGCTGTCGAATTCGTACCTCACCCCCCGCCCCCCTCTCCGCCCTCGGAGAGGGGGGCGGGGGGTGAGGTAGGCTCTATCGCTTGCGGGGGAAGAGCCGGGGATAGGGGCTTCTCCAGGTCAGGACCGGCAATTTCCCGCGCCCGTCGTCAGAACTCCCTATTTCGCCAACCACGCGTCGAGCGCGCCGTGATCGTCGAAGGCGGT
>CAYRWY010000541.1:0-3533 GCA_964427955.1 uncultured Anaerolineaceae bacterium
CCCCTCTCCAGCTTGCCTGGGGAGGAGCAGGTTTAGATTTCAATGCAAGGATCAGTAGCTGATAGCTAACCGCTACTTCTCCACCAGCGCCGCGATCTGATCCGCCAGCCGGGCCAGCTTGTCCTCCAGCGCCGACAACCGGACCGCCGCGCGGCGCGCGTCCTCGTCCTCCTGGCGCAGCCGGTCTGCTTCCGCCAGCAGCGCCGGAAACTCCCGCGCCCACGCCTCAGGCCGGATCGCGCGCAGGCAGTGCACATTGTTGAAGTAATGCCCCAGCGCCGGATGCGCGCCCAACCGGTTGGCCGGGAGGGTGTTGCCCTGCCGGGCCTCGCCCAGCACGTTCTCGCAGATCGCATCCATCCACGCCAGGGTAGCACGGGTATCGCTCATGATGTCCTCCCGATTTTTTGCTTTCTCCCCTCTCCAGCTTGCCTGGAGAGGGGTTGGGGGTGAGGTAAACCCTAGCTCACCGTCGGCGCGGCGCTGCTGCTGCTGTAGAAGGCGAAGCGATCATCCTTCATCCCGACGCCGAACCAGTTGCGCACGCGGTATTCCCACGTGTCGTCGGTGTAGTCGTACTCCGGCGGGAGCACTTGCAGCGGATCGACGCGCTGCAAATACAGGGCGCGCTTGGCTTCCAGCAGCACCCACTGGTAGCTCGCGCCCAGCAGCGGCGAGACGATGATCGTCTTCACCAGCCCGAAGAAGGCGTTTTGCAGCCCGGTGCCGTATACTTCTTGAGTCGCCGATCCGGCGGCGCGCATGGTCTCCGGCGAGGCGATCAACTGCCGCGCGGCGAACCACACCCCCGGCGTGACGATCAGCGTATCCGGCAGCACGCCCAGGTATTCGCCGGTCTTGCGATCCTTCATCGTGGTGAGCGTGGTCCAGGCCTGGACCAGCCCTGCCGCGTTGAAGCCCACCGCGGCGGTATTGGCCCCGAAGTCGTTGTCGCCGCTGGTGCTGTTGCGCGTGTAGTTCGCCGCCGTGGTGAGGGCGTTCATCACCTGCTGCTCCTCGGTCATGCGCGCCGCGCGGCCCAGCAGGTTGGCGACATCGCGCACCTTGCCCACCTGGTCGAAGCGCCGCATTTCCTCGGTGATCGGCAGGATCATCCCGTACTTGGTGTTTTTGATGATCACGCCGCCATCCAGCGCCAGCGCCGCCTTCGGATAGGGCAGCCCCTCCGGCACGGCGGGCAGCATCCCGATCCCGGCATCGCGCAGGTATTCCTCCTGCGGCTTGTTGGACGTGACTTCGCGGCAAAACAGCGGCCACGTCACCGGCGCTTCGTTGTAGCCGGAGAAGGCGTCGAACACCAGCCCCTGCCGCAGCAGGTCCGGGAAATTCACCGTGGACATCGCCCCGGCGGAGGCTTCGACCAGCGCCGCCAGGTCGGGATTCACCGTCACGTGCCCCGCCCGCGTGCGCGGATAGGGGACCAGCGCCTCGTTGATCTCGATCTTCATCCCGCGCGGGGTGATCTCCTCGATCTGCCCCTGCTCCGCATCCGTCACGCGGTACACGCGCGTCTGTTCGACCTGCGCGGCCAGTTCGGCCAGCCGTTCCATCGTCATGTTCGTCTCCTGTTCGTCACCCGCTGACCCGGTCAGACTTGTAGGGGCGCTGCTTGCCGCGCCCTAGTAATAATCCGCGTTGCGCGACCACAGGCGCAGATCGAGCTGCCCCGTGCCCGCCGGGCCGGTGTTGGTCCAGCCGACCACCTGCGCGACGCCCGCCACCGGGGCCGCCGCCGTCCCGCCCGACACCGACACGGGCAGCGCCGTATTCCAGGCCGCGCCGGCGCCCGTCACGCCGGAGGGCGCATTCACGCCCGATCCGGTCGTCGCCGGGGCCGCCAGCACGCCCAGGTTCGGCTGCCCGGAAAAGTTCGCCGAGACGCGGAAGATGCCGCGCGTCGCCACCAGCAGCGCCGAATTCGTCACCGGACGCCCGGCCCAGTCATAGACCGGGTTGCGATCCAGCGCGATCCCCACGCCGGACGCCTTCCAGTACGCCACGCCGGTATTCACCGCGATGGCGTACTGCCCGCTGAACGCCACGTAATCGCCGGGGTTGACTTCCTGCCCGGTCCCGCTGACGTTCACCGTCACGTACAGGTCATCCCGAACCAGAATCGCGCTCAGCGCGTTCTGTGCCGTCACCGCCATGTGTAGACCTCCCTTTAGCTCTCAGCTATCAGCTTTCAGCCCACTCGCCCTCTACCTCGTGGGCAGAGCAAGCCCTGCCCCCACCGCATTCTCCCCTCTCCGCCCTCGGAGAGGGGCCGGGGGTGAGGTAAATTCCCGCACCTTCCCCCTCTCCCATCGCTCTCTATGGGAGAGGGGGTCAGGGGGTGAGGGCGCGCCGCCGGATCTCCGCGACCAGTTCCTCCGGCGTGCGGATCGCGCGCATATCCAGCGGACCCGTGCGCCCCACCTCGATCCGCACCGGATCGGCCACCCGCTGCGGCGCGCCGCTCACCGGAACGGATCGCCCGCCCGCCGTCCGGGCTTTGCGCTGTTCGCGCTGCACGATCTCCGGCCACACGGCGGGATCGGCCTCCTCCAACTGGGCGCGCAGATCGCGTTCCCAGTCGGGGTGCAGGTGCGCCTCGCGCAGCAGTTTCTCCAGCGTGACCTGCGCGCGGAGTCGATCCGCGTCGGCCCGGTAGAGATCGGCCTGCGTCTGCGCCTCGTCCAGCGCCGCCTGAAGCTGATCGCGCTCCTGACTCGCCGCGCGCACCGCCTCGTCCTGGCGGACCCGCTTCATCTGCTCGCGGATGCGTTCCAGGTAATCCGGGCGGGCGGCGAGAAATTCCTCGTAACTGAGCGCGGCCAGCAGTTCCGCCGTCAGCGAGTCCGATCCGGCCAGCAGCGCGTCGAAGCCGCCGCCCGCCGCCGGATCGGTCACGTCGTCCACGCTGTGCGCGGCAGTGATCGCTTCCACAATCAGCCCTTCGCGCCCTTCGGCGCTGCCCTGGCGGACGTGCCCAATCGCGTTGATGCTCAGGCCGATCACCGGGCGGCGCGTCTCGACGCTGCGCACGATCAGCGGCCAGACCGCCTCGCCCGCCCCGCCGAAGACGCTGCGCGTGGCCCGCAGTTCGCCCGCCTCGCCGGGGTGCACGCCGGTATAATCGCCGGTGATGTCCAGCACGGAGCGCGCTTCCCCACGCCGCGCCGGGTGGTTGGCGTAGGCTTTCACGCCTTCGAACAGGGCCGCCGCCTGGGCCAGCACGTCCGGCGCATAATACCGCCCGTTGTCCGACCAGCCGGGCCGGATCAGCACCACCTCGACGGTCTTCTGCCCGGCATCGATCCGCGCCTCGTCCAGGTGAATCGCCTCGCAGAGTACAGCCGTTTTCCCCATGTGTGTCGTCTCCCACCATCAAGTAATCTATTCCGACCAGGGCGCGGCAAGCAGCGCCCCTACACCGACGTTTCCCCTGCGCCTCTCCCCCTCGCCACCGGGTGGTGAGGGGGCCGGGGGGTGAGGTAAACTCACTGCACGGGCTGGGGTGAGGGCATCTC
>CAYRWY010000542.1:0-3523 GCA_964427955.1 uncultured Anaerolineaceae bacterium
GCGCGGAGTACCACCGGATCGTCACCGCGTGGATCGGCCAGCAGCTCTAGCGGTCACCCTGAAACAATACGATTGCGCGCTTAGGGGTGAACTGCCGGGTTATCTGTGGAAAACCCTTCAGCGGCAGCCACCGTTAGCAACCGTTGGTCGCCGCTGACGAAGATCGGGAAAGCACCGAGAGTTTTGGCGGCAGCCAGAGCTGATGCAAGCTGGATCGCATCCAAACTCCGCAGAGGATGTTTCGCCACCAGTTGTTGAGCTTGGGTCAGAATCGACTGCCGGAGCGCAATAACCCGGTATTGGCGGCGAACGTGAAACAGAAAATCTCTGTGCAGACGATTAAAATCAGCCGGAGTGACGTTTCCTTCGCGCTGACGGCGAGCCAACAGAGCGGTGAATTCAACGGTACTCAGCGCCGAAATCAACACGACCGCACCGGATGCCGGGTCAATCCAGCTTTGAACCCAGGCCGATCCCACCTCTGGCAAATAGCGTTTGGCAAACGCACTGGTATCCGCAAAATAGACGCTCAATACAGTCCTCGATCCTCGTCGATCAGATCTTCGGACGGGCGCTCGCCTGCAAAAAGACGCCCGATCCGGCGGCGCTCGTCAGGGGTGAGTTCGACCGCATCCTCTAGATCGGGCATATCCGCCAGCAGCCCTGCCGCCCTCAACTGGGTATCCACCTGAGCCGAGGACAGATCGCGTTCCGGGCCAATCGTGACATTGACCACCTGCCCTTCAACCAGGTCTACGGGGTCCAGCAGCCGGAGCTGCCCTTCCTGATAGACTGCACGTACCGAGACCATCATGGTTCACCTGCCTGCTTTTATTCCATTGTAGCATACAGCATGACCACCCGCGTAGCCGGATTCAGCCCGATGCGGACCTCTTCGGCCCTCAGCGCGCACAGGCCCGGAGTCAGCGCGTCGTCGGGCAGGATGACGAAGCCCAGCCGCGCGTAAAAGGGCGCATTCCAGGGCAGATCGCGTTCGGTAAGCAGGGTGACGGCCTCGAATCCGGCCTCGCGCGCCCAGCCGCACACCTGCTCGACCAGCCTCCGCCCCAGCCCGCGCCGCCCGTGATCGGGATGCACGTCGAGTTCGTCCAGGTGTACGTGCCCATCGATGATCGATGCGACCGCGAAGCCGACCGGCTGATCCTGGGCATCCGCCGCGATCCATAACCGCCCGGCGAGACAATATTCGCGGTGTTTTTCGACCGGGATCACGCTGAATATACTGGTATCCCAGCCTGCCTCGGCGAACAGCCGCCCCGCCTGCCGCTCGATCTCCGGCAGCGCGTCGAGATCGTCCTCGCGCCCCGCCCGGATAGTATAGCTATCGTCCATGATTACTCCTCCAAAAGACAAAACGAAATGCGATGCAACGCAGAGACCGCAGAGAGGATCAAGGGGAAAAGAGAGAGAGTATCTCCCATCCCCTCGCCAGCTTGCGATGCTGTTGGCGAATTCCTACCTCACCCCTAAATCCCCTCTCCAAGTCTGGAGAGGGGGCCGGGGGGTGAGGTAAATTTCAGCGTATGTCAACAGTTTTCCCTCCGCGGTCTCGGCGTTGATCCTGTTCTTAGATCTTCGCCCGCCCGGCGGTACGCGAGGCCAGCAGCACGAACAGCACCGCGAAGCCGATCAGGATCAAGAGCTGCCCGATCACGTCGATCAGCGAGTTGCCCTTGATCATCACATCGCGCAGCGCCTGGTTGGCATAGGTCAGCGGCATCAGGCGCGAAAACGGCTCCAGCCAGCCCGGCATATCTTCGACCTTCCAGATCACGCCGCCCAGCAAGCCCTGCGAGACCACGATCAGCGGCATGAACTGCATCACCTGGAACTCGTTCTGGGCGAAGGTGCTCAGGAAGATGCCGACATTCACCGACAGCACGACCAGCAGCGCCTCGACCACGAAGATCTCCAGCAGGTTGCCCGCGTAGTGGATGTGCAGCACGAACACCGTGAACAGCAGCGTCACCGCGCCTTGCAGCAGCCCGAACAGCAGGAAGCCCAGCATGTAGCCGGTGATGATCTCGTGCGACCGGATCGGCGTGGCTTGCAGGCGTTCGAGCGTGCCGTCGATCCGCTCGCGCAGGAACGAGATACACGTCAGCAGGAAGACGAAGAAGAACACGAAGAAGCCGATCAGCGCCGGAGCCATGTAATCGAGCGTATCGTACTGCGCCCCGCCGTGCAGGTAGCTCGCGTCGATGGTCGCTTGCAGATCGACCGGGGCGCCGTCCGCTGCCGGTGATCCGATCAGCGCCAGCCCGTTGGCGGTTTGCAGCGCCACCCGTTCCAGCAGCTTGTTCAGCCGGTCGGAGATCATCGGGTTGGAGCCTTCGAACTCCACCGCCAACCCCAGGTGATGCGTCTGCACCACGCCCGACGTGAAGTCCGCCGGGACGGTGATCACGGCGTCCAGCTTCCCATCGTTCAGCTTACGGTGCGCCTCGTCCGCCGTCAGCGTTTGGGTGTGGAACTCGGTGAACGTGCCCAGCACCGTCTCCAAACGCTGGCCCAGGTTGACCGCCTGCCCCATCAGCTCGACGCCCTGGTCGTTATCGACCAGCCCAATCTTCAGCCCGCCGGTCTCGTTGCGGATCAGCACGCCCATGAAGCTGAGCAGGATCATCGGCACGACGATCATCATCGCCAGCGTGCGGCGGTCGGCCAACCGCTGCTGAATCACGCGGCGGGCCAGGATGAAATCGCGGCGGTTACTGTTCATGGTTGGCTACCCCTTTTTGCTCGGCGTATTTCAAGAAGGCTTCTTCCAGATCATCGGTCCCGGCCTGCGCGCGCAGCGAGGCGGCGGTCCCCTCCGCGATCAACTGGCCCTGGCGCAAGAAACCCAACCGGTCGCAGCGTTCGGCCTCGTCCATGACGTGGCTGGACACCAGCAGCGTGGTCCCCTGCGCGGCCATGCGGCGGAAGTGATCCCAGAACTGGAAGCGAAGCTGCGGATCGACGCCCACGGTCGGCTCGTCCAGCAGGATCAGGTCCGGCTTGTGCGCCAGCACCGACGCCAGCGAGACGCGCTGCCGCATTCCGCCGGACAGCGTCCCGATCCGGCTGTTTTTGCGCGCCGAGAGATCGACGAAGGCGATAGCCTCTTCGATGGCGTGCGGATCGGTGCAGCCTTCCAGCCCGGCGAAAAACGCGACATTCTGCCACACCGTCAGGTCGGCGTACAGCGCCGACGCCTGGGTCATGTAGCCGACCCGCGCCAGGATCGTCTTGTCCGGCATGGTCTGATCGAGCACCTTCACCGTGCCGCGATCCGGCTTATGCAGCCCGGCGATCACACGGATCAGCGTGCTTTTGCCCGCGCCATTGGGTCCCAGCAAGCCGAAGATTTCGCCCCGCCGGACGTTCAGGCTCAGCCCGCGCAGCGCCTGGATGCCGCCGGGAAAGGTCTTGTGCACGTCGTTCACTTCGATAGCATAGGTCATGACATATCCTTACTTCCTGGCATGGAGGTAGATGGGTTATTAGTGGTTAGTTATTA
>CAYRWY010000543.1:0-3483 GCA_964427955.1 uncultured Anaerolineaceae bacterium
GATGCCAACCGACTTTCAGATCGAAGAATGGGGCGACCATCACCCCCGTTATGCCGACTTCATCGCCTGCCTTACCACCGCCGCGCCGGAGCAGCTTCAATTCGTCCAGGGCAGTTATTTCCAGTCGTTCCCGTGCTACCGTCTCGTGGCGCTCCAGGAGCATCAAGTAGCAGGGCTGCTGCAATTCGCCGTGCTGCCGATTGGGCCGGAGGTGGGCTGCCCGACGCTGACGTTCGACGGTGAAACGTTGGTCGAAGCCAAGATCCACGCCTTCGCGGTACATCCCGCCTTCCGCCAACAAGGGATCGGGACCGCCCTGCAAAAACACGCTATCCGGCGGGCCAAGCAGTTGGGCTGTTACCAACTGGCGTCCTACAGCGATTATGGCCGCGAGGCCAACTATCACGTCAAGCTCTCGCTGGGCTTCGCCGTCCAGCCGGAAGCGCACGGCGAGCACGAGCAGGGTGTGTATTTCCTTCTGCCCCTGATCAACCTCACTCTGACCGACGAATAAAAAACGGGGAGCGTAGGCTCCCCGTTCGTTTAGTCAGATCAACCTGCCGCGCGATTACTTGGCTTTGGTCGGCTCGGCGGTCGGTTCGACCGTTGCTTCGACAGTCGGCTCAGCCGTGGGTTCGGCAGTCGGCTCGACCGTCGGTTCGACGGTGGGTGCGACGGTCGGTTCAGCCGTGGGTTCGACGGTGGGTTCAACGGTCGCTTCCACAGTCGGCTCGACGGTTGCTTCGGCAGTTGGCTCGACGGTTGCTTCGGCAGTCGGTTCAGCCGTGGGTTCGGCGGTCGGTTCAGCCTGCGCCGCAGTCTGCAATTCGTAATCGGCCAGCAGCGTGTAGACTTCGTCGCGCTGCGTATCGCCCATTGCGGCCACGTCCAGGCCGGAATACGCCTGTTCCTCGAACGTCGCCAGCGAGGTCGGATCGAAGAAGTGCCACAGCAGCGCGCGCACCAGCGGATTGCTGAACGACGCCTCGCTGAAGGTGTAGCTCACCGGGTAGGACAGCGGATAGGTGCCGTCGGCGAAGGTCTCGGCGCTGGGGGCGACACAGCCCTGGCCGCCATCGACGGGCAGCAGCTTGACCGCCGCGGTGCTCTTCTGGAATTCCGGCCACCACAGGAAGGTGAAGCCGTTGTCGGTGTTGGCGACGCCCTGCGCGCGGTAGAGCGGATCGGCGTGATTGGTCACGTCCCCGCGCACCGCGAACTTGAGATCGCCGACCAGGGTGAAGACCAGGTAATCGGTCTCGCCACCGGAGAGCGGCGGCAGGACCAGCAGAATGTCCGTATCCGGCCAGGCGGGATTGATTTCGTTCCACTTGGTCGGGGCGGACGCTTCGTCGGTCCCGGCGCGCAGCAGCTTGCCGATCACGTCGGCATTCGCGCACTCGAACCAATCCGCCGAGGCGGGCACGGCCAGGACGAGCGCCTGCTGGCCGAAGTTGATGGTGTAGGGCGTGATCCCGTTCTGTTCGCACAGGGCTTTTTCGTCGTCGGTCGCCGGGCGCGTGCTCTGGACCACGTCCGCTTCGCCCTTGCAGAAAGCTTCCCAGCCCTGGGAATTGCTGGTATTATCGACCGTCACCGTGGCTCCGGTGAAGCGGGTCTTGAACTCGGTGACGATGGGATCGGTCACGGACTTCAAGACCGAGGTGCCCGCGATGGTCACGGTACCGGCTTCGGCGGTCGAAATCGTCACGGGCGACACCGGACGGCTGAAGGTCCGGCCCACTTTGCCGTTGACGAGATTGTTCACGCCGTACTCGTAGGTCGAGGCATCGGCCAGGGTGTAGGTCTGGTCGGCACTGGCGGTCTTGACTCCGCCGTCGTCGGCCAGCGCAAACTGCACGAAGGCGCGCACGTCGGGCAGCTCAGCGCTGCTGGCGTTGATGTAGAGGTAGTCGGTGCGCGAATAGGGATAGGTGCGCGCGGCCAGCGTGCTCAGGTTGGGGGCGATGCAGTTGCCGTCGGCATCCTGGACGCTCAGCGGCGCCAGCGCGCCGTCCGGGTCGAGGCGTTCCAGATCGGCCAGCGAGACGAAGCCGAAGGCGTTCGATCCGGATTCCTGGACCTTAGAGACAATCGCGCTCAGGTCTTCGGTGGTGGTGATGTCGGTCCGCAGATCGCCCGCCGGGACCATCGACTTGAACAGCAGGTAGGCCGGGTTGAGATCGTCCGGGCCATAGAACGACACCGCGGATTCCAGCGTGGTCGAGCCCAGATCGGCCCATTTGACTTCGTCAGGCGATCCCAACTGCCAGGCGTTGTTGACCGTGTCCGCCGTCGTGCAAACCAGGCCGGACTCGCTCGTGGGCAGCAGCGCCACGCCCTCATAGGCCAGCACCGCTTCGATGAAGTTCTGACCATTGGAGGCGCACGCCTGAACTTGCTCGTCCGAGATCGGCTGGGTGGACATCACGACGTCCACTTCACCCTTGCAGAGCGCGTCGAACCCACTGCTCAGACCGCCGCGCGGGTCGATCTCGACGCTGGCCTCGGCATGGGCCGCGACGTAGGCATCGCGGATCGCGCCGAGCAGTTTCTCCAGTTCGGGCGTACCCTGGATCGTCACGGGCTTGGGCTGGTTATCCTGGGCATAGCCGGGCAGCGCCGCCCAGGGGAGAACCAACAGCGATACGACAGTGACCAGGAACACTGGCCGGATAGATCGCCAGAAGTGTGGCATAGGAAAGTCTCCTAAAATTTGCTTTTGTCCCAAACACTCGCATGAATTGCTGGGGAAATTTTACACGTTGGCGCGAATATGTCCAGCACCAGAGTGTTAGAGATGTGCACAAAACGCCAAACCCGCCTCAAATTCGCCGTATTCCTGGCGATCATTGTGATCATTCCGGTGAGTCATGCTGCGGCACGACCCGTCCAACCCGCCTTCGGAGCGGTGATCGGCGATCCGGGACGGTGGGCCGGCTACTGGCACGATCAACGCTGGGTGGCGGGTGACGAATATGCCTGCGCGCTGTACGCCCAGGCGTCGGTATTGGAAGCGTTAGGTTACAGGTTCGACATCGAGCTTCAGGCGGCGCGCGATCTCGGCCAGCGCGACGGCTGGTTCGACCCGCGATCCGGCACGATCGGACTCGGCCAACCGCTGCGGGCGAAGGGGATCGCCTTCGACGTGTTCGGCGGCCCGCTGGCGGCGCCAATGGCCCCCCCGCGAGCGCTGGCCCGGCTGGAGTGGATGCTGCTGGCCGGACGCCTGCCGATCGTCAACCTGGACGCGCAGCAGTTGAGTTATTATCGCGGCTCGGCGATCCGGTGGCACACCCTGTGGATCACGGGCCTGCGTCTGGACGACCAGGGCCGGATCACGGCGATCATCGCCAACGACAGCTACCAGGGGGCGGCGGTGGATTACCCGGTGGAGGAATTTCTGGCAGCGTGGGGCACGCCCGCGTTCAATTACTACGCGATTTTCGTGCACCCACGCTGAGGATGGAGCGCGGCTAACTA
>CAYRWY010000544.1:0-3455 GCA_964427955.1 uncultured Anaerolineaceae bacterium
CCAGCTTGCCTGGGGAGGGGCTGGGGTTTAGATTTCAATGCAAGGATCAGTAAATTGACGCACATGGGCGTATTGCCATACACCCCTACCGGGCGCCGCAAGCAGGTAGCACCCCCTCGCCGATCAGGAACTCTTCAGCGACTTCGCGATGCGCGACCACACGTCGCGCGCGTCGTCGTAGTCGTTCCAATGGATGATCGTCAGCGCGATCCAGCGTGGTCCGCTGGTCGGCAGCAGGATCACGGGCTGCGAGGCGCGCTGCGGCGGGAGCGTGCCCGGCAGCCGGACACCGTGATAACGCGGGGTGTCGAAGCGCTGATAGACCGGCGTCAGAAAGCCGCGCTGCTTCAAACAGTCGAAGGTCCGCTGCGGCCCGGCGGTGATCAGGGCCCGGCAGGTGGCATCCACGTGGAACACGTCCACCGGATCGATGCGCTGCACGGCGATCACGATCCGCGCCGCGCCGTACGGTCCGCCGGGCGGCACCGGGTGATCGGACAGGATCACGGTCGTCACCGCCTGGTCGGACAGGATCGCCAGGCTGCCGGTCGTCGTGGTCCAGCTTTCCGGGTACTTGAAGGCGAGCGTCCCCGGTCCGCCGCGATAGGTGGCATCCAGGCTCACCGAGGGCAGGAATAACTGCGTATAGGCGATGATCGCGCCCAGCATGATCGCCACCACCGAGATCACGATGGTCCCGTAGACGCCGATTTGCAGCCACGGCAGGCGGCGGCGCGTCCCAATCGGATGGATTGCCGCCGAGGGGGGAGGAAGTGGCACGTTCGGATCGGGCGGGGTCGGGATACCGCCGAACACCGCCTCCGCGGGGGGGAACTCGTCGTCGGGAGTTTCCTCGTCGAAGTCGTCGCCGATCTCGAAGGAATCGTCGAACTCGTCGTCTAGCTCCGGGGTGGGGGGCAGTTCCTCCGGCTCGCCGGAGTCTTCACCCCCACTGCCCACGGGAAAATCGGGAATGTCCGCGAAGGGATCGTCGGGTCCGCGGGCGTCATCCTCGTCGGGCCGGAACGGGATCGCGGCCTCCATCGCGGGGATCGGTTCCGAAATCGGCCCGTCGGGCGTCGGCCAATCCGGCGCGACCGGCGCGACGTCCGCCCGCAGCCATTCCTCGTCGTCGGCGGTTGGGATGACGTGCAGCCCAAAGGCGGCGTCCACGGCTTCGCTGAATTTCATCGCCGAGGGATAGCGTCCCTGCGGCAGCTTGGCCATGCCCTTGACGATCACCGCGTAAAACTCGCGCGTCAGGCGGGGGTTGAATTCCAGCGGGTTGGGCGGCGGATCGTAAAGCTGCTTCTTGATGATCGCCAGCGAACTCGGCCCCTCGAACGGCAGCCGCCCGGTCGCCATCTCGAAGGCCATCACCGCCAGGGCGTAGGTATCGCTGGTCCGGTCGATCTTCTCGACTTCGCCCCGGCATTGCTCCGGCGAGGCGTAGGCCGCCGTCCCGATGAATTCCCCGGCGGTGGTCAGGCGCTCGGTCTTTTCGCTGGTCACGAAATAGGCCACGCCAAAATCCGCCAGGCAGGGGGTATTCGTGTCGTCGAGCAGCACGTTTTTCGGCTTGACGTCGCGGTGGATGATGCCCCGGCTGTGGGCGTAGTCCAGCGCGCTGGCGATCTGCCGGGTGTAGCGGGCCAACTGGGTCACCGGTAGCGGTCCCTGCTGGATGAGATCGGCCAGGGATCGCTCGCCCATCAGGCGCATCACGAGATAGGGCCGTCCGCCTTCCTCGCCGGAGTCTTCCACCGGGAGGATGTGCGGGTGATGGAGCTGCTGGAGGGCATACGCCTCCCGCTCGAACCGCTTACGCATCCGCTCGTTTTCGGCCAGGTGGATCGCCAGCACCTTGATCGCCACCTCGTGCCCGTCGGGGTGCGAGGCGCGGTACACCGTCGCCATCCCGCCCGATCCGAGCTTGGCGGTGATGACGTACGGGCCGATGGTGCCGGGCAGCGGGCCGGTGGTCGAGGGCATCGCTTAGGGATGCAACTGCTGCGCCAGCCAGTCGGATGTTTTGCTGATCGCCGCGCGCTGCCACTCCGGCGTGCGGAAGGTGTGATCCGCGCCCGCGACCTCGTACAGTTCGCCGCGCGGGCCTAATGCCGCCAGCAGCGCCTCGGCATGGCTGGCGGGCACGACCGTGTCGCCCGTGCCGTGCACGACCAGTCCCGGTCCGGCATACTTCCGCAGCGTCTCCGGGATATTCGCCTTCCGCAGGGCGGGACCGAACTCTGGCCCGACGAGCAGCGGCCCTTCTTGTTTTTCCGGGGCGTCAGGGAGCAGCGTCGCATCGCCCACGGCATTCCAGAATACCGCTGCCTTGACGCGCGCCTCCTGACCGGCCAGCAGCGCCGTGACGCCGCCGCCCATGCTCAACCCGACTACGCCGATCCGGTGGGCGTCGATGCCCGGCTGCTGGCCCAGCCAGCTCAGCCCGGCCACCGCGTCGGCCACTTCGGTCAGGATCGTGAACTGGTCGAAGTCGCCGTCACTGTCGCCGGAGCCGAAGAAGTCGAAGCGCAGCACGGCGAATCCAGCCTGCGCCAGGTGCCGCGCTGTGTGGACGAACAGCTTGCCATCTTCGATGTGCTGGCCGGTGAAACCGTGCAGCAGCATCACCGCCGGGGCAGGTTGGGCGCGATCCGGAGAATGCAGAATGCCGCGCAGCGTGCCCAGCGGCCCCTGAAATGAAATCTGGATGATCGGACTCATTCCTGCTCCTTGTCGTCAGGGGCGGGCACACCGGTGCCCATCACGCGGTTGCGGACGCCCAGCAGCTTCTTCATGAGCTTCTGGCGGGCGTTGGGATTCTTGACGTAGTCCAGCCCGATCTCGTAGGTCGAAGCGGCCTGCATCAGCTTGCCGCCGCGCAGTTGCAGATCGGCAATCGCCAGGATGGTCTGGCCGTAGTTTTCCTCGTCGCCCAGTTCCATGAAGGTGGACGCGGCGTCGCGATAGTTGGTGATGGCCTGCTCGGTGTTGCCCAGCTTGGCATGGACGCGCGCCATATTGCCGAGCGCCTGCGCCGCACGATTTTTATCATCCATCTGCGCGAAGGTGGCGTGCCCGGCCTGCATCTGTTCGAGCGCCGCGTCGTACTGGCCCATCGAATGCAGCGCCAGCCCCAGGTTGACCTGCATTTCGGCGGCCATATCCCCGGCGTTCGCGGCCTGGTAGGCGCTGATCGCCTGGCGAAAAGTTTCGGCGGCCTGCTCGTAATCGCCCTGCATGAACTGCTGGACGCCCTGTTCCTTGAGTTGTTCGGCGGTAGACATGCAAATGACTCCTTTTGGACTGGTTAATCAGAGGGAGGATCGGATTCATCCAGGATCGCCTTGACCTGAGCCACCAGGTCCGGCAGCTTGTTCTCTACCACGTCCCAGATGATTTGAAGATCGAGATTGAAATAGCCATGCGCGATGACGTCTCTCAAGCCC
>CAYRWY010000545.1:0-3454 GCA_964427955.1 uncultured Anaerolineaceae bacterium
GCGACGTGTCGGCCTACATTCCGACCAACGTGATCTCGATCACCGACGGCCAGATCTACCTCGAAGGCGACCTGTTCTACTCCGGCGTGCGTCCGGCCATCAACACCGGCTTGAGCGTGAGCCGCGTGGGCGGTGACGCCCAGCGCAAGATCATCCGCAAAGTGGCGGGGATGCTGCGTATGGAAATGGCCCAGTTCCGCAGTCTGGCGGCCTTCGCCCAGTTCGGCTCCGATCTGGACAAGGAAACCCAGCGCCAGTTGGATCGCGGGATGCGCCTGCAAGAAGTCCTGAAGCAGCCCCAATACCAGCCGACTCCGCTGGTCGATCAGATTTCGCTGATCCTGGCCGGGACGCGCGGCAAGCTGGATCAGGTGCCGGTCCCGCAGGTGAAAGACTGGGAAGCGGGCTTCTTGACCTTCCTGCACAACAACTATGCCGATCTGGACGGCAAAATCACGGCGGCGAATTACGAGCTGAAGCCCGAAATCGAGGCGGAACTGCTCAAGGCGCTGGACGAGTTCAACCAGAGCTGGAATGAACTCCACCAGTCGGCGTAACCGGCGAAAGGGAAGCCATGCCCGCAACACGTGAAATCAAACGCCGCATCAAGTCGGTGAAGAATATCAACCAATTGACCCGCGCCCTCGAAACGGTGTCGGCGTCGGCGGTGCGCAAGGCGCAGAATGCGGTGCTGTCCAGCCGTCCCTATGCGCAGCACGCCTACGACGTGCTGGTCAACGTGGCGGCGCAGAGCACCGGCACGCCGCTGCACCCCTTGCTGGAAGTGCGCGATCAAGTCGATCATATCGCCATCGTCCTGATCACCGGGGATCGCGGTCTGGCCGGGGCCTACAACGCCAACATCGTCCGCCGCGCGATCCGGTTCGTCGAGAACTACGAGCGCCCGGTCCACTGGGTGACGGTGGGCCGCAAAGGCCGTGACCAGATCCGGCGCTGGATCGCCCGCTGTGAGATGGACGAAAACGCGCCCGCCTTCTTGAAGGATCAGCACATCATCGCGGAGTTTTCGAATCTGCCCGCCGATCCCGACATCGGCGACGTGGCGCAGATCGCGCGTATCATCTTCGACGAATTCCTCGGCGGTCCGGTGGACGAGGTCTTCATCGCCTACACCCATTTCGTGAACATGGTCACCCAGCAGCCGCGCGTGCTGCCGCTGCTGCCGCTGCGCCCCTTCGAGGCGCGCAGCCGGGCGATCCTGGAACTGGTCGAGCCGGAGCCTGCCGTGCACTTCAAGGGCCGGGTCTACATCTACGAGCCGAGCGCCGAGGCGATTTTGAACGAAGTCATCCCGCGTCTGACCGAGCTGCAAATCTTGCAGGCGATCCGCGAGAGCCTGTCGAGCGAGCACAGCGCGCGCATGGTTGCCATGCGCAACGCCTCCGAGAGCGCCGAATCGCTCAAGGATGCCTTGCAGCTTGAATACAACAAAGCCCGCCAGTTGGGGATCACCAGCGAAATCCTGGACATCATTGGCGGTGTCGAAGCGTTGAAACAATCCGAGTAACCATGCGGCTTTTAGCTGAGGGCTGAAAGCTATTTTCGCAGGAGAAATTATGGCAACACGAGTTAAACAAGAATTGGAAGGGGCTGTTTCGCAGGTGCTCGGCGGCGTCGTGGACGTGGCGTTCCCGGTCGAAGGGCTGCTGCCCGAAATCTACGATGCGATCCGGGTTCCCCGCCAGGAAGACGACGACCTGATTTTGGAAGTCCAGCAGCATTTGGGCGGCAGCCGGGTGCGGTGCGTGGCGATGGCCTCCACCGACGGCTTGCAGCGCGGCGTCCCGGCCTTCGCGACCGGCTCGCCGATCATGGTCCCGGTAGGCGATGCGGCGCTGGGCCGCATTCTCAACGTCCTGGGCCGCCCGGTCGATGGGCAGGGGCCGGTCAAGACTGACGCCATGTACCCGATCCACCGCGTCGCGCCGCCCTTTGAAGATCAATCCACCACGGTGGACCTGTTCGAGACCGGCATCAAGGTCATCGACCTGATCGCGCCGTTCCGCAAGGGCGGCAAGTCGGGTATCTTCGGCGGGGCCGGGACGGGCAAGACCATCATCATCATGGAGCTGATCCGCTCCATCGCGACCGAGCACGAAGGCTTTTCGGTCTTCGCCGGGGTCGGCGAGCGCACCCGCGAGGGCACGCAGCTTTACGGCGAAATGCACGAGAGCGGCGTCATCAAGCAGACCGCGATGGTCTTCGGGCAGATGAACGAGCCGCCCGGCGTGCGTCTGCGCGTGGCGTTGGCCGGACTCGCTATCGCCGAATACTACCGCGATGCGGGCCGCGACGTGCTGCTGTTCATCGACAACATTTTCCGCTTCTCGATGAGCGGGTCCGAAGTGTCGGCGCTGCTGGGCCGTATGCCCTCCGCCGTCGGTTACCAGCCTACGCTGGCGCAGGAAATGGGCGATCTGCAAGAGCGCATCACCAGCACCAAGACCGGCTCGATCACGTCACTGCAAGCCGTCTACGTGCCTGCGGACGACTACTCCGATCCGGCTCCCGTCGCGGTCTTCTCGCACCTGGACGGGACGGTCGCTCTGGATCGCGCCATCGTCGAGCAGGGCATCTATCCCGCGGTCGATCCGCTGGCCAGCACCAGCCGTATTCTCGATCCATTGGTGGTGGGCGATGAACACTACCGCACCGCGCGTGAAGTCCAGCGCGTGCTCCAGCGTTACAAGGATCTGCAAGACATCATCGCCATCCTCGGTGTGGACGAACTGTCCGACGACGACAAGGCGATTGTGTCCCGCGCGCGCCGTATCCAGTTCTTCCTCAGCCAGCCGTTCTTCGTTGCGCAGCAGTTCACGGGCCGCGAAGGGCGCTACGTGTCGATCAAGGACACGGTGCGCGGCTTCCGCATGATCCTGGATGGCGAGCTGGATCACATCCCGGAGCAGATGTTCATGATGGCCGGTCCGATTGAGGACGTGTTGGAGCGGTACGAGAAGTCTCAGAAAGAGGGCTAACCGATGCCACTCGAAGTCGAAGTCGTGTCGCGAGTGCGCCGCCTGTACCATACCGAAAAGGCCACGCTGGTGATCATCCCCGGCAGCGAGGGCGTGATGGGCGTGCTGCCCAATCACACGCCGCTGCTGACGACGCTCAACTATGGCGAGCTGCGGATCAAGGAAGGCGAAGAGGAAACCTGCTTCGTCGTCTACGGCGGGATCGTGGAAGTGCGCCCGGACAAGGTGACCGTGCTGGCCGACGATGCCGAATCCGTCTACGAGCTGAACATGGACGAGATCGAGGCGGCGCGTGCCCGTGCCCGCGAACTGATGAGCGCCAGCCCGTCGGGCGAGCAGCGCGCGCAGATCGCGCAGGAATTGCGCCGCGCCGAGATCGCCGCCAGGGTGCGCGGTCGCGTGGTGGGCCAGGGGCCGACCCGCATCCGCAGCCTGGAGGATGAAGGAAAATAAGG
>CAYRWY010000546.1:0-3452 GCA_964427955.1 uncultured Anaerolineaceae bacterium
ACGACCCCTTTTTCGCGCAGAGTTGCGCCAATGTTTTCCTCCTTGTGCTTCAGCGCATGACAAGTTGGTCCTCGTCATGCGCTGAATGTTTTATTGCGCCCGTTCCAGCGCCCAGGCGGCGTGCTCGCGCACCAGATCGGACTCGTCGCCCCTGGCCAGCCGATCCAGGATCGGGGCGAACTCGATCAATCCACTGTTGCCCGCTGCCACGCACGCATTCCGCACCAGCCGCTCGCGCTTGATCCGCTGGATGGCTGATCCCGCGAAACGTGCCTGGAATCCATCTTCGTCCAGCGCCAGCAGATCGGCCAGCGGCGGCGCGGCGCGATCCACGTCCAGCGGCCAGAAGGCCCACTCCCGACTGGGTTGAACGAAGCGCGTAAACGGGCAGACCGCCTGGCAGACGTCGCAGCCGTAGACCCAGTTGCCCAGCCGCGGGCGCAGTTCCACCGGGATCGATCCTCGGAGTTCGATGGTCAGATAGCTGATGCAGCGTCGCGCGTCCAGCACGTAGGGGCGGGCGAAAGCCCCGGTAGGGCAGGCGGAGAGGCAGCGCGTACACGTCCCGCACAGGGTTGCGCGGTGCGGCGTGTCGTACTCGTCAAAGTCCAGCGTGGTCAGCAGTTCGCCCAGGAAGAAGTACGATCCGCGCCGGGGATGGATCAGCATGGTGTTTTTGCCGGTGAAGCCCAGCCCGGCCTGCTGCGCGTGGGATCGCTCCGTGATCGGGCCATCGTCCACGTAGACGCGGATTGTCACATCCTGGCCGGAATGATCGCGCAGCCGGGCTGCCAACCGTTCCAGGCGCGGTTTCATCACGGCGTGATAATCGCCGCCCCAGGCATAATTCGACATCCGCCCGCGCCGGGGATCGGACAGGTCGGCGGCGGGCAGCAGGGTGCCGTAATCGAGCGCGACCATCACCAGCGAGCGCGCGTGGGGGATGATCACGCTCAGGTCGGCGCGGCGGCTCAAGCGATCCGGGCGGGCGAGGTAGCCCATCTCGCCGTGCATTCCGGCGGCGATCCAGGCGTGATAGGCGTCCAGGTACGGTGACGGCGCAGCGGAGACGATCCCGACCTGGGAGAAGCCAAGGCCGGCGGCATACTGGCGGGTGGGGGCGGCAGAAAAGGGTGTCGGCATGGTCCGGTGATTATAACGCACCCGAATCGTGCGGTACTATGATGAAATGGCCCCTACTGAACCCTTGACATAGGTTGAAGGTGTTCGTTATACTTCTGCGCATCGTTCGAAAACCCGCCGCGTGAGAAACGGCGGAGCAGCGAAAAGAGGATGCGATGACGATCACAGCCCTGATGGTAAAAGAACTCCGCGCAGCGACCGACGCCGGGGTGCTCGACTGCAAGCAGGCGCTCGAAGCGCACGGCGGCGACATGAGCCTGGCGTTGGCCTACCTGCGCGAGAAGGGGCTGAAGATGGCGACGGAGAAGGCCAGCCGCGAGACGACCAAAGGACTGGTCGTGATCCGGGATGCGGGCGACGAGGCGAGCATGGTCGTGCTGAACTGCGAAACCGACTTCGTGGCCCAGACGGATCAGTTCAAGACCCTGGCGCATCGCCTCGCCGATCAGGTCTTCGTCGATCCCACGCTGACCGGCGTCGAGCGCGTCCTGGCGGCAGATCGCGGCGATGGCCTGACCAACGCCGCCGCGCTGCATGACCTGATCGTCCGGCTGGACGAGAATATCGTCATCGGGCAGGTGGCGCGCTACGCCCTACAGGGCGCGGGCGTGGTCGAGAGTTACATCCACGCCGGGGCCGAGCCGGGCTTCTACGCCGCGTCGGAAGGGCGCATCGGCGTGCTGATCGAACTCGGCGTCGAGGCGGGGATCGCCGTGGATCGGGCCGCGCTGCGCGACCTGGCGCACGAGTTGGCGCTGCACATCGCCTCTTTCGGGCCGCGCTACGTGGCGCCGCAGGACGTGCCCGCCGAGGTGGTGGATCACCAGCGCGCGGAACTGCTGGCCGATCTCGCGCACGAGACCAAGCCAGACGCGATCAAGGCCAGGATCGTCGAAGGCCGCCTCGGCAAGTTCTACGAGCGGGTCTGCCTGCTGCGGCAGGTCTACGTCCGCGACGACGAACTGACCATCGAGGCGCTGCTGAAGCAGAAAACCGTCGAATTGGGCGCGGTGGTCACGATCCGGCGCTTCGCCCGCTTTGATGTGGGCGTATAACTGGGCGTATACTATCCCCATCAGGACCCTTCCTGGTGGGGATTTTTTTATTCACGGGCACAGCGAATACTGCTCTCTTTTCCAACTCTCCGCGTGCTCTGCATTGAAAAGTTCTAGGAGTCATTCATGCGCCAAATCGTGATCACCAAACCCGGCGGGCCGGACGTTCTGCAACTGCGCGAGGTGCCGACGCTGGAACCGCTGGCCGGACAGGTGCGGATCGCCGTCGAGGCTATCGGCGTGAATTTCGCGGACGTGATGGGGCGGCTGGGGATTTATCCCGATGCGCCGCGCGGGCCGTTCGTGCCCGGCTACGAAGTCGCGGGCCGGATCGAGGCGGTCGGCCCCGGCGTGGACGAGTCCCGCATCGGCGAGGACGTGCTGGCGCTGACCAAATTCGGCGGCTACAGCGATCATTTGGTCGTCCCGGCAGGGCAGGCCATCCCGCGCCCGGCCAGCATGACGGTCGAACAGGCGGCGGCGTTCCCCGTGGCGCACATCACGGCCTATGCGGCGCTGGTCGCGATGGGCGGGATCAAGCCCGGCGAGCACGTGCTGATCCACGCGGCGGCGGGCGGGCTGGGATTGGCGGCGGTCAGTATCGCGCGTATCTTCGACGCGACGATCTACGGGACGGCGTCCGCCAGCAAGCACGACTTTTTGCGTGACCAGGGCGTCCAGCATCCCATCGACTACCGCCACCAGGATTTCGAGCGCGAGGTCAAGCGCCTGACGGATGGGCGCGGCGTGCAGATCGCGGTGGATTCCATCGGCGGGCGATCCTGGCTCAAGAGCTACCGGGCGCTGTCGGCGGGCGGGCGGCTGGTGATCTGCGGGGTATCGAGCATGGCGCCCAGCCAGCGGCGCTCGATCCCGGCGCTGGTCAAATTCGCGCTGAGCGTGCCCTGGCTGCGCTTCAACCCGGTGAACTTCGCCAACGACAACAAGGGCGTGCTGGGGATCAACCTGGGGCGGCTGTGGGGTGAGCTGCCGCTGCTGCGCGGCTGGATGGAGGTGCTGCTGGGCTGGTGGGAGGCGGGCCAGCTCTCGGTACGGATCGACTGCGAATTTCCGCTGGCCGAGGCCGCCGCCGCGCACCGCTATTTGCAGGACCGCCGCAACATCGGCAAGGTGATCCTGAAGCCCTGAGTTGTGGTTTACTGACCCTTGCACCAATAGCCAGACTTTGGCCAGGGAGATTTACCTCACCCTCAACCCCCACCCCCTTCTCCCTCTCCAACTTGCCTGGAGAGG
>CAYRWY010000547.1:0-3447 GCA_964427955.1 uncultured Anaerolineaceae bacterium
CCCCCGACCCCCTCTCCACCCGGTGGCGAGGGGGAGCGGTGCGGTGGAAACGTCGGCGTAGGGGCGCGCCCTGCTTTGAAAAAAAGAAAATCATCTCTCAAAACTCTGGTGTCCGCCCCTACCAGTGATTTTGCCGTGGCAGGATGGCGCGCGGGCGGTGCTGCTCGTCGGGGATGATCTCCATCTCCAGATCGTAGGCGCGCGACAGCAGCGGCTCGGTCAGCGTGTCGGACGGCTTGCCCAGCGCCAGCGGATGCCCCTCCACCATCAACAGCACCCGGTCCGCATAGGCCAGGGCATGGTTGGGGGTGTGCGACGAGATCACGAAGGTCAGACGTTCGCGCACCAGGCTGCGCACGATGTCCATGATGATGTGCTGGTTGCGCGGATCGAGATGCGCGTCCGGCTCGTCCATCATCAGCAGCGTGCACTGTTGGGCCAGCCCGCGCGCGATCATGACCATCTGCCGCTGCCCGCCGCTGAGCTGCGTATAGGGACGATCCCGAAATTCGAGCATCCCCACCCGTTCGAGGGCTTCATCCGTGGCCGTATGATCGGCCTGGCCGGGCTTGTCGAACAGCCGCAGGTGCGGCGCGCGGCCCATCAGCACGACGTCGTGGACGGTATAGGCAAATGCCGGGGTATGAATCTGAGGAATCAGGCCCACCTGGCGGGCGCGCTCGGCGGGGGGGATAGTGCGGATGTCGCGCCCATTGAGCCGCACGGTGCCTGCATCGGGCTGGAGAATCCCGCTCAGGCAGCGCATCAGGGTCGTTTTGCCGCAGCCGTTGCGTCCCAGCAGAAACAGCACTTCCCCGTCTTCGATCTCGACCGTGATGTCGCGCAGCACCGGCTGGGTATAGGCGAAAGAGACGTGTTGCGCGCTGAGCATCGTCACCAGCCCGTCTGGTTGCGCCGCAACAGCGCGATCAGCAGCGGGACGCCGACCAGCCCCGTGAGCACCCCCAACGGAATTTCGGCGGGCAGCACGGCCCGCGAGAGGGTGTCGATCACCAGTAAAAAGCACGCGCCCAGGCTGAGCGAAACAGGCACCAGCCGCAGGTGATTCGGGCCGACGATGATCCGCCCGGCGTGGGGAATCACCAGCCCGATCCAGCCGATCACTCCGCCCACCGAGACCGCCGCCGCCGTCATCAGCGTGCAGCAGACGATGATCGAGAGTTTCATCCGGGTCGCGTTGATGCCCAGCGTGATCGCTTCTTCGTCTCCCATCGACAGGATGTTGAGCTGCCAGCGCGCCACCCACAGAAAGGCTCCCCCGCTCACCACGACGGTCGCCAGCAGCGGGATGTCCTTCCAGGTGACGTTGGTCAGCCCGCCCAGCAGCCAGAAGGTGATAGCGGGCAGGGTGTCGAGCGGATCGGCCAGGTATTTGAGCAGCGAGGTCAGCGAGCCGAAGAAGGAGCCGATCAGGACGCCCATCAGGGTCAGCACGATCATCGGCGCGGTGCGATACAGGCGGCTGCCGAAAAACGCCAGCGTCACCGCCAGCAGGCCGAAGACGAACGCGAAGACCTGTACCTCGGACATCGCCAATCCCAGCGAGAGCGCCAGCGCCGCGCCGAAGCCCGCCCCGGAGGTGACGCCTAGCAAATTGGAGTCGACCAGCGGATTTTTGAAGATGCCCTGAAAGGCCGTGCCGGTTCCGGCCATCGCCGCGCCGATCAGCATGGCGGCCAGGATGCGCGGCAGGCGGATACGCAGCACCAGGGTTTGCGCCACGTCGCTGGTATGTTCGGCGGCGCGGGGATAGACCGGCGACAGCAGAATGCGCGCCACGTCCGTGGTCTTGATCGGGTAGACCCCCAACGTCAGAGCAAAGATGAGCAGCGCGAACGGAAGGGCCAACAGCACGACATCGATCGTGCCGTGCTGTTGGAAAAGGGATCGGACTTGACCTACGACCCGCATAGTGCGGTTAGCTCGGCTTCCGGCATCTCATAATGATAGAACGTGCGGTAGAAGTAGCTGGTTTCGGTGGCGCAGTCCAGATCGACCTGATCGGGATAAAGCGTCTACGCCAGCCAGATCACGCCCAGCACCGACTCCTGGATGGGCGTATCCCAGGGCGCGACGTAGCTCGGCATCTCGTAGACCTTGCCGTTTTTCACCGCGTCGAGGACCTGCCATTCCGCGCTGGACTTGATGGTGTCTGCGGAGCCTTCGCTGTAGGGCACGGCGACGATTATAGCGGGATTCCAGACCAAAATCTGCTCCAGATTCGTGTCGTTCCAATAGCCGGTCAGGTCGGCGCTGACGGATTGGCCCCCGGCGGCGCTGGCCATGAACGACTGGTACATTTCGCCGCTGGCCACGCGCAGGGGATCGGACCCCACGATCAGGATGCTGGGCGGGGTGCTCACACCAGCCGTCTCTTCGGCGATCTTGGCCAGGATCGAGTCGTAGTACGCGATCCAGGCTTCGGCGTGCGCTGCCGTGTTCGGGCCGAGAATCTGGCCGATGATCAGCACGGCTTCCTTGAGCTTGTCGGGCGTCTCGCCTTCGAACAACACCACCGGGATCTTCAGTTCCGCGACGGAGTCGAGCCACTGGCTGCGCTTGCTGGTCAGGATCACGTCCGGGGCCAGTTGGGCCACTTCCTCGACGTTGATGGCTTTCTGCGTCATCGTCGTGCTGGCGACGTTGGGGAAGCGGGGATCGATCAGCGTCATACGGCTGATGCCGGGTTCGTCACGCGCGCCCAGGAAGGCCCCCGCGACGAGGCGATCCGCACCGCCCACGCCGTACACGGTATAAGTAGCGATGCTGTGGGGCGTGATGACCTTGCGCACCGGCTGGGGAATCTCGACGGTGTTCCCGGCCTGATCGGTGATGGTGACGCTGGCAGGCAAGAAGCCGCCATCGATCAGCACCTGCTGGCCGTCGGGCGAGACGGCGAAATTCACGAAGGTGCTGGCGTCGGCACTGCCGCTGACGACCACCATCCCGGCGCCCGGCAGGAAGTAATCCGCTAGACCGTCAGTCGCGGCCTTCAGGGCCGCCGCGTCGGACGTGACCAACAGGTCCGCGTTTTCGGCGACGTAGCTCGGCGCGGCGCCCGCGAACGACGCCGCGTACAGGGCGTTGAGGGCCGGTTGTAAGGCTTCATCGGCCTGGATGGTAAAAGGTGCGCTGTCCTGGGCAACGACGAGGCCAGGAATCATCAAAAAACTGGCAATCAGTAATATAGCTAAAATACGACGCATTTTTCCTCCCAAATTGTCCTAACCATGCCCGACTAGAGTAGCGCATTGTGCTATCCGTTGCAATACATCTGATACATTTTACGAAACAAAACAGCCTGAGACGCATGTCTCAGGCTGTAACTGATCTACAAACCCGTCTCACAGCGGGTTTGTAGTTTTATATGTTGGGCCCGGCAGGATTCGAACCTGCGACCGACCGGTTATGAGCCGGCTGCTCTAA
>CAYRWY010000548.1:0-3444 GCA_964427955.1 uncultured Anaerolineaceae bacterium
AACTACCGCCTGCGCGACTGGCTGATCAGCCGCCAGCGCTACTGGGGCGCGCCGATCCCGATGATCTACTGCGACCAGTGCGGGATCGTCCCGGTGCCGGAAAAAGATCTGCCGGTGCTGCTGCCCGACGACGTGGACTTCAAGCCAACCGGCGAAAGCCCGCTGAAATATCACGAAGGCTTCCTGCATACCACCTGCCCGCAGTGCGGCGGCCCGGCCACGCGCGAAACGGACACGATGGACACCTTCATGTGCTCGTCGTGGTACCAGTACCGCTACCTGAGCCCGCACTACGATGGCGGCCCGTTCGATCCCGAAGAAGGCGCCTACTGGCTGCCCGTCGATCAGTACATCGGCGGGATCGAGCACGCGACCATGCACCTGATGTATACCCGCTTCTTCACCAAAGCCATGCGCGACTCGCACGAGTTTGACTCGACGGTTGCCATTGCCAGGGCGATGGGACGCCAGGACGCGGACCGCATGTTCGATGAGCCGATGCTGGCGCTGTACAACCAGGGCATGATCCTGGGCGAGCCGCGCGACGGCGACATCATTGCGGCGTACGGCAAGTTCGTGGGCCAAAAACTGGTCGCGCAGCGCATCCAGGTGATCGACAGCGCGCAGAACGCCCCCGCCGACGCGGCCATCGTGGGCGAAGTGATGGCCCGTAAGGAGCTGGTGCTGAACGTAACGACCCTGGATGGGCGCTCGGTGGTCGTGGAGACGGACGAGCAGACGACGTTCGACATCCCGCGCCCCGGCGTGGAGGCGGCGGTCGAATCGATCCGCTACCACCTGGAAGCGGAGAAGATGTCCAAGAGCAAGGGCAACGTCATCGCCCCGGACGAACTGGTGGCGGAATACGGCGCGGATACCGTGCGCGCCTACCTGATGTTCGCCTTCGAGTGGGCGCAGGGCGGCCCGTGGGATAGCAAGGGCATCCAGGGCGCGGTGCGCTGGCTGTACGACGTCTGGGAGATCGTCACCGGCGGTGGACCGCAGGGCACACCCGATCCGAAGGCGGATCGCACTCTGCGCCGCAAAGTGCACCAGACCATCAAGAAAGTGTCGGACGGTTTCGACTCCTTCGGGTTCAATACCACCGTCGCCGCGCTGATGAGCCTGCGCAACGTTATGAAGAGCGCGATCCAGGCGGGCAACGTGAGCCGGGATGCCTGGAACGAAGCCGTCGAGAACATGCTGTTGATGATGGCCCCGATCACGCCGTTCATCACCGAAGAACTGTGGACGCGCACCGGCCATCCCTACAGCATCCACAACCAGGCATGGCCGCAGTACGACGCCGACGTGGCAGCGGAAGAGGAAATCACGCTGGTGGTGCAGATCAACGGCAAGGTCCGCGACCGCATCACCGTGCCCGCCGACATCAGCGCGGAAGACGCGCAGCGGTTGGCGGTCGAGTCCGAGGGCGCGCAGCGTTACCTGGACGGCCAGCCGCCAAAGAAGGTGATCTACGTCGCCGCACGCGGCATGGTGAGCATCGTCGTATAACACAGGTCTCGTAGATAAAGAAAAAAGAGGTGGCCGAGAGATCACCTCTTTTGATTCGCCTCAGTCCGCTATTTCGTTATTCCCCGGCAACCAGCGTGAAGATCTGTCCGGCAGTGTACACATCCTGCTGCTCGACATTGCGATAGATGGTCACGTCGCCCCGACCATCGACCTGATAGTGACCGTCGGGGTGACAGATTACGATGGTAGACGGATCAATTCCGAGCACGGTCACGCCTTCCGGCAGATCGGCCAGCAGCCGCTCCGGCGTCAGGCGCATCTGGACCAGGCTGTGATGCGGCACAATCGCCAGGTGCGGCGCGATGCCCAACCCCGCTTCCCACTGATCGCCAAACCAGAACACGTCCCCCAGCGCCATCGCGCTCGCCCCGGTAGCCATGAGCGCCGCTTTGCGCTCCCACACGGCGCGGCGCAGCGAATTTTCGGCCTGCGTGCCGCGCAGCCGCTCCACCATGTCGAGCGGGCCGCCATCGATCAGGACAATCGCCTCGACCTTGTCCAACACTTCGTACTCGACACGCGTGTTGGCGCTCAAGGGATCGATGATCATCCGGTATTCGGCGAACGTGCCCAGGTGCGAATAATAGCGCGCGACCTGATCGGCGATCTTTTGCTGTTTTTCGACGGCGGCCACCGGCAGCACGATCAGCCGCGGGCTGTGCTGGCCCTGGACCAGCTTGAGCCAGGTCCGATCCATCGCTTTGCTTTCCGGCGAAAAGGCGTCGCCGCCGTTCAGTACCAGATAACCTTGCATGATTTACACTTTCTCGTAATGCGCTATTCTTGAGGAATCGGCAAACTGTCTTGTTCCAGGGCCTCGACATACACTTCAATCGCTTCGCGCACGTTATCGATAGCCTCTTCGCGTGTTTTTCCTTCACTTCCGCAACCAGGCAGTGAAGGAACTTCGGCGATCCAGTTACCTTCCTCATCGGTGTACAACAACACACGCCGCATGATTCACTTCTCCCACTCACTAATTCGGAGACTCGAGCCAACCTATAAGCCGCTTTCTGTGTCCGACAGCGTGCTGTCAGGCGGTGATCATCTCTCTGGGACGTCGATTACTCGCCGCCTCAAGCGACCTACCCGGAACTCAATGGGACGGGCCGCCCCTCGTTCCTGCTTGGTTTTGCTCCCGGTGGGGTTTGCCTGGCCGCTGATGTTGCCACCAGCGCCGGTGCGCTCTTACCGCGCCGTTTCACCCTCGCCCCTCACAAGGAGAGGCAATACCCTTCTCTGTGGCACTAGGCCGTCGGGTCGCCCCGCCTGGCGGTTAGCCAGCACCGTGCCCTATGGAGAGCGGACTTTCCTCATCCCGCAGCGTGGCGGGACGCGATCACCCGGTCAACTCGAGTCTCATGCTCATTATACCATACCGGTCCCCGTTCTCTACGGCAGAAAAACGGGGACCGCCGGATGACACGGTTAGCGAGCCGGTTCGATCACTTCCAGGCCGCCCATGTACGGGCGCAGCACGGTGGGGATCACGACGCTGCCGTCCTGCTGCTGGTAGTTTTCCAGCACGGCGATCAGCGCCCGCACCATGCCCAGGCCGGAGCCGTTGAGGGTGTGGACGTAGCGGGCTTTGCCGCCGCTGGCCGGACGGTAGCGGATGTTGGCGCGGCGAGCCTGGAACTCGGTGCAGTTGCTGCACGAGCTGACTTCGAGCCATTCCTGGCTGCCCGGCGCCCACATTTCGACGTCATATTTCTTGGCGGCGGCGAAGCCGAGATCGCCGGTCACCATCTCGATCCGGCGGAACGGGATTTGCAGCATCCGGCAGACGTTTTCGGCAGCCTGCACCATCGTTTGCAGTTCGTCGAAGCTGGTTTCGGGCGTCGTGAACTTGAACATCTCGACCTTCTCGAACTGGTGCACGCGCTTGATCCCGCGCACGTCGCGCCC
>CAYRWY010000549.1:0-3441 GCA_964427955.1 uncultured Anaerolineaceae bacterium
GGGCCGGCCGCCCTCCGGCGCGGGGCAGGTCGGGGCGTGGGCACCCGGCGCGCGCGTGGTGAAAGCCTTCAACGGCATCTACTACGAGCACCTGGGCCGCTCGCAGTTCCAGGGGCAGGCCGGCGGCCTGTTCTACTGCGGGGATGATCCCGCCGCGAAAGTGTTGGTCGCCCAGTTGGGGACGGATGCCGGATTCGATCCGGTGGACTGCGGGCCGCTGGCCGCCGCCCGGCTGGTCGAGCCGCTGGGCTTCTTGTGGATGCAGCTCGCCTTCCGCCAGGGCAACGGGCCGGATGTGGCGTTCAAGCTGCTGCGGCGTTAGCCCCGGCTGCCTCACAACCATCGGAGCCTCCTCGCGTAATCAATAGCATACACCCGTATCAGTGAGGAGGCTCGTGATGGACACCGTGCTCATTTACGTGGCATCGCTCGTGATCGTGGCGTGGGGGATCGCCCACATCATCCCAACCCGCAGCGTGGTCGCGGGCTTTGGCACCCTCTCGCCGGATAACCGGCAGATCATCACGATGGAATGGGTGGCCGAAGGGCTGGCGCTCGCGTTCATCGGCCTGCTGGCGCTGGGCGTGACGTGGTCCGAAGGGATCGACAGTTCCGGGGCGGAATTCGTCTACCGGGCCAGCGCGATCATGCTGATCGTGATGGCGGGCTGGACGGCCCTGACCGGGGCGAAAACGTCGATCCTCCCGATCAAGCTGTGCCCGCTCGTCAAAACCGGCGCGGCGCTGCTGTTGCTGGTGGGCAGCGTGGTCTAACCAGCAGCGTGGTGGGCGGCGCGGATCGGTTCCGGTTGGCGGTAGCGTGGCGTACAGCGCAGCGCCAGGAGACGGGCTGTTTCCTGGGTGGCGCGATGTCCTGCGGAGATGTAGAGCGGCTGGACGTTGGCCCGCGTGCGCAGCGCGGAACCGATCACCTCGCCCCGGTCGTACAGCGGACTCCAGCCGCCTTTTTCGGGCGGGACCGGGGTATATTCCCCCATCATCCACGTTTTGCCACAGCCGATGGTCGGACGATCCAGAAACAGCCCGAGATGGCACGCGATCCCGATCCGGCGCGGGTGGATGGTGCCGTTGCCGTCGAAGAGGAACACGTCCGGATCGTGCTGAAGCTGGCGCAGAGCGTCCAGGATCACCGCGCCTTCGCGAAAGGCCAGCAGGCCGGGCACGTAAGGGAAGGTGGCCGGACGCTCGGCAGTGACCGCCTCGATCACGTCCAGTTCAGGGTAGCGCAGCACGACCACCGCCGCCCGGCTGATCCCGTCTTTCACGCCCACGTCCACGCCCGCCACTGTCTGGATCGCGTCCAGCGGCAGCGGTTGATCGGTGATCACCTGTCGGGCGAGGCGCTGTTGCAGCCGGATCGCCTCGTCCGGCGTGACGTCCCAGGCGTGCAGATCGTGGAGGGTGAGTGGCATTCGGTCTCCTCAAAAATGGCGTAGGGTGGGCGTAGGGCAGCGCACCCCGTAACCCGTCTAAAATGAAAAGAGCCAGGTCAGGATTATAACGCTATGACCTTTTTATTCCCCGTCGGAGAATATACCACCGCGCGGCTGCATCCGGATCGCGACGCGGCGGTACTGCAAGCGTTGTTCGACGCCTGCGCCGATTTTTCGGACCTGATCGAAGGTCAGCCGCCCGCGCCGACCGCCGCCCAGGAGGCTTTCACCGATCTGCCGCCCGGCAAAACGCTGGACGATAAGTTCCTGGTCGGGATTTTCGATCCGGCGGGGGCACTGGTAGGCGTGCTGGATGCGATCCGTGCTTATCCACAGCCCGGCACGTGGTTCATCGGCCTGCTGCTGCTCGATCCGTCTCAGCGCGGTCGCGGCCTGGGCGAGACGGTCACCCGCGCGTTTGAGGAGTGGGCGGCAGCGCAGGGCGCGCGCGAGATCGGGTTGGGGGTCGTGGAAGCGAATACCGGCGGTTACCGCTTCTGGGCGCGGCTGGGCTTTACGCCGGTCCGCACTACGCCGCCGCGCGCCTTCGGGCGCAAAACCCACGCCGTGATCTACATGACACACGACCTCGCGTGATGCTACAATCGTCGCTAACAGCCGTCGAGTGTGAGAAAGGTCGATGCACATGGCAAGCCCCCAGATAGTCTATTTTTCTCACGGCGGCGGACCGCTGCCGATTCTCGGTGATCCCGGCCACCAGGCGATGCTGGATTTCATGACCGCCCTGCCGGACCGGCTCCGGCGGCCCGCGGCGATCCTGGTCGTCAGCGCGCACTGGGAAGAAGACGCGGCGACGCTGATGTCCGCCCCGCATCCGGCCATGTTCTACGATTATTACGGCTTCCCGCCCGAAGCCTACCAGATCACGTATCCGGCGCCGGGCAGCCCTGAACTGGCCCAGCGGATCGCCGGTCTGCTCGAACAGCAGCAGATCCCCGTGCGCCTGGACCCTGAGCGCGGCTTCGATCACGGCCTCTTCATCCCGCTGAAGATGATGTACCCTCAGGCGGATATTCCCTGCCTGCAACTGTCGCTGCGGCGCGGCCTGAATCCCGGCGCGCATCTCGCCCTGGGCCGGGCGCTGCGCGGGCTGAACGCCGAGAATATCCTCGTGATCGGGTCCGGCTTCTCGTTCCACAACCTGCGGGCGTTCTCCTGGCAAAATCAGGATGCGCCCGATCCGGCCAATGACGCCTTCCAGAACTGGCTGATCGAGACCTGCACCGGCCTGCTGGCCGAGCCTGAGCGGGAGCAGCGGTTGATCGCGTGGGATCAAGCTCCCTCCGCCCGCTACTGCCACCCGCGTGAGGAGCATCTGCTGCCCCTGCACGTCTGTTACGGGCTGGCGGATCGCCCGGCGCAGTTGGTCTTTGACGACCGGATTCTGGGCAAGCGCAGCGTCGCGTTCTGGTGGGATTAGAGCGCGAACCCATCGACGTGATAGGGCGAGACGACCGCGTCCGGCGCGACCGCCCGCAGCCGCGCTTGCAGATCCTTCATCTGCGCGTCGATCTCCGCGTCGTCCAGGGCGCGGAGTCCCGCTTCCGCGGCCAGGGCCGGGTATTCGGTGTTCGGCGCGGGGACGTAGTTGGACAGGTAGACCTGATCGCGCGGGCCGAGGTCCATCGCCCGGATCGCCTCGACCGAGTGCGTGACGTGATCCGCCATATATCGGTCCCCGCCGATGCCCGCCATCAGGATCACGCCCACCGAGACACCGCCCGCCCGCAATGATTGCACGGCCTGCACCGCGTCCTGCACCGCGCCCGGCTTGTTGAGGAAGCGCAGCAGCGCCTCGTCCCCCGTTTCCAGCCCGATGTAGGCGCGATCCAGCCCCAGCGCGTGCAGTTCCGCCCATTCGTCCGGCGACTTACGGCCCACGTCGAAGGCGCTGACGAACGAATAGACCGGGCGTGGACCCTCCGGCAGCGCGAAGAATTCCTGCGCGATCTCGAAGATCGCTTTCA
>CAYRWY010000550.1:0-3430 GCA_964427955.1 uncultured Anaerolineaceae bacterium
TGAAAGCCGAAAGCTGGTTGTTCTGATAAAACGTATCGCCGCTGCGGGGTTCGACCACGACGTGGAAATCGGCAAAGCCCGCGGTGGGGGCCACGCTCTCGAAGACGACGTTGGTTATTCCTTTTTGCAGCAGGACTTCGCGTTCGTGGATGACCGGCCCGCCGGACAGTACGCGCACGTTGACCAGGTTGTCCGCCCGGTTGCTCGAAATGCTCACCGTCAGGTTGAAGCGTTCACCCTGGTTCACCGTGGAGGGGACGTCAATGGCCGCGACCATGACTTCGGGTCCGGCGACGGTCTGCTGGGTGGTATCCTCCGGCCCCAGGTACACGTAGTCGATCTGGACGTCCGTCGCCGCGGCCAGCCGGGCCACTTCTTCGCCATCGCCGAGGGTCTGCTTGCCGTCGCTGAGGATGACCATGCGCTTGGCGGTATCCGCCGGGAAGAGCGCCAGGCCCAGCCGCATCGCCTCCGCCAGATCGGTATTCAGCCGGATGGGATCGGACCCCAACTGCACCAATTCCAATCGCTCGGTGATCGGGGTTTCGACCAGGGCATCGGCGCCGAAGACGACCACGGCGGCCTGATCCTTGTCGCCCATCGTTTCCGCTGCCGCGCGCACGTACTCGACGGCGGCGCTCTGGGAGGCGGGCGGCACGCTGTCTGATACGTCGATCAAAAAGACGACGGCGAGCTTGTCCGCCCGGCGTTCGATCTGGGGACCGGCCAGCCCGATGATCGCCGACGTCGCCAGCAGCATACGCAGTCCCAGGCTGGAGGTATCGCGGCGGCGGCGGTAGTCCAGGCGCGGCCAGCCGATCACGACGAGCACCGGCAGCAGGAGGAGCAAAATCAAGGCGTTGGAATTGGTGAAGCTCATGACGGTTTCGCCTCGGCAGGATTAACGTGGCCGGACAGCCCGGCGGGGACTCCGCCGGAACCAACGGTTGAAGGCCAGCCGGACCCGGCCCGGTTGGGCGCGACCGCTGCGCAGACCGGCCAGCGTCACGCGCGGAATACGCCGCAGCGAGCGGTGGTAGGCCCACCATTCGACGGCCAGCAGGGCCAACCCGATCCCCACCACCCAGGGCCAGAACTCGCGGCGTCCGGTTTCCTCGCGAGCATCGCGCGCGATGTCCGTCGAGCCGACCATGATACTGCTGCGGGGCGCGATCTGGCTTTCGGCAGCGTCGAACAGGTTGACGGCGAACTGCTCCGTTTTGATCGTCTCGTCTCCCCGGCGCAGATCGACCCGGTACAGCCCAGGCTGGCGCGTGTTGGCGAAGATCGTTTCGCCGCTCTCGGCGGTCAGGGTCACCCGCTGTCCGCCAGGACGGGTGATCACGGCGTCGTCGGCGTTGTCGATGAACTGAAGCGTCACTGTCCCTCCCGGCGCCAGGCTTTGGGTGACGTCGAGCACGCGCGGCGGCGAGAACCAGGCGGTGAGTTCCGCGATCAGGATCGGCCAGGCGGGCTGCAAGACCAGGTCCGTATTCGGATAGCGCGCGTCGAAGGGCAGGATCGCGACCTGGCGGTTATCGACCTCGCCCACCAGGATCAGCGGATGATCATCGACCTGGAGCAGGGCGGTGCCCCACTCGACGCCGGTCAAGACCTGGTATTTTTGCAGGTTGATCGTCTCGGTATACCCCGCCAGGTTGCGGGTACGCGGATCGTCGGCGTGGGCGGTGATCGGCCCGGTGGGCTTCAGCGTTTCGCCTAGCTGGAAGAAATCCGTACCCGCGGGTGGGTTGACGATCATGAGATCGCCCTCCGGCAGTGCGGCGGGCAGCGTGCTGTCAAAGATGGTGAGATCGAATTTCTGCTGCGGTAGCGGATCGTCCGGCGTGATCTGGTACAGCTCGACGCCGCGCAGGCTGCGGAAGATTTCTTGCAGGAACAGGTTCTCCTGGGTGACCAGCAGCACGCGCCCGGCCCCGGACCGATCCCGCACTGCGTAGCCCACGTTGTCCACGTCGAGATAATCGGGGATCGCGGCGTTGCGGGGCAGGGTGAGTTCGGCGGTCAGGGTGTCGAACGTTTCCGGCAGGTCGATGTCGAAAATATCGACGTAGCCTTCCGCCGGGACGTTGTAGCGGCGGGCGGTGTAGATCACGTCGCTGCCATCCAGGCGCACGTCGAGAATCACGTCGGTCGCCGTGCTGCCATAATTGCTGATCCGCGCGAACAACTGGGGCGCATGGCCGGGCAGGGCCGACGTCGCCAGGGCCGAGATCGCCAGGTTGCTGCCGCTTCTGCCCACTGGCACGAAGCGGATGTCGCCGGGCACCGAGGGCAGATTGTCGGGCAGACCGCCATCGCTGACGATGACGACCTTCAATTCGCTGACGCCCACCCCTCCGGCGGCGGCCAGCGTCAGGGCGGCGAACCAGTCGGCACTGGCGTCGCTCGGCTCGGCGCTCCGGATCGCCCGGCGCAGCACCAGCTTGTCGCGCGAGGCGGCGGCCAGCACTTCCGGCACGTCGGTCACACGGATCACCGTCATAGTGTCGTCTGCCCCCAGCGTATCGACCATCTCCAGCCCGATGTCGCGCGCGGCGGCGAAGCGGCTCGGATTCATGTCGGTGGCGCGCATACTGGCCGAGGCATCCAGCAGCAGCACGATCCGCCCGGTGGTGATCGTCTTCACTTTGGTGAAGGGCCGCGCCAGGGCCACCACCAGCGCCAGCAGGATCAGCAGTTGCAGCAGCAGCAGCCAACTGAGGCGGAGCCGCTGCCAGGGCGCATTCGCTTCGCGGTCGCGGACCAACTGCTGCCACAAGAAAGTGCTCGAAATCGGCGTCTCCGTACGGCGCAGGCGCAGCATGTAGAGCAGGATGATCGGGATCGCCAGGGCGCTCAAGGCCAGCGCCAGCGGAGCTAAGAAGGATGGCATCTCATTGCACCGTGATCTCTATCGGCAAAATGACGTGATCGCCCCCGCCCACCAGCGGGAGGCGCGTGTTGTTGTCCGGGTTATAGAAGCCCATTTCCAGGTGGGCCGGTCCCCGGTAATTTCGACCCTCTTCGTTGAACTCCAACACGTAGGGATCGAGAATGTACTCGCCTTTCACCCAGCCCGTAGTCGGTCGCGTGCCGCCGACCGGGTAATCGTCGCGCTGGGCGATCACGCGCCCCTGGTCGTTGAGCAGGTGTGTGAACACCCGGTACGAGATGCCCGGCGTGCTCAGGGCCTTCCAGACCAGCGTCAGGCGTGGGGTATCGGCGCTCGTGATCGTCGTCTGGTCGATGCTGAACCCTTCCAGCACGGCCACGCCGGTGAATTCGGACAGGACCGGCGTCGCGAACGCGGGCGGCGTGAACAGGTGATCGGTCTTTTCCAGCGTGTAAGTGGTCAGCGGGACCGGCTCCATCCCCATGCGTTCGAGGCTCAGCGCGGCGGTTCCGGTCGCCTCCGCCGGGATCACGA
>CAYRWY010000551.1:0-3420 GCA_964427955.1 uncultured Anaerolineaceae bacterium
GATCACGAGCGGCTCGCCCGCCTGGCAGTTGAAGGTGAGCTTGGAGATCAGCACCCCCAGCAGGTTGCTGGCCGCCGCCCCGGTGCGCTTGAGCTGCACGCTCAGGCCTGCCGGCAGGTTGGCATCATCCGGCAGCATCCCATGCTCGTAGGCCGGGGTGCTCTTGAGCGTGCTGGTGACGTCGTTGAAGCCCGCCGCCTGGAGGAACAGCCCCAGGTAGCTCATCCAGCCGGGCAGCTCGAAACTGCCGGTGACCAGCTTCGACCCCAACCAGTTGTATTTGAGACCGCGCCCCACCCCGGTCGGGCGGCGCTCGACGCGGGCCACGCCCGGATCGAGGCTCCAGGAGTCCACCGGGATGGCCTTGTCGGGCGTCACCCAGGTGCCCCACGCGCTTTGTTTCTTCACGATGACGTGTTCAGTCGGCATGATCTGATTCCTCTTCTACCGTCTCCTCGACGGCAGCTACCCCTTCTTCGATGGCCGGGGGATTGGTGGGGCTTAACCCGGTCACCTCGCGCAGCCGCTCGGCCTGGTCCGGATCGACCTCGAAAAACTCTCCCTGCTCGCGCGACCCCAGGCCGGGCAGGTAGCGCCCTTCGGGAGCGGTGACGTACAGCCTGACGCGGTCAGGCCTGACGCGGTCAGATGTTTTGGTTTTGGGCATCACAGCACCTCCATCGTTCGCACCTCGAAGGGGACCGTGCCGTAGTTCATGAAGGCATCGTCCCGGTCGTTTTGAGGGGCGAACCCATATTCGATCTGGTCCTCCCCGATCACGATGGCTTCGACACCACCGCCGGTGAAGGTGTAACCGCCCAGGCTGCGCTGCGCCGCGGCCTTGAAGCAGGCCACCGTGGCATTGACCAGCTCGTGCACCGTGGTGTAGGAGGGGATGCGCGCCGTCCGGGCGACCACCTCGACCACGTCCTGGTGCAGGACGTTGAACTGGATCACCCCGCCGTAAGCGCGCTCCACCCGGTTGCCGGTGAATTCCTGGAGCGTGGTCTCGGTCGCGACGACGATCATGGCGTAGGGCCAATACTGCGTCGGCACCCGGTAGGGCACGCCGCGGAAGAAGGCCAGGACCGCATCGAAGCGGCTGTCGGCCCCCATCAGAGCGGCGATCTGGTCTTCGATCAGGGTAGCGGGTGCGGTCATGGTGTGCCTTTCAAGTGCCGTCGGGCAAGCTTCGTAAACATCGCTTTATCCTGCTGGAGCAGGACGATCATGGCGCGGCGGGGGAGATTGGCCCGCGGCGCCCCGTATTGGTGGTGGGGGAAGTAGCGCATGAAGTTCCCCACCCGGTACTGCTGCTTGCCCCACGAGAACCAGAAGCGGCGCTTGAGTTCGCCGGTCCGGACCAGGATCGGGCCAGGGCCGAAGCCTTTGCGCCGCCGATCCCGGATCGTGCTTTTCGCCAGCGGCGGCCACGGGCGCGGACGGCCCTCCGCCTCGAAATTGCGGGTGATGGACCGCCGGTGATAGACGCTGAACGCCTCGTACACCGGCGAGAAATCCCGGACGGCCTGGCCGTAGTGGTCGAGCGGCCTGCGCCATTCGACGAACTGCGGGTCGCCCAGCGAGAAGGTCATCTCGCCGCCGATCGCCTTGATGCGGGTCGCCTGATCACGTCGTCGCCGGGGCACGTTACACCTCGTCCCAGTCGGTCAGGCCGCCGTGTTCGGTGAAAGTGTCGTCGCGGGTCGGGTGGCGCACGACGCCGAACAGCGGCTCGAGGTCGCCCTCCGGCAGTTGGTCCACCAGGGAGATCTGCCCCTGCCGCAGCCAGTTCATGAACTGGGTGAACTCCTCGTTCCAGACCCGGACCTTGTCGGGCGCGCTGTCCGTCGGGAAGGCCGCCAGATAGGTCAGCGCGGCCACCTTGCGCTGCACCACCCCTTGCAGCAGCGCGACGTCGTTGACGCCGGTGGCGGGCACGCTGGGGTAGCCCTGCGCCGTCAGCACGCCGTTGATCTGCGCCTCCACCTGCGTGATGAAGGTCGTGACCTCCGCGGTCGAGGGCTTGCTGCTCGTCCCGATGACCAACTCCGGGAGGAGCGCCTGGACGTCCGCGACTGCCGCATACGCGCCCATGAGGTCTGCTATTCCTCCGACGGCTCGACGGCGAGGGCGTCGGCCTTTTGTAGGGCGGCGATGATCTCCGCCTTGCGGGTGTGCCCGGTCAGATCGATCCCCCGCTCGGCAGCCAGCGTCTTCAGTTCGTCCACCGTCAGGGCTTCATAGGCGGGATCAGCTTCGCGCTCGACGGTGGAATCGAACTCCGGCAGCGGCTCGCCCAGCGGCTCACCCACCTCCAGCGCCCCGTCGAATTTGACCGGCGTCGCCAGGTCCTGCAGCGCCGCCACGTCCGGCGGGACCGCCGCAGCGGCAGCCTGTTCCTCGGCCCACGGCTGCGCCGGGGTGCGGCCCTGGGTGCGCAGATAGGCCGCGTTGGCCTGTTCGAACGCCACGTCCCATTCGAAGTGGCAGCGTTCGCAGGTGAAGGTGTCACCCTGGCGGGTCGCGGCGCGCCGTCCACAGTTGATACAGTGATGCATCGTTCCATCCTCCTTACGGGGAGAGCAGCCTCTCCCCGATCCTCGTCAAAGCAGGACGCCGGTTAGGCCGTGCCGTCGCTCCAGTACGCGAAGCGCCACCCGCCGACGGCGTTGGCGTGCGCGCCGCCCATCACGTGGCGGACCTTGTAGCCCGCGGCGTCGGTGTCGAAGTCGCCTTCCAGCGGGTCGGCGGGACCGCCGCCCAGGCGGGTCTGATTCGGGGTCTTCATGTAGAGCTGCGGCTCTTCGTAGCCCGCCAGGAAGGCCATCTCCGCCGCGTGGCCGTTGGCCGGATCGGCGAACAGGTACCACGAGGTGCTGCCGTGCGACGTATCCACGATGGGGATGTACGGGTCGGGCACGACTTGCAGCCGCCCGGACAGCGGGTTGTTGGTCGGTTGGGCCGTCGCCACCGCCCCGGAGGTGGCATCCCCGCCCGAATACTGGAGATACAGCGAGCCGATGATCGTGATGGCCTCCATCTCCAGCACCGGCGGCACCACCAGGAAGGTCGGCTGGTTGAAGATGGGTTCCCCGTTTTCGTCGGCGAAGCCCACCATCGCGTTCCAGCCGGCCATGATGGCGGCCTTGGCGAGTCTGGCCGTGCCCTTGTTGCCGTGCCCGACGGTGAACAGGGTGCTGTTGGCGACGTACAGGCTGGCGGCGAAGTACATCTCGGTGCGCAGCGCGGCCAGAGCCATGCGGCGCGGGGTATCCTTCAGCGCGTCCAGGTCGTCGTTGACCAGCGCTTCCCACAGGATGTCGAAGCGCCGCCCGTACTTGTTGACCTTGAACGAGTAGCTGCTCTCGGCGCGGTCACTGCCGGGGTAGGTCGCGCCCTCGGCCACGGTGCTGAGCC
>CAYRWY010000552.1:0-3411 GCA_964427955.1 uncultured Anaerolineaceae bacterium
AACCAGGGCTTCTTTGTTGTCGCTGTCCAGCCTTACCTCTTCATGTGTCAGCACCGCCGCAGGGGATAGACGCTCGCGGAGCATACGGACTAATATCGGGTTCCGTGTCCCGCCGCCGCCCAAAATGACCTCGGCGATGGGCGCAGGAGCAAAACGGGCGTAGGCATCGGCGATGCTTGCGGCAGTGAGCGCGGTCAGCGTCGCCATGATGTCCGCGTCGCGTAGCTGCCTGGATCGTCCTTCCGCGATCAGGTCCGCCGCCATGTTGGGGCCAAACAATTCGCGGCCCGTCGTTTTGGGGGGGCGGCGCTGGTAATAGGGATGTGCTAACAAGACCCGCAGCCAGCCAGCGTCAATACGTCCTTGAGCGGCCCATTGGCCGTCGTGATCATAACGCTGCGCACCCTGGCTCAGGATGACGCTCGCCGCGTCGATCAGGGAATTGCTCGGCCCGGTGTCGAACGCCAGCGGCAGGCTGGTCTGATCTGCCACAGGAGGAAGAAAGGTCACATTTCCTATTCCGCCCAGGTTTTGTGCGGCCCGCCAGTGCACCGGGTGACGCAGCAGCAGCCAATCGGCATAGCTGGTCAGCGGCGCACCCTGTCCCCCGGCGGCAATATCACGGGGACGAAAATTGCTCACCGTCGTGATCCCGGTTCGTTCCGCGATGATGGCCGCCTCCGTCAACTGGAGCGTGGACGTGGCCTCGCCGGACGGGGCAACCATGTGCCAGACGGTCTGGCCGTGCGAGCCGATCAGATCGATGTCAGCGGCGGATAGGCCCGCGTCCGCGATCACCGCCAGCGCCGCGGCGGCGAATTGCTCGCCCAGATCGGCATTGAGCTGGCACAGCTCGTCTACGTGGCTTTGGGCAGGCAGGCACGCCTGGTGGATGCGCTGCTGAAACCCCGGCGGATAGGGGTAGGTGATCGCATGGACAATCCGGGCCTCGATCTGAGGCGGCGTTCCCTTGATTTCGCACACCGCCGCGTCCACCGCATCCGCCGACGTTCCGGAGATCATACCGACAATCAACATAGTGATTTCACCTTAGTCTTTTGAGTCTGGGGTCCAGCACATCGCGCAGACCATCCCCCAACAGGTTAAAACCCAGGACACCCAACATGATGGCGAGACCCGGATAGATCATCAGCCAGGGCGCAACCTCTGAAATACCCTGGCTTTCGCTGAGCATTACGCCCCAGGACGGTTCGGGGGGCTGGGTGCCCAATCCCAGGAAACTCAACCCGGCTTCGGTCAGCAGGGACCACGACAGCGCGAGACTGATCTGGACGATCAGCGGCGCGAGGGTGTTGGGAAACACGTGGCGGAACAGAATGCGGTGGTCCGGCATCCCGATACAGCGCGCGGCGGTCACAAACTCCATTTCTTTGACCGACAGCACCGGGGCGCGCGTCACCCGGGCGAAAATCGGCGTGTAGACGACGGCAATGGCGATGATGGTTTTATCCAGTCCGCGCCCCAGGATCACCACCACCAACAGCGCCAGCAGGATAGCCGGAAACGCGAAAAACACGTCCATGAGGCGCATCATCACATTATCGAAGCGTCCGCCGATATACGCCGAAACAGTCCCGATCAGCGTGCCCGCCGTCCCCGACAGCGCCACGGACAGGAAAGCTACGTAGAGCGAATTGGTCGCGCCTTTGATCAGGCGGCTGGCCAGATCGCGTCCAAACAGATCCGTCCCCAGGCGATAGGTCGAACTGGGCGCTTGCAGGCGATCCACACGGTGCTGCTCGTTCGGGGGATAAGGGGTGATATGCAGGGCACCCAACGAGGCCATGAACAGGTAGGCGATGATGATGAGAAGGCCGAGTGCTCCGCTCCGGCTGCGCAACAGGCGGCGCAGGACGCCTGACTCCTTCGGGAAGTCGCCGAGCGACTCATTTTTGGCTGGCATACGAGATCCGTGGATCGATGACGGCATAAATCAGATCGACGACAAGGTTGATCACGACAAAGTTCATGGCAATAAACAGGGTAGCACCCTGAATGAGCGCGTAATCCCGCTGCGAAATGGCGTTCAAAGTCAGCCGTCCCAAACCGGGCAGCGCGAAGATTTTCTCCACGATGACCGCGCCCCCCAGCAGGTAGCCCAGCTCAACCCCGGCCAGGGTCACCACCGGAATCAGGGCGTTGGGCAGCGCGTGGCGCACCACCACCGTCAGACGCCGTAACCCCTTGCTGTGGGCGGTGCGGATGTAGTCCTCGCCCAGCACTTCCAGCAAGGCAGACCGCGTCGTTCGCATCACCGAGGCGGAGAACGACAGCCCTAATGTCAGGGCCGGAAAGATGATCTGCTGCATATTCTTGACCGGGTCTTCGGTCAGCTCGGCATAATTGCCCGCGTTGGGGAGAATGCCGAAGTAGACGGACAACACGTAGATCAGCAGCGTTCCCACCAAAAAGTTGGGCGCGGCCAGGCCGATCAGCGAAAACAGCCGCCCGATCAGATCGATGATCGAATTATGCAGCACCGCCGACAGAGTCCCAATCGAGATCCCCACGACCAGCGCAATCACCAGCGACACCAGGGCCAGTTCCAGCGTCACGGGAAAATGGTCCAGGATGAGCGTGAGGACGGGCCTGCCCTGCCGGACCGAATAGCCCAGGTCACCCCGGACCACGTCGCCCAGCCAGGTGAGATACTGCTGGGCCGCCGGTTTGTCGAGGCCAAAGTACCGCTCCAGAGACGCGCGCTGGGTGTCGGTCAGCATCCCGGCTTCCGTGCCTAGCATGGACGTGATCGCATCGCCCGGAACCAGCCGGATGGCCGTGAAGACGAGCAGGGATACCCCCAACAGGGTGGGAATGATCGCCAGCATCCGTTGAGTCAGATAACGACGCATGTTGTCCCTTCAGGCATACAGGCGGAGCGCATACCCGCGCTCCGCCCGTGATGGTACACGCCGAACTTAGCGGTTGAGCTTGGTCTCGCTCAAGTAGAACAGATAGCCGGTTGGCGTGGGGGTGAAATCAGAAACGTATGACTGCTGCGCCGTGTAGTTGTACTGAGTATAAAGCCATATCCACGGCGACGTCTCGGCCAGGTGTTTTTGGAACTGCGCGAAGATTTCGTAGCGTTTCGCCGGGTCGGTTTCGGTTTGTCCGGCTTTCATCAGCGAATCGAGGGTATTGTCCACGTAGCCCGCGACCTGTTCGAAACGCGCCCCATATTGGAAATAACGCGAGTACATGGGATACGGATCAGCGCGCCCGCCATTAAGTGCAATCGCCGCCGTGAAGTCAGCCGCGAGCCAGCGATCAACGTAGGTCCCCAGCTCCAGTGATTCGATTTCGACGTCGATGTTGATTTCCTTGAGTTGTTCCTGGATCACCTGTGCTTCCGAAAGCGCGGTGGGCGGTTCGGCTACGCCAACGATCACG
>CAYRWY010000553.1:0-3408 GCA_964427955.1 uncultured Anaerolineaceae bacterium
CGCCTTCATGGGCGAGGAACGGGCCAAAGCCGGTGAAGACATTCTCGGCAGCTACAATATTCCGAACTACAAGTTCCCCGAACAGGCGTCGGCGGCGTTTGCGGCCATGCGTGACTATATCGTCGCGCGGGATCGCCCGGAACGCACCATCGTCAGCTACGAGGTGGACAAAGCCGCGGTGCGCAAGGTCTTCGAGCAGGTGCGCGCGGATGGCCGGGTGAGCGTCGGTGAGGCCGAAGCGCGGTCGGTGGCGGCGGCCTATGGCCTGCGCCTGCCCAAGAGCGAGCTGGCGGCCAATGCGGACGAAGCGGTCAAGATCGCCAACGAGATCGGCTACCCGGTCGTGCTCAAGATCTCCAGCCCGGACATCCTGCACAAGACCGACGTCGGCGGCGTGAAGGTCGGCATCGGCAGCGCCGCGGATGTGCGCGACGCCTTCGACCTGATCGTCTACCGTGCCACGCGCTACGTGCCCGATGCCCGCATCTGGGGCTGCCTGGTCCAGGAAATGGTCCCGACGGGCGGCATCGAAGTGCTGGTCGGCATGAGCAGTGATCCGCAGTTTGGCCCGCTGGTCACCTTCGGGTTGGGCGGTATCCTGGTCGAAGTGCTCAAGGATGTGACCTTCCGCGTCGCTCCGTTTGGCCGGGAAGATGCGGAAGAAATGTTGGAAGAAATCCGGGCGCGTGCCCTGCTGGCCGGCGTGCGTGGACGTCCTCCGGCGGATCGTGACGCCATGATCGACACGCTGCTGCGCGTTAGCCAGATGGTCACCGACTTCCCGGAAATCGTTGAAATGGACATCAACCCGCTGATGGTCTACGAGCGGGGACAAGGTGCAGTAGCGCTGGATATGCGTCTGGTGCTCAAGAGTTAGTGGGCATGGGTTTGAACTAGCTAAGAGGACGAGCAGGCATGAAAAGTTTGTATATCACTTCAGTGAGTACGTATTCCGGTAAGACGGCGCTCGCGCTGGGTCTGGGGTTGCGGATGCAGGCGGCGGGGTTGAAGGTCGGTTATCTGAAGCCCGTCAGTATGCAGCCTTACGAGGCGGGTGGGCGCGTGCTGGATGAGGACGCGGACTTTGTGCGGCGCACGCTGGGGCTGGAGACGCCCCCGTGGGAGCTGTCGCCGGTCGTCATCACGTCCGAGTTGATGGAGACGGTGATCGAAGGCACGCTCCAGCGCGATCTGCTGGCCGAGATCAAGCAGGCGTGCGACGCGGCCTCCCAGGATAACGACATCGTGATCATGGAAGGCGGCGCGAGTATGCGCGAGGGGTATGCCGTCGGGCTGAATACCCTGAATGTGGTCGAGCACCTCGATTTTCCGGCCCTGAGCGTGGTCAGCTATGCGTCGGAGCACTGCATCGCGGGCATGTGCGCCCTGGACGATGCTCTCTCGGCGCAGCGCCGCCTGGGCGACCGCCTGTTGGGCGTCGTGATCAACGGCGTCCCGCGTGAAGATATGCCGTACGTCCGCACCCGGATCGTGCCCTTCCTGCAAAAGCAGAATATCCGTGTCTTCGGCACGCTGCCGTTCGATCCGTATCTGCGCGCGCTCAGCGTCGGCGAGATCGTGGATCGTCTCGGCGCGAAGGTTCTGACCGGATCGCACCTGCGCGAGCGGCTGGTGGAGCACATGAGCGTCGGCGCCATGACCGTCGAATCGGCCCTGCCGCGCTTCCGCCGCCAGTTGAACAAGGCCGTCTTCACCGGCGGCGACCGGACCGACATCCAGGCCGCGGCGCTCGAAACTTCGACCACCTGCCTGGTCCTGACCGGCAATTTGCAGCCGACCTCGACCATTCTCAAGCGCGCCGAAGAAATGGGCGTGGCGGTGCTGCTGGTTCCCGACAGCACGCTCGAAGCGGTCGAAAAAGTGGAGAGCATCTTCGGTCGGACCGGCCTGGCCCAGCCCGAAAAGCTCAGCCGCTTCCAGGCCATGCTGTCCGAGCACCTGGATTACGCGGGTCTTTTGGCCGCGTTGGGGCTGTAATCTATACGAGGGGCGATTCATGAATCGCCCCTACGAGGATTCTTCCGGGGATGGGTTCATGTCCCCACTGATAACTGTGAACTAAAAACTAATAACTGATCACCAGGAGAGTTCCCTCATGTCTATTATTGAGAATATCATTGGTCGCGAAGTGCTTGACTCGCGCGGTAACCCGACCGTGGAAGTCGAAATCTGGCTGGACGACGGCAGCCGGGGTATCGTGATCGTCCCCAGCGGGGCCAGCACCGGCGAATACGAAGCCGTGGAACTGCGCGACGACGACAAGAAACGTTACGGCGGCAAGGGTGTCCTGAAGGCGGTCGAGAATGTCAACGGCGAGATCGCCGACACGCTGCTCGGCTGGGACGCCACCGATCAGAAGGGCATCGACGAGATGTTGATCGGCCTGGATGGCACCCCGAACAAGGGCCGCCTGGGCGCGAACGCGATCCTCGGCGCCTCGTTGGCGGCGGCCAAAGCGGCGGCGGTCAGCGTGGGCCTGCCTCTCTACCGTTACCTGGGCGGCGTTTACGCCCACGTGCTGCCCGTCCCGATGATGAACATCCTCAACGGCGGCAAGCACGCGCCGGATGGTCCTGACTTCCAGGAATTCATGGTCATGCCCGTCGGGGCCGAGACCTTCCACGAAGCCGTGCGCTGGAGTGCCGAAATCTACCAGAGCCTCAAGAAAGTGCTCGGCGGCAAGAAGTACGTGACCACCGTCGGCGACGAGGGCGGTTTCGCGCCCAGCCTGCCCAGCAACGAGGGCGCCATCGAAGTGATCCTCGAAGCCATCGCAAAAGCTGGTTATAAGGCGGGCGAGCAGGTCTTCATCGCCCTCGATCCGGCCATCAGCGAGCTGTACAAAGATGGCAAGTACGTCCTGGCCAAAGAAAAACGCAGCCTGTCCGGCGAAGAAATGGTCGAATTCTGGGTCAACTGGATGAACAAGTACCCGATCATCTCGCTCGAAGACGGCCTGGATCAGAATGACTGGGATCACTGGGTCATGCTGACCCAAAAGGTCGGGGACCGCGTGCAGTTGGTCGGCGACGATCTGCTCGTCACCAATCCCCAGCGCGTCCAAAAAGCCATCGAACTCGGCGCGTGCAACAGCCTGCTGTGCAAGGTCAACCAGATCGGCACGCTCACCGAAGCCATTGCGGCCAGCCGCCTGAGCCAGATCCACAACTGGACGGTCGTTACCAGCCATCGCAGCGGTGAAAGCGAAGACGCCACCATCGCCGATCTCGCCGTCGCGCTCAACGCGGGCCAGATCAAGACCGGCGCGCCCGCTCGCTCGGACCGTATCGCCAAGTACAACCAGCTCATGCGCATCGAGGAAGAACTCGACTCGTCCGCCGTGTACGCGGGCAAGAACGCCTTCCCGAACATCAAGCGCGCGCTGTA
>CAYRWY010000554.1:0-3385 GCA_964427955.1 uncultured Anaerolineaceae bacterium
TCTTAGCTCGCACGCTTCTTGCTGCTTCCTGTCACTCTGCTGTTGTTAAGGTGCTCGCTCTGACTAAAGGGCTTAGGCAACAAAAACGCCGTGTGTAACATCCACATCCGGCGGGGGCAGAAGCATCGTCGAAAACGTTGGTGTTTTCAGGCAGTGTGCTTATGCGCTGGAGTTGCCCCCTTTCGAACCGTTTAGTTTTTCTAGAACCTGCATCCACTTTTCAGTGGAGCTTTGTTCTCAATCGAGCGTGACAACATCTTACCACCCTTAACTGGAGGCGTCAAGGGGGATTCCAGGAACTTCTGAAAACTGGTCGGAAATCGCACTAAAACCCGTTGTTAACCGGATTTTTTCCCCTAAAGCGTGTGCCGACCTTGCAGCGCGCGCAGCAGCGTCACCGAATCGACGTATTCGAGATCGCCGCCCGTCGGCAGCCCACGCGCCAGCCGGGTCAGCTTGACGCCGGTCGGGGCCAACTGCCGCTGCAAATACATCGCGGTGGCATCCCCTTCCATACCCGGATTGGTGGCCACGATCACTTCCAGCACGCCGCCCGACTCGACCCGGCGGACCAACTCGCGAATCTTCAAGTCTTCCGGCCCGATGCCATCGACCGGCGAGATCGCGCCGTGCAGGACGTGATAGCGTCCCTGGTAGGCGCCGGTCCGTTCGACCGCCAGCACGTCCAGGGGATCTTCGACTACCACGATCTGCGAGACGTCGCGCGCCCCATCGCTGCAAATCGCGCACGGATCATTCTCGGTGATATTGTAGCAGACCGAGCAGTAGCGGGTCTTGGCCTTCAGATCGGCGATCGCGGTCGCCAGCGTCTGGGACAGCTCATCCGGGGCGCGCAATAAATAATACGTCAGGCGCGAGGCCGTTTTAGGGCCGACGCCGGGCAGGCGTGACAGGGCCTCGACTAACTGTGTGACAGGTTGGGGAATAGCTTTGCTCAACCAACACCCCCGATTATTTGCGCCGCTGCGCCGTCGTCACTACTTGCGTCAGGGCCGCGGTCAGGTCGGCGGAAGATTCGCCCTCGAAGGGCACGGTGCGGGCGACCACCCAGGTCACGCCATCCAGCGGGGCGAACGCCAGCACGGCATTCCGCCCGCTGCCATCGTTCAGGGTGACGTAGACACGGGCGATGGCGGCCTCGCCTACTTTTTCGGAGCAAGGGACGCTAACATACGTGATCGTCACATCCCAGGGAGAAATCGCTTTGATGGTATCGGGCACGTAGTCCGCCAGGGTCAGGCAGCTCCAATTCACCACGAGATTCATCTGCTGCATCGACCTGACTTCCAGATCGAAACTGGGCAGCGTGCCATCTTCGCGGACGACCTGCGTCTGATGCTTGCGGTGGATGACCTTCCAGCCGTCGCCAATCTCAAAAGTATACGTCTGAGTGGCATCTGAAAACCGGCCAGGGCCGATCATCGGCTTAGTCTGCTTCTTGACCTCGATCTGTGACCAGATCAACAGCCCGACCAGGGCCATCGCCACCGCAATGATCGCCAGAATCGCCAGCGTCACGAGGGGCGACGATCCCCGCCGCCCGCGCGCACTACCTGGTTGAACCACGCCCCTGCTCCCTACCCGGCGGTTAGCCGAACAAGCCGTTCATCCCACCGGGCAGCATGGAATCCAGCCCGCCCGTCACGCCCTGCATCCGCTCGGCAGCATACGTCTGGCTTTGCTCGATGGCCTGGTTGACGGCGGCGACCAGCAGATCTTGCATGTCCGACAGCCAGTCGGGATCGCTGGTGTCGATGGCTTCGGGATTGATCGTGATCGATTGGACTTTCTGGTGGCCGGTGATGACGATCTTCAACGCCCCGCCGCCCACACTCACCTCAATCGTCTCGCTTTCCAGCGCGCTTTGAGTGGAGGCGATGTCGTCCTGCATTTTCTGAAGCTGGCGCATCAGGGCCGCCTGATTGGGCATTCCGCCGGTCGGTCCACCGAATCCACTGCGTGTTCTTTTGCTCATGAAAATTCACTCCATCCTAGTTACGTTACTGTGAATAGGATACACCTACTCTTCGAAATCCGTGACTTCGCCGCCGAGTTCGTCCACGCCGAACGCCAGCACGTCATCCTGGGCCAGCAGTTCGTCCACCGCCTGGTCGCGCCCGGTGCTTTCGCTGACGACGACCACCTTGACGTGCAGGTGCACGCCGAGCACATCGACCAGCGTCTCTTCGAGCGCAGGCCGCTTGTCTTCGATTTTCGATTGGAAGACGTGGCTCGTGCCCAGAATCAACTGATCGCCTTTGATGTCGCGCACCGTCACGTGCTCCAACAGCGGGGGCAGCGAGGGGTGATGGCGCTTGGCGGCCTTCTGAATATCCACCCACTTCGACTTCACATCGCCCACGCGCAGCGCCTGGGCCGGGACCGCCGCCGGAGCCGCGGCAGCAGTGCGGGGCTGCTCGGCGGGCGGTGGAGGTGCGGACGGCATCCGGGGTGCAGCCTGGGGGCGTGGGGCCGGTTCCGGCTCATCTTCGACCACCGGCTTCAGGCTTTCCAAAAACGCCAGTTCGAGCGGAAGCTGGGGCTGCCAGCCGCTCTGCCACTCTTGCAGCGCGGTATTGAACGCGCGAATGGCGGACAGCAGGGCCTTACGTCCCACGGCATCGGCCATCTGGCGCAGGATCGCGCGCCGCTCCGCCGTCGCATCGACCAGCGTCTCCCCTGCCATCTTGATCAGCAGGATTTGCCGCAGCACTTCCGTCACCTGCCGTCCAAACTGGCGCGGATCGGCGCCGCCGTCCACCGCGGTGTGGATGATCTCCAACCCCCACGGGGCATTGTTCTCGATCAACGCCTGGACCAGTTCGACCACGTTCTGCCCGCTGGCCGTGCCCAACACCTGCTCGGCCAGTTCGAGCGAAATATGCATCTCCGGATCGGCCAGCAGTTGATCCAGCAGGCTGATGCTGTCGCGCACGCTGCCGGTGCCTTCGCGGGCGATCAGTTCCAGCGCCTCGCGATCAATTGAGACGTGTTCGGTCTCGGCAATCCAGGCCAGGCGATCCGCTACCTCGGCCAGCGACACGCGCCGGAACTCGAACGTCAGGCAGCGGCTCTTGATCGTGGCGGGCACCTTGGCGATCTCGGTCGTCGCCAGCACGAAGATCGCATGGGCGGGCGGTTCTTCCAGGGTCTTGAGCAGGGCATCGAACGCCGCGCCCGAAAAACGGTGCACTTCGTCAATGATGTAGACTTTGTAACGCCCTTCGCCCGGCGAAAACGCGATCTTGTCGCGCAGATCGCGCACGTCGTCCACGCCGGTATGCGAGGCCGCATCGATCTCGATCAGGTCCAGAAACCGGCCTTCGTTGACGGCGATGCAGTGCGCGCACTCGTTGCAAGGCCG
>CAYRWY010000555.1:0-3385 GCA_964427955.1 uncultured Anaerolineaceae bacterium
GCCCCCGTAGCTCAGAGGATAGAGCGCAGGTTTCCTAAACCTGGCGTCGTCGGTTCAAATCCGTCCGGGGGCTTTTTGTTTTAGAAGAACTTGACCACGATATCGTCCACCGTATTGGCCGCGTCGGCGATCCGCCCGGCAGCGTGGAACAGGTGGCGGTAAATCTCGCGCAGCTTGAGCATGGTGACGACGTTGTCCAGGTTTTTGGGTTTCTGGAACAAGTCGGCCAGCGCCTTGGCGTACAGCGTTTCCATGTTGTTGTTGACCTGCTTGGCGCGGATGGCGTGGGTGCTCGCGACGGCGGGATGCTCGGCCAGTCGGTCGATGGCCAGCTTGATCTCGTCTGCCCCCTGCCGCAGCAGTGCGGCCATCTCCTGCAAGAAGTGATTCGGCTCGACTTCCAGAATATCCATCTCGTTGATCGTAAACCACGTATCGTCCAGGATGTCGTCGATGGCCCGCGACAGGCCGTGAATATCCTCGCGGTCGATAGGCGTGACGAACGTCCGGTTAAGCTCGTCCACCAGCATCCGGCGCACTTCGTCGGCATTGCGCTCCAACTGGCGCACCCGCTGCGCGTTTTTTTTGCTGGGCTTCACCATGTAATCGACCAGGGCCTGGGTACCCTCGATGCTGAGGGTGCACTGCTCTTGCAGCCGCTGAATGAACTGGTTCGGACGGCGTCTGAAGCGCTCGCGGAGGCGTTGGGGAATACTCTTCAAAAAATGGAAAAAACGGTCAATCATAGGGCCTTTGAACCTTTGAAAGGTAAAATTTATTTAACATGGTACAATCATTTTAGTAGTCTTTAGAGTTTTGTGCTATTGCCAATTTGAAACTCAGGAAAAAACTTAATGTCGTTGGCTACCCTTGAAGTTATTCCTCTGATTATCCTGGCACTGGCTTTCGGTTTTCTCAACGGGGTGAACGACGCCTCGAGCGTCGTGGCGACGGTGATCTCGACCCGTGCCCTGAGTCCGCGACGGGCGTTGTGGCTGGCGGCGCTGGCGAACGGGATCGGTCCGCTGCTGTTCGGCGTGGCGGTGGCCACCACGATCGGACACGAAGTGGTCGAAGTCGAGGCGGTCACGCTCCCAGTGGTCTACGCGGCGCTGCTGGCGGCAATGGGGTGGAACCTGATCACGATGACGCTGGGCGTCCCGTCCAGCATTTCTCATGCGCTCATCGGCGGGATCGTGGGTGCCGTGGGGGCGGGCTATGGCTGGGATTATCTGCAACCCGCCGGTCTGACCAAAGTGCTGGTCGCGCTGTTTCTGTCGCCGCTGCTGGGCCTGGCCGCGGGCTACCTCGCCACTAAGCTGATCTATTTTCTCGCGCAGGGTGCGACGCCCCGCGTCAACATCTGGTTCAAGCGCGGCCAACTACTCACCGCGACGCTGCTGGCTCTGCTGCATGGCACGAATGACGCTCAAAAGACGATGGGGCTGATCGCCTTGAGCCTGATTGCTGCCGGTCACCTCAAGGCGTTTTCAGTCCCACTGTGGGTGATTCTTTCCAGCGCGGCAGTGATGGGCCTGGGGACGTTGTTCGGCAGTTGGGGGCTGATCCGCACGCTCGGTGCGAAGTTCTACCGGGTGCGCCCGGTGCACGGCTTCAGCGCCCAGGCGGCGTCCAGCGCGGTCATTCTGGTCGCCGTCCTGCTCGGCGGGCCGGTGAGCAGCACCCACATCGTCAGTTCCGCCATCATCGGCGCGGGCAGCGCAGATCGTCTGCAAAAGGTGCGCTGGGGTATGGTCGAGCATATCATCACCTCCTGGTTGCTGACGATCCCGGCTTCGGCGGCGCTAGGGGCGCTCCTGTACGGGATCATCCACGCGCTAGGCAACATGTGGTGATTGCCCGTACAATCTGGGCGGTGTTGGACACTCTATCCTCGGAGAAAAACTATGCACCGGCGACTTGTGGTGTGGATCGGAATTCTGGCGCTGGGTTTGGCGGCCTGTGGGGGCAGCGATCCGTCCCGTACTGCCGAAAAAGGCAGTGTGCTGCTCACGACCACCTTTGACCAGACGGGCGATTGGGAGGTGGGACAGTATCCCACCAATGCTCAGGACCCCGAGTCGGTCCTCTCGATTGTCGCCGGGCGCTACCAGATCGATCACCGCGCGGATACCGATGCCTCGTTCGTGTGGGGGACGGGGGGCGAGACCTACCAGAACGTCATCATCGAGATCGAGACCGAACAGTTCAGCGCCGAAAAGGACAACCTCTACGGCGTGATGTGCCGCCTGGGGACCGACAGCCGGGGCAATCCCACCGGCTACGCCCTGCTGATCAGCGGCGACGGGCATTTCGGGATCGCGGAATTTTCGCGGAGCAGCCTGGATTTTCTGCTCAAGTGGCGCCAGTCGGATCACGTCAACCAGGGCCGGGCATCGAACACGATCCGCGCCGTGTGCGTGGATAATTACCTGGCGGTGTACGCCAACGGCAAGTTTCTGGGCGAAGTCAAGGACAGCAAACACGGCGAAGCGGGGCAGGTGGGCCTGATCGCCGGGGTGAAAAAAGGCCAGACCATCAGCCTCGCGTTCGATAACCTGACGGTCTACGAGGGTTCGCTGAAATAAAAACATCCCGTGATCCAGCGATCACGGGATGCCCTGTTTTTGCAGTTATTCCGCGTCGGCGTGGGCGTTGACGTCCCGTTTGATTACCGGCAGCGGTCCGCCTTCCACCTGGCGGAAGTCGATCTCATTGTTCTCGTTCACGTAGACTTCGACCAGATCACCGCGCTTGAATTCGCCCTTGAGCAGTTGGACGCTCAGCGGGCTTTCCACGTAACGCTGCAAGGCCCGGCGCAGCGGGCGCGCGCCAAACTGCGGGTCGAAGCCGATCTCGGCCAGCTTGTCGCGGGCGACTTCCGTCATCGCCACGAAGAGACCCTGTTCCTCCAGCCGCTTGGCGATGTCCTTCATTTGCAGATCCACGATCTGCCGGACGTCATCGCGCGTCAGCGGATCGAAGATGATGATCTCGTCGATCCGGTTCAGGAATTCGGGCCGGAAGTTGCGGCGCAGCGCCTCATCGATCTTCTTGTGATCGGCCACCAGTTCGGGATCGCCGTTGGGCACGAAGCCCAGCGCGCCGCCCTGGCGGGCGAATTCCGTGCCCAGGTTGCTGGTCATGATGATCACCGCATTGCGGAAATCGACCGTGCGGCCCTGACCGTCCGTCATCCGTCCATCTTCGAGAATCTGCATCAGCGCGTTCCAGACTTCGGGGTGCGCTTTTTCGATCTCGTCGAACAGGATCACCCGGTACGGACGGCGGCGCACCGCTTCGGTGAGCTGTCCGCCCTGCTCGAAGCCGACGTAGCCCGGCGGCGCACCGAACAAGCGGCTGACGGTGTGCTGCTCGCGGTACT
>CAYRWY010000556.1:0-3336 GCA_964427955.1 uncultured Anaerolineaceae bacterium
ACGAGATCTGGAACGAGCAGAACCTCCGCCGCGAGTGGAATACGTCTAAGGGCATCAGCGCCGCCAGCTACGTCGAGCTGCTGCGCCTGGCCTACGCCGCTATCAAGCAGGCCGATTCGGAGGCCATCGTCGTGACCGGTGGCCTGGCCCCGACGGGTTACAACGACGGCGTGAACGCCATCGACGACCGCGTTTACCTGCGGCAGATGTACGCGGCGGGCGTCGCCGACTATTCTGACGCCATCGGCGCGCATCCCAACGGCTGGGCCAACCCGCCGGACAGCACCTGCTGCCGCAACAACCGGCCTGCCGTGCCCGGCTGGGATGATCATCCCAGCTTCTTCTTCAAGCAGACGCTCGCCGATTACCGCCAGATCATGGTCCAGAGCGGCGACAGCGGCACCTATATTTGGCCGACCGAATTCGGCTGGGGGTCGAACGATGGCCTGAACGTGCAGCCAACCACCGATTACGGATTTGTCGCCTTCACCAGCCTTGACGAGCAGTCGGCTTACATCCTGCGCGGCTTCCAGTTGGGCCGCGAGATGGGCTACGTCGGTCCGATGTTCCTCTGGAATCTGAACTTTTGCTCGGTCGTCGGCGTGACCGGTGAGCAGTGCTTCTGGAGCCTGCTCGATCCGGCGGGCAACCCGCGCCCGGCCTACCTCGCCCTGCGCGACGCCTCCAAATAACGCGCCAGAGAACGACATCCACCGCCCGGCCTCTCACCGGGCGGTTTTTTATTTCAACCCCCGGGCGTATCGCCCGTTTGCTCCCCTCCCCAACCTTGCCTGGGGAGGGGTTCAAGGGCGGACAGGCGTTGAGAACCAGGATTATTGAGGGACAATTCTCAATTTCTACTGATCCTTGCATAGAAAACTAAAGTGGCTATGGCGCGAGTGTACCTCACCCCTAAGTCCCCTCTCCGTCCTCGGAGAGGGGGTTGGGGGGTGAGGTAAAGCTCTGAAGCGCGAGAGTTTACTTTTCAGTGCAAGCCTCAGTAAAAGCAGGACGCGGCAAGCAGTGCCCCTACATCGACGTTTCCACGGCGCCGCTCCCCCTCGCCACCGGGTGGAGAGGGGGCCGGGGGGTGAGGTAAAACGCAGCGAGTTTCCGCCCACTCAATGCTTCTGACCCACCTGTCCGCCCCTGAACTGGGGAGGGGGCCGGAGGGGGTGAGGTAAAACCCGCCAGGCTGTCGCCAAAATAAAAGGGGCAGAGTTCATAACCCCGCCCCTGCGTTTGCATTCAGCGTCGTTTGGAACGGATTATTCCTCTTCCGTCGGCGGCGGATTGATCCGCTCTGTGGGCAGCGGGGTATCCGTCACCAGCGGCGTGCGCGTGATCGTCGGCGTACGCGAGGGAGTCCGCGTGGGACGCGGCGTCCGGGTGGCGGTCGGCTTCGGCGTATCCGTCGCGGTTGGGGTCTTCGTGTCGGTGGGCGTCCGGGTGTCCGTCACCGTGGGGGTCTTGGTAGCAGTCGGTTCCGGGGTATCCGTCGCGGTGGACGTCCGGGTAGCGGTCGGTTCCGGCGTATCCGTCGGGGTGACGCTGGGTCTCGGCGTGTTCGTGATCAGCGGCGTGACCGTCAGGCTGACCTGTGGGGTGCGAGTAGCATACGGCGCGGCCTCCGGCGTCGGCTGTCCTTCCGGTCCCGCGACGCGGAACGCGCGCACTGCCAACTGCGAGCTGATCGGCAGCAGATCGATCTGCATCACCCCGCCTGCCTGCTCGTCCAGCGTCAGGTTTTCTTCGCCGACGACGTTGCCGGTTGCCGTATCCCAGAACGTGATCCGGTAGTTGCCCAGCGGCATCCCGGTCAGGCGCAGGCTGAACGTCAGCGACTCGACGGCGGCCCCCTGCGCTACCCGTTTCCAGGTGTAATCGCGATGCTGCACCCAGGCGATGGCGATGCCTTGCGCCCGGTCGGCCAGCGCCAGCGCCCGCGCCGGAGCGCGATAATGGGCCAGTTCGAGGTAACCCAGTTGCAGCCAGTCATTGCCGGGATTGTCCAGCACCACCAGGTGTTCGCCCGCGCTGATCGGCAGCGTGATCAGAATATTCTGGCTGTCCGGGCTGAAATCGACCCGCGCCGCCTCGCTCCCGTCGATAGTGATCGTCAGCACCGCGGGTGCCGTGGACGAGACGCTCTGCACCAGGAGGCGCAGTTCGGTGTCCACCGGCGGCGCGATGATGAACGACTGCGGGCGGCTGCGCTCCGGGTTGAACGCGCCGTACAGATAGGCCGACATCTGCCGCGTGGACGGGAACGCCCCGTCTGCCGTCAGACGGTAGATCGTGTCCGGCGGGGAAAAGCCGGGGAAGGTGCGGTCGAAATCGTCGAAGCGCACGATGTCATAGATCACCGGATTGGCGGCGATCAACCCCGCCTGGACCGGCTCCAACCGGGCCGAATTCCACGGAATGTCGCGCGTGAACAGGGCCAGCGGCGTGAACAGGTTATACAGATTCCCCCGGTCGATGTAGTTGTCCCACCACCAGGGCATTGCGCCGCCCGCCGCGCCGGACAGGGCCGCGGCCCATGCCGTAGTGCGGATGTGCACGCCGGTTGGATCGTCGGTGATCGGTTCGACCCACGGGCTGAGCGAAAACTCGGTGAGCAGCACCGGACCCTGCGTACCCGCGAGCGCCTGGTTGATGGCGACCAGGGCATCGCCCGCCGGATCAACCGGGGGATTCTCCGGATCGGTGGGGAACAGGCTGACTTCGGCAAAATCGAGCGGGGCGAGCGTCCAGGGCATGGTTTCCGCCTGCCGGGCGCCTGCCGTGATCAGGTGGTGGTAGGGATCGATCTGGCGCAGGTGAGCAGTCAAGTCTTTCAGCCACGTGCCGGAATCGGCGTAACCGGTCATGCCGTCGAACTGGTCCACCACTTCCCACGCGAAGACGTGCGCGCTGTAGCCCCACCGTGCCACCACGTAGCGCAGCCGTTGGTGCAGCAGCGCCGTGGCCTCCGCATCGGTGAACACCGCCGCCGGGTCGCTCAACGGTCCGCCCTGGGCGACGTTATAGGGACTGCTGTCCCAGTCGGCACTGGTGTCGGGGCCGGTCGTCGCTGCCGGGGCGCTGGACTGTCCGAAGCCCTGGGACCAGATCAGCGTGAGCTGCACGTAGATGCCCCGCGCCTCAGCCATGTCGAGGATGCGGTCCAGCCGCCAGGCCGCTTGCTGCGCGGCGGCGTAATTTCCCACCGGGCCGGGCCAATCCAGGCCGATGAACCAGGGCACGTCGATATTCACGCGCGCGTAATTGGCGCCGGAGGCGCTCAGCGCGTCCAGCCACCGCTCGTAAGCGTACACCCCGCCGCCATCTTCC
>CAYRWY010000557.1:0-3327 GCA_964427955.1 uncultured Anaerolineaceae bacterium
CGCAGGAGGGGGTGCTGTCTCGCGGACTTTAGTTTATTCTGCAAGGATCAGTAAGCACGAGATTTGGTGTCATAGGGGGAAAACCGGCCTCACCCCCCAGCCCCCTCTCCATCCAAGAGCCAATGGAGAGGGGGAGCAAACGGAGACTCTGATCCCCCTCTCCATCCGTTTGTTGATGGAGAGGGGGCGCACTGGCAAATCCCCTCTCCAGGCTTGGAGAGGGGACTTAGGGGTGAGGTACACTCGCGCCATAGCTACTTTAGTTTTCTATGCAAGGATCAGTAACTTGACATACCTAGGGCAATTCATGAATTGTCCCTCGCAGGTCACCAGGGCGCGCTTACGGCACGCCCCAGATGCGCAGCGATCCGTCGTCGTTGCCGCAGATGATCCGGCGGCCATCGGGCGCAAATGCCACGCTCTGCACCACCGACGTCAGCCCGCGCAGGCGCGCGATCTGCGTGCCGGTGCGCATGTCCCACAGGAACACGGAACTATCATCGCCGCCCGAAGCCAATACCGTGCCGTCCGGGCTGTAGGCCAGCGTCGTCACCGTGCTGCCCTTGTGGCCCTGCAAGGTGGCGCGGACCTGGCCCGCGGTCGGCGAACCGGCCACCAGGTTCCACAGCTCGATGGACGGCGGAAAGCCGCCTACGGCCAGCGTCGTACCGTCCGGGCTGAACGCAATCTCGTTCAGTCCTTGCAGCGTGCTGGTCAGCGCAATGACCTGCAAGCCAAACTGCGGCGAGGCGCGATCCATGTACCACAGCCGGATGACGTGATCGTCGGCCCCGCTGGTCGCCAGCATCCGGCTGTCCGCGCTGAATGCCACGCCGTACACCACGCCCTGGTGCCCGGTCCAGGCTTTGATTAACTCGCCGGTCTGCGCATCCCACAACCCGATGGAGCCATCCTGGCCGCCCGCCGCGATCAGCGTCCCATCCGGGCTGAACGCCACGCGGAATACGCCGCGCTCGGTGTGCTGGGGCAGGACGAGGAGCTGCAAGCCGGTCACCACGTTCCACAGGCGCACCGTGCCATCCGCCCCCGCGGTCGCCAACCGCTGCCCGTCCGGGCTGAACGCCACGCCGAACACCGTCCCGATGTGACCGGCCAGCGTCTCGACCGGACGCTCCGTGGCCGCGTCCCACAGCCACGCCATCTGATCTTTGCTGACCGTCGCGAACAGCGTCCCGTCCGGGCTGTAGGCCACGCCAAAGACGGCATTGCCGTTATGGGCATCCAGCACGGCCAGTTCCTTATACTCGGCGGCCATCTCAAACGCCGGGCGCGTCGGCGCGGGCGACGGTGTCAGCGTCAAGGTCTGGGTCGGCGTCGCCGACGGCGTGAAGGTCACGGAGGGAGTCGGCGTCAGGGTCAAGGTCACCGTGGGCGTAAAGGTGGCGGTGGGCGTCCGCGTCGGCGTCGCGGTGGCCGTCGTCGTGGCGGTCGGCGTGGCCGTGACGGTGGGCGTGAACGATGGCGTCCGGGTCGGCGGCGGCGTATCGGTGGGCGTCGCGGTGACCGTCGCAGTCGCCGTGGGCGTGTTGGTCGGCGTCGCGGTGGGTGTCGCCGTCGGCGTATCCGTCGGCGTCGCAGTCGCCGTGGCGGTGGATGTGGCCGTCGCCGTCGGCGTCGCGGTCAGAATCACCACCACCGGCACCCCGCCCAAATCGCCCAGCGTACTCACCATCGCCGGAGAGGCCGCCACCCACCCCAGCGTCCCATCCGGCAGCCGGATCTGGTACCAGGCGCCGTCTTCGCTGATCCCGGTGATGTCCAACCGCTGCCCAACGTCCACCGAGCCGATCACCGGATACTGCGATCCGGGCTGTTGGCGCACCGGAATCGTGCGCACGGCCTGGATCATGGGCGTCAGCGGCGGCGTGCTGGTGGCGGACGGGAGAGCAGTTGGCGTTACGGTGGGCTGCTGGGCTACGGCGCCGGAGGTGGGAGTCTGGTCGCTATCGCCGCCACCCAACACCCCGGCCAGCGCCAGGATCACGATCGCAGCGGCCACGAGGATCACCACACCCAACCCCAGCGCGAGCGAGCGCCGGTTGCGGCGCGGCGAATGGGCCACCATCGTGGGCGACACTGGAACATACGCGCCTGAACCGGTCGAGTCGGCGCCGCTGTTCAGCATTGTCGCCGCGAACAGGGTGTTCGCCGCCCGGCGGAGCGCCTGCACCATCTCGCCCGCCGTCTGGAAACGGTCGGCTGGTTTTTTGGCCGTCGCGCGCAGGATCACCTGATCGATACCTTCCGGCAGGTCGGCCACCTTGAGGCGCGCGGACGGCAGCGGATCGTTGATGTGCTTGAAAATCACGGCGATGGGCGTATCGGCCTTGAACGGCACATCGCCGGTGATCATCTCGTAGAGCATCACCCCCAACGAATAAATGTCGCCGCGGGCGTCCACGTCTTCCCCCTGCGCCTGCTCCGGGGCCATGTAGGCCGGGGTGCCGATCACGCCGGTGCCGGTCAGCGTGCTGGGTGTCTCGACCAGGCGCGTCAGACCAAAATCGGTGAGCAGGACGTTGCCGCTCGAATCCAGCAGCACATTGCCCGGCTTGAGATCGCGATGCAGCACCTTACGCCGGTGGGCGTAGTCCACTGCCTCGCCAAGCTGGACGAAGATGCGCACGGCCTCGGCGACCGACAGCCGCTCGCGCTCCAGCAGGTCGCGCAGCGTCCCGCTGGAGATATACGGCATCACCAGGTAGGTGATCCCGGACTTCTGACCGTATTCGAACACGGGCAGGATGTGGACGTGCTGCAAGCTGGCGACGACTTTGGCCTCGCGCTCAAAGCGGGCCAGAAACCCGCTGTCTTGAGCGAATTCCTCGGAGAGCACCTTGATCGCCACGTAGCGATCCGTGGCGGGGTCATAGGCTTTGTAGACCGTCGCCATCCCGCCGCGACCGACAGAGTCCGCCACTTGATATGTGCCCAGGGTCGTTCCCACTAAAGATGGCATCCGTCGATCCTCCCGATTGGCGCTGAATCTATTCCTGAACAAGTATAGGGTTGACCGGGCGCGCAAGCAACCTGAGCGCGGGTGTATTTCACCACTGTTCACTGGTCCGCCCCTCGCCTGGGGCTAAAGCCACCAGGCTATGATCAAAGCCTGGAAGTGCACTAAAGGCACTGCAAACCAGACTCTTAACAGCCCCTTCAGTGGGCTTCCCTGCTTTTTCATAGCCGGAGCGCTTTAGCGTCCGGCGGCAGCCCGGACCCTGACTCTATCTTGACAGCCGCCCGCCGTCACTCGTATAATAACGGCAGAGTTGCGGGTATAGTTCAGCGGTAGAACGTCAGCTTCCC
>CAYRWY010000558.1:0-3310 GCA_964427955.1 uncultured Anaerolineaceae bacterium
GTCGGCAACACCGTGTCGTCGGAGGGCGGCGGGTTATATCTGAGCGGCGTCCTGGGTGATCAGGCGACGATCCGCAGCAGCCAGATCGGCGCCAACCAGGCCGGATGGGGCGGCGGGCTGCTCGTCACCGGCGCCATGCAGGTCTTGATCACCGATCAGACGGAGATCAGCTACAACCTCGCCAACCAGAACCCGCCGGACACGAACCGCGGCGGCGGATTGTTCGTGCGCGGGCAGGCGCTGGTCACGCTGGATCAGGCGAGCTTCATCGCCAACAACGCCTCGGTCGATTACGGCGGCGGTGTTTACCTGTCCGAACTGGGACAGCTCGTCGTGCAGGGCGGCAGCCGCATCACCGACAACCGCCTGAGCGGCAGCAGTCCGGCCCAGCGCGGCGGCGGGGTCCTGCTCGTCAACCAGAGCAGCCTGACCATCGCCAACGGCCAGGTCAGCCGCAACGCCGCGCCCTACGGCCAGGGCGGCGGTATCTCCAACGACTCCGGGTTGATCACGCTCAACCAGGCCATCATCGAAGATAACCACGCCGCGCAGGATGGCGGGATTGCCAGTGAATCCTGGCAGGCCAGCACGCTGCACCAGTCGTGCATCGTCGGGAACTCGCCCGGCGGTGTCTCGGACACCGGCCCTGGCACGCTGGACGCGGCCCACAACTGGTGGGGATCGGCAGACGGTCCCTCCGGCGCGGGATCGGGCAGCGGCGACAGCGTCAGCACCGAGGTGGTATTCGAACCGTTCCTGACGGCGGCCCTGCCGGGCTGCGCGGCGGCTCCACCTCCAACCCCCACGCCGACCTTCACGCCCACCCCCTCGCCGACCCGCAGTGCCGGGACGTGCAGCTACACCATCCCGGCGGGCGACCTGGCCGCGCTGCAAAACGTGATCGGCCTGACCAATACCCAGGCGGGCGCGGATACCATCTGCCTGACGACAAGTACCTACGTCGGCTACGACGTGCCCTACATCGCGCAGGGCCGCAACCTGCTGCCGCCCATCACGGACGATCTGACCATCGTCGGCAACGGCTCGATCATCGCCGTGGTTGTGATGCCCGTCGCCGGACGCCTGATCTACGTCAGCGGCACCCTGACGCTCAAAAACGTCAGCCTCCAGGGCGGCTCGCCCTTCGAAAACGGCGGTTCGGTCTACGTCAAGGGCGGGACGCTGATCCTGGACGAGGGCGCGGCCATCGAATCCGCCGGGACCATCGCCTATGGCGGCGCGATTTACGCCGATCACAGCGTGGTCCTGATGCGCGGCGGGAGCCGGATCAGCGGCAACAACGCCGACAAAGGCGGCGGCATCTACCTGACCAACGCCAGCCTGCTCAGCCTGGAAGACGGCGCGACGATCAACTATAACCGCGCCAACCTGGGCGGCGGCATCTACAACGGCACGCAGAGCAATGTCTACATCGATCACGCCGTGATCGACGGCAATATGAGCGGGCTGTACAACGAACACATCATGCAGGTGTACGCGTCCTGCATCACCGGCAACGGTTCCGGCGTGATCCACAACCTGAATCTCGCCCCCGACGGCCAGGTGATCGCCGCGAACAACTGGTGGGGCGCGGCAGACGGTCCTTCCGGCGCGGGACCCGGATCGGGCGATGCCATCAGCGCCCACGTGGACTACCTGCCCTTCCTGACTGCGCCCGGCCCGGCCGGCGGCGGCGCGGCGCTGCCCACGGCCACGCCCTTCCCGCCGCCGACCCTGGTCCTGCCGACCTTCACGCCGAGCATCACGGCGGGACCGACGCTCAGCAGAACGCCGTCCTCGACCCCCTCCGCGATCCCACTGCCGAGCGACACGCCGTCAATCACGCCGACGCTCACCACAGCGGATTACAGCTTCGCCTTCGTCGATTTCCAGGCGAACGGCGTGGCGCATTACCGCCTCACCAATGACGGCCCGGTCCTGGTCACGCTGTCCGGCTTCGCGCTGGAATGGACGCATACGCCGTCTGCCGGGCCGCTCACGTCGGTGTCGGTAGGCGGAACGAGCGCCTTCGACCCGGCGGGCGTCCTGATCTGGCAGGGCAGCGACTACGAATCGCCCACCGTGGCGACGTCGGGCCGCCTGCCGGGCTGGCGCACCGAATCCGATTACGATCCCGGCTGGCTGGCCGAAGTCACGATCCCCGCCGGGCAGACGGTCGATCTCTGGTTCGACTTCGACGGCACGACCGGGCGGCTGGATACCGACCTGGGCTATACGACCGCCGATCTGGCCGGATCGACGCTGGTGCTGGCCGAGGTGGGCAGCATCCCGGCGGCGGTCACGCCGACCGATACGCCGACGATGACCCTCACGCCGAGCCGGACGCCGCCCGCGACCCATACGCCGGTCCCGTCGAGCACCGCGACGCTCGTCCCGTCGCCCACCTCCAGCCCGTCCAAGACGCCCACGCCGTCGAAGACGCCCACCGTGGACCCCCACGCCCCTCCGCCGGGCGGCTGCGTCCTGCTGGACAACGGCACGATCTTGTGTACGCAGTAACCACGCCAGGGGAGTTTCAGCCTCCCCTGGGTTTAAATTCCTTTACACAAACTTATCAGCATCGCGCCGGGCGTATGCTAGAATCGATTTGTCAAGTGAACGAGAAAGCAACTGCCCGATGCTCCACCCCATCCAGCCTCACCGTCTCGGAAGACTGCTGCTGGCCGCCCTGTTTCTCCTGGTGAGCGGAAGCGTGCTGTCCGCCACGCTGCGGACGGTGGCCCTGGTCGATGTGGGCTACCGGGATTTTTCGTTTCGGGCGACCAGCGTCAGCGCCCCCACCGGCCAGAAACCCCAGAGCAAATTGTGGTTCAACGACGGGGTGTGGTGGGGCAGCCTCTTCAGCGTCAGCGCCGACACGTACCACATCTACCGGTTTGACTGGGCGGGCCACACCTGGACCGATACCGGCACGCTGGTGGAAGCCCGCAACAACGCCCTGATGGACTGCCTGTGGGATGGCACGTGGTTGTACACCCTCTCCGCCGGTCCCAGCGCGATCCCGGGCAACAGCGCCCAACTGCGGCGCTTTTCCTACCATGCCGCGACCCAGACTTACACGCTGGACAGCGGCTTCCCGGTCACGATCACGGCAACCGGCACGGAAACGATCGTGATCGCGAAGGATACCACCGGGACGCTGTGGATGGCGTATACGACCAACAGCCAGGTCTACGTGGCGCACAGCACCGACAGCGACCTGTCCTGGGTGACTCCCTATCCGCTGCCCGTCGCGGGAGCCGATAACCTGACAGTGGACGACATCGCGTCGGTGGTCGCCTTCGGGACG
>CAYRWY010000559.1:0-3289 GCA_964427955.1 uncultured Anaerolineaceae bacterium
ACGTCGATATTGACCGGGATCGTCTCGCCCACCGGCAGGACGCGATGAAACTGCGGCTCTACCGGCAGCACCTCGGTAAAGGCGCGCTGGAAATAGCGTTCGACCAGGCTCGCCAATTCGGCATCCAGCCGGGTATTCTGCATCTCGTAAAAGCCAACCACGAACGGCATCAGTGCATAGCCCAGCCCTTCGCTCGTCTTGTGGACCTCGATCAATCCCTTTTTGGCCATCCCCTTGAGCAGCAGACGCAGCGCCGCCGGATCGCCGTTCGTGCGCGCGGCGATCTGCGCCGGAGTTTCGGGCGTCAGCCGCAGTTGCGTCGCGCACTGCGCTTCTTCGGGGGAAAACAGGCGCGCCAGTAGATCGAGTTCGATCCCCTCTGCGGTCGCCGGAAAACCGTTGGGCAGGGCGTCCAGGCGCTGCGCCAACTGCTGGTAAACGGTGCGATCCATAACGCTAACCCTTCTCTCAAACCTCATGAACAACGCTGGACGGGGATTATACCCGAACCGTCTGAAACAGAAATCACGATCCCTCTTGACAAACATTTGAAGATCCGACAATAATAATATTAGAAAATTTGAGAGCGCTCCCAAAAACAGAAGCGCCATATAAAAATGTTGTTGCTGCTGTGAAACCAACTACTACTTTGACCAAACGACCCCAAAGTCTCGAGGACATCGCGGCAAAAGCTGGCGTCTCGCGGTCAACGGTTTCCCGCATTATCAACAACGCGCCGGGGGTTAGCGAGAAAACGCGCCAACGGGTGTTGGCGGTCATCACGCAAGAAGGTTTCGCTCCTAATCCCGCAGCACGCGCTCTCGTCACACGCCGCACCCAGGCGATTGGCGTGGTGATCCCACTGGCACCGCTCACGTTCTTCGAAGATACCTACTATTTTCCGACGCTGCTGCAAGGTATCTCCAGGACGACCAGCGAACGCGATCACGCCATGATGTTGTGGCTTCTTCAAAACGAGGAAGAGCATCAGACCTTCTACCGGCGCATTGTGACGAATCGTTTGATGGATGGCGTCATCATCGCCTCAGCCACGCGCGATGAGCCGCTCATCGATCACTTTCTCGACAGTGGCTTATCCTTTGTCATGGTCGAGCAGCCGGGTCACCATACCGAACAAATCAGCTTCGTTTCGATCGATAACGAAACCTCAGCCTGTGACGCCGTGACTCATTTGATCGCGCTTGGACGGCGGCGCATTGGGCACATCACCGGCAACCTGGGCATCGCTGACGGCGTTGACCGGGTCCGAGGCTACGAACGAGCGCTGACCATCGCCGGACTTCCGGTGGACCCGGCGCTGATCGTGAAGGGCAATTTCTCGCACGGCTCAGGATACGAGGGCGCAAAGCTGCTCATGGACCGACACGTAGATGCCATCTTTGCGGCGAACGATATCACCGCACGTGGTGTGCTCCAGGCCCTCCACGAAGCCCAGGTGCGCGTCCCGGCGGACATTGCCCTGATTGGCTTTGACGACCTGCCAACCGCCAGCCAGCTCACTCCTAAGCTCACTACCGTGCGAAATCCCGTGCAAGAGAAGGGACAGTTGGCAGCCTCCATGCTGCTCGATCTGATCGAAGATCCGGCCAGTGGCCCCCGGCAGGTGACCCTGGCAACCCAACTTATCGTTCGCGAATCTTGCGGGGCGGTGCTATAGATAGTTTTTTAAGCGTATATGATTAATTATATTTTGGCCTTCAAGATGAAGGGAGGTGGTCACGGTACAAGAGTCCGCAGATGCCGGCAAAACGCCGGAGATCTATTGTATGTGCCATTTATTTCTCCAGGAGTGTATTTGCAATGAAGCTTAACCGTCTTACGTTCGTCGCATTACTCGTCGTAATGTTGGTTTCCGGGACGACCGTTTCTCGGTCGGTCGCCCAGGACAACACCCTGCCGCGCAATGAAACCCTGTACTTCAATGGGCAGCAGTGGAGCGCCGTTGTGGGCTGGAATCCTTACTCGAACAGCAACAACAACGCCATGGCAATCGCGCAGCAGGATAACGCCCGCGTCATCATGTTCGAGACGCCCTACCTGTACGACATGCTGGATGGGCAGGTCTATCCTCTGCTGGCCGATGGCCCTTATGCCTGGAACGATACCCGCACCGAACTCACCTTCAAGATCAAGACGGTCGCGCACTGGAGCGATGACACCCCGGTCACGGCGGACGACGTAGCCTACACCTGGGCGACCCACGTCAAGTACAACACCCCGACCGGCGCCGCCAATATCGACTATATCGCTGATATCGTCGCGGCGGATGCTCAGACCGTCGTGATCAAGGCGAAGTTGAACGATGCCGGCATGGCCGTCAACCCGCTGCTCGTCCAGGCGTACGTCAGCTCCAACTACGTGGTCCAGAAGGCGTGGACTCAGACGTTGGAAGCGCGCGTGAATGGCGATGCCACCGCGCTGCTGGCTGACACGGCGGAAGACGTCGTCTTCTCCGGCCCGTATTACAAGTTCTTCTCGGATGATACCAAGGTTGTCTATGTTCGTGACGACAACTATTGGGGCCAGGATCCCAGCATGTGGGGCAAGCTGCCCGCGCCGAAGTACCTCGCGCACATCATCTACAAAGACAATGCCGCCGGCACGACCGCTCTGAAGGCCGGTGAGGTGGATGTCTCTCAGCAGTTCAACTCGAACGTGCAGGACCTGTGGCTGACCGACGGCCTGCCGATCTCGACCTACCTGCCCGACGCCCCCTACGGCATCGGCGCCAGCCTGCCCACCGCGTTCTTCAACCTGAAGTCGTATGGCCTGGACAATATCGCCGTCCGTAAAGCCATCGCGATCGCGGTTGACTATCCCACCATCATCGCGAACGCCATGACCAACCAGTCGGCGACCTTCGACCAGGTTCCGCGGTCGTTGATGAACCCGACCCCCGGCGAGCAGGCGCTCTACGATCATGACGCCGTCAAGGATCTCCAGTGGGCCGGTAACGACATCGAAGGCGCGAAGGCGCTCCTCGACGCGGCTGGCATCGTGGACACCGATGGCGATGGTTGGCGTGAACTGGATGGCAAGAAGTTGAGCTACATCGCGACCTGCCCCAACGGCTGGTCGGACTGGCAGGCGGCCATCGAAGTCGTGGCAGCCGCTGGCGCCGCGATTGGCATCGACATCACCACCAACTACCCCGAATGGGGCGTGTACCAGACCGTCGTGACCAAGTCCGACGCCCCGCTGCCCGAAGGCTACGACATCTTCATGATGTGGAGCGATGGCGCTGGCCCGACGCAGCCTTGGAGCCGCG
>CAYRWY010000560.1:0-3276 GCA_964427955.1 uncultured Anaerolineaceae bacterium
GGGTGGAGTAAGTCCCCTCTCCGCTTTTTTCGGAGAGGGGATTGAGGGGTGAGGTAAATCTCCCAGGCAAAAGTTTAGCTATTGGTGCAAGGATCAGTAGCGTCCCAGCGCGTCGAGCAGGGCCGCGCCGCTCACGCCCTGCTGGATCAGCGGCTCGAATACTTCCTCCCGCACGATCAGCGTGAACACCGCCTCCGATCCGGCCTCGAAGCGCAGCTCGACCCGTCCGGGCTGGGGACCGGGCGTGGTCTCGACCGGGAACTCGCGCGGGATGATCGCCAGCACCGCCGCCGCCAGGGTGCCGACCGCCTCCCGGTCGCCCACGTCGGCCACCGGGAGCGTGATCGCGAAGTCGGTTTCCATCGCGGCAAAATAGGCAACGTTTCCCTGAGCATCGAAGCAGTTTTCGCCGTAAGCATAAACCCGCACGCTGGTGTGATCGATACCCGCCGCGTCGAGCAGCGCGGCCAGGCGGGCGGTGAGATCCGGCTGGTCCTCGGACGCCCAATTCCACCTGCACTCTTGATACTGCGGGGTAGACAAGAGCGCCTGTGCCGCCTCACTGTCGCTGCTTCCCGCCAGGGTGGGGAGAATTTCAGGGAAGGTAGTGAGCCGTAGGGACTCAACGGGTGGGAGCAGCGTGAGCAACTGCGCCTGATGTTGGGAATCCAGGTTGGAAAATGTTGACTCGCTGTAGACCCACACGCCCATTCCGGCCAGCAGGGCCAGCAGCAGTCCCAGACATCCGGTTCGCCCGGGGATCATCGCTATCAGAACCTCACCCACAGATCGACGGGCATCCCGCCGCGCAGCACGACCGCCTTGATCAGTTGGCCTTTGGGGCAGCCTTTCGCGATCTTGCTGGCCCCGCCCGGCGAATTGGTCGGCTTGCCCGCCAGCTCGATCAGCACGTCGCCCGTGCGGAAGCCGCCGCGTCCCGCCGGAGACTGCGCCGTCACGCGCCCGACGAAAACGCCCTGGTCCGCCCCGGTGAGATCGCGGTACGAGTCCAACTTGAGCAGTTCGACGCCTAACCGCTGCGTTCCGGTCAGGCGGCGGATCACCAGGCTCAGGCCGCCGACGTAGCGGGGCTGCAAGGCGTCCTGGCGGATCATCACCACGCCGATCACGCCCGCCACCACGCAGCCCACGCCCAGCAGCGCCAGGAAAGGCAGGTCGAGCGGGCGGCGGCTGCGCTGCCAGTCCGTGTACTGCGTGTAGTAGGTGTAATAATCGTCCCCGATGAAGGTCAGGATGAACTGGCGCGTCAGCGTCGTTTCCTGGACCGTCCCGTCGGCTTGGGGATAGGCCAGCGTCAGCGCCGCTTCGACGTCGAACGGCTCCAGGGGCGGATGGGCGGGCAGCGGGACGCTGACGACCATCTGCGGATTGGCGGTGCGCGGCGCGGCCTTGAAATCGAACTCCGCTTCGCCGGTCCCGATCCAGTTCAGCGCGGGATCGGCGTCGAAGGTGGCGCTCATCCCGCCGCGCAGCCGCAGCGTGCCGGATTTGAAGGCCCACTGGCCGCCCGGCGTGGACAGCGCCGGAAAGGCGACTGTGATCGGTGTGCGCGTTTCGTACGAGCTGGGGGCGAGCAGATAGTCGGTCTGGTCCGGCCCATTTTCGATGTAATTGTCGAGTGAGGTGGAATCGTAGTACGGCAGGTCGATGCCCATGATGGACATATGATCCATCTGGTCGAAGGCCCGGCGGTAGACTTCCGGCATCTTCGGCTCGCGGACTGTCGCCCCATGCACGACGGCGAGCAGTGAGATCAGAATCCACCCCGCGCAGCCTGCCAACACCCACGCCTGGATCGGGTAGCCGCGGTAGACCAGCAGCACCACCGTTCCGATCATGACCAGCGTCAGCGGCGTGATCCAGGTGTACGGAAAGCCAAACTGCCCCACCAGCAGTGCGGCGACGACGCCGGCGACTGACCACCCAATCCCCAGCACGATGATCCATACGAACCAGTTATTATTGCGCAAGCTGTCATCCTCGTGGACCGGTTATGCGACTGGGGGTCATTATAGCATTGAAAGAAAAACGGATAGCAGTACAATGGGAGGTCCAGCGTCAGCATCTAATCAAGGAGCATCTCATGGCGAACAAAGTACGTTGGGGTGTGATCAGCACGGCCCGGCACGGCTTGCATACGGTGATTCCCGCCATCCAGCAGTCGGCCAGCGGCGAAGTGGTGGCGATTGCCAGCCGCAACGCGGAGCAGGGGCGTAAGATCGCGGCGGAAAATCATATTCCGGTCAGCTACGGCAGCTACGAGGCGCTGTTGGCCGCGCCCGACATCGACGTGATCTACAACCCGCTGCCGAACAGCCTGCACAAAGAATGGACGACTCGCGCCTTGCGGGCGGGCAAGCACGTCCTGTCCGAAAAGCCGTTCGGCCTCAACGCGGCGGAAGCGGTCGAGATGGTCGCCGTCGCGCGTTCGACCGGGCGCAAGCTGTCGGAAACCTTCCAGTGGCGGCACCACCCCCAGGCCAAGCAGACGCGCGAGCTGATCCGGTCCGGGGCCATCGGCGATCTGCGCCTGATCGAGGCGGGCTTCAGCTTCGCGCTGTCGAACCCGGACGACGTGCGCTGGGACCCGGCGTTGGGCGGCGGGGCGCTGTACGACGTGGGCTGCTACCCGATCTCGCTGACGCGCTACCTCACCGGCCAGGAGCCGCTGGCGGTCACCGGGCAGATTCACTGGAACAAGACCGGCGTGGACGACCTGGTCGTGGCGACGCTCGAATTTCCCGGTGAGGTGCTGGCGACGGTCAACTGCTCGTTCATCTTGCCGCTGCGGCGCTATGGCGAAGCCGTCGGCACGACCGGATCGCTGCTGATCGAGCGGTGCTACAACCAGATGCCCGATTACGAGACGACCATCGTCAAGCGCACGCTCGACCGCGAGACGACCGAGACCATCAACCTGGGGCGGTCGAACTGCTACGTCATGATGGCCGAGGACTTCAACCGCGCCGTGCTGGACGATACCGATCCGGTCTTCCCGCCGGAAGATGCCATCGCCAACATGCGCGTGATCGACGCGATCTTCGAGTCCGCGCGCACGGGGAAGACGGTGAAGCTGTAGGGGCGACCCGCCGGGTCATCCTATGTGTGTCAATTTAAGGTTTTGTGAGGCCATCACGGTCTTGTTCCGGCCTCACCCCCCTGGCCCCCTCTCCATTCGAAAAACACCATAGAGAGGGGGGGATTGCCACGCCGGAAAAGTCCCCTCGCCAACTCTGTTGGAGAGGGGATTTAGGG
>CAYRWY010000561.1:0-3252 GCA_964427955.1 uncultured Anaerolineaceae bacterium
GCTGGCACTGGGCGCCGTTCTGGACGCCAGCGGGGCTGACCATCGCGAAGCTGTGCTGGCCGATTTCGTTATGGCCGGGCAGCGGCTTATCGTCGCTGGCATCGTCCGGCGTGCCGTTGTTGTCCATGCCGGGCGTGGGTCCCATGTGGCAGCCGACGCACATGCCCTCGACGATCTTGCCGTGCGCGCTGGTGGGCAGCGTCGCGCCCCAGGTGTAACCGCCGGTGGCGTTCAGCAGCTCGGCCTGGTTGTTGCCGTGATGCGGCGTGCTGAACTGCTGCGAGTCCACACCGCTCTTGACCTGGCCCTCGGCTCCGCCGTCGCGGCGGACGTTGTGGCAGGTCATGCACAGCGCGGCAGGCCCGGCGCTGTGCACTTCGTACCCGTTGGGCAGGGTCAGGCTGTCGTAGACGCGCAGTTGATTCGGATTGGTCGCGTTATGCGGATCGTGGCAGACCGCGCAGGTGATCGGCTGGTAGGTGTTGCGCTGCTGCTCGGTCGGGACGCCGTTCACGTAGTCGATGAAGCCGACGCCGCTGTGGCAGCGCACGCAGTCCTGCTCGTCGGGGCCAATCGGTTCCAGGAAGCCGGGCGAGGCCGCGCTGCCGTGCGCGCTGTTGACCCACTGCTGCGGGAAGACGTGATAAGGCTGTTCGGCGTGGCATTGGGCGCAGGTGCCCTCGTTCAGCCCTACGCCGATCGCGGCCTGGTTGCCCTGGGTGTGCAGTTGGCCGGGGCCGTGACAGCTTTCGCACTGAATGTTCGCCATCGCGGCGACCTGGGGATATTCCTGCACCAGCGCATCCCAGTTGCCGGGCTTCAATTCAGTGGGGAACAGCCAGCCCGCGTCCAACGCGATGTCGTCGAAGCCGCCGTTGACCGCTTCGGGACGGTTGTTGAAGCCGGTGGTGTGGCAGCTAATGCAGTTCGCGCCGTAGTGATCGCCGGACCCGCCGTCAATCGAGCGCGTGAACATCGTCGCGTGGGCGGTCGCGTACCATGCTTTGCCCTTGTCCAGGTGGCAGGTGCCGCACTGGGGATACTGCGGCGCGGCGCTGGTCATGCCGCCGACGCCCAGGTAGGTCGAGGCGTAGACCGTCCAGGTGGCGGTGGCCGTATTGCTGTTCGGATCGGTCACCGTCAGCGCCAGGTCGTACTGCCCGGCCACGTCCGCCATGAAGATCGCCACCGGGGCGCTGTCCGTCCCGGCCACCAGGGCGGCGGTCGAGCCGTCGGGAACGGCGGTCAGGCTCCAGGCCACGGTGAAGCCTTCCATCAGCGGGGCGGGCTGCACGAAGTCTTCGATCTTTTGAAGCTGCAAATCGGGAATGATCCCGTAAGGCAGGATCATCGCCTGGGCGGGTTCCGCCGCGGCATCTTCTCCAGCCGCGATTCCCAGCGCCTCGGCGGCGACGTACGATCCGATGCCCACGGAATTGGTCGCGCTCGTGGTGATCGGGACCTCTTCGAACTGGCCCTTGGGATCGCCACCATCCTGGCCGTTGGCGGTCCAGACCCCGGCGGCCAACAGCAGCATTACCAGACCAAGCACCAAAAGAACTCTACGCATCATAAAACTTAACTCCTTTGCCTGTAACCAGTGCAAAAAAGAAGATTGCGCACCCGGTCAGATGGCAATCTTCTCCCTAAACCCAATCGACTCCACGACCTCCACCACCGGAGGTCCACGCCGACTCACCGCCCACTTGACCGGCGCGGGGAGGACCAACGCCTGATTGTCGTCCAGCGCGCTGGCGCCCAGGATCGGCGCCCGGTTCACCACCGGCTGGTGGTCCAGCAGCAGGGGCAGCGATCCACCGGCCAGGAGGACGGCGGAATGCGGGGCGGTCGTGGGCAGCGTGCGGCGACTCCATTGGAAGGGCGACGCCTGATTTTCGAGCAGTTGGATCAACTGTTCCAGCCCGCCCACCTGCTGCGCCACGTCGAGCAGCACGGCTTCATGGCTTGGATGCGCCTGGACCTGCTCGTACAACCGCAGGAACTCCTCCATCGCCTGCCCCGACAGGTGCTCATCCACGGCTGGCGCGTCGATCAGCCGCTGGCCCGCGTCGATCAGGCGGCGGTTGACCTGGGACGTGACCGTGGCCAATGCCTGGTGGTCCAACAACTGGATCGCGGGATGGTAGGCTGCGCTCAAGACACGTCCATCGATGCCGACGGGCGTCTGAGCCAGCGACGCATGGCAGGTCAGACAGCCTTGCAGATCGGTGACGGCCCGGAGCACCGCCTGACGCTGGGGGGCGCCTGCGCTGGGGCGTGGGGCATGGGCAGCCAACAGCAGCAGCGCGATCACCACCATCGCGCCGCCGAGGAGGAAGACCCCTAAGGGCACTCTTTTCAAGCCTGTGCGCTCGATACCCATATTTTTATAATACATCAAAATGGATTGCTGCAACAGTAATCAGAATCTACGATAGTGTGCCCTGGCACATTTGGGAGTCTCACAGTATAACGTCCCAGGATGAGCTTGATTTCTCGATTGGAAGGACTGGCATGGCGGATGTACTCTCCTCGCTGCTCGACCGGATCGGGCAGGATGCACGCGTATTTGGCGACCGGTTCCCCACCGTGGGCGAAGGAAAACAATACCAACTCACCGAGAACAATCACTGGTTGGCCGGGTTCTGGACCGGGCTGCTGTGGCTGGCATATGCGGCCACGGGCCGGGAGGAACTGCGCCTCAAGGCCGAGTCGCTGCTGGGCAGTTTCCGGGATCGCCTGGATCGCCGGGTGCACATCACTCATGACCTGGGCTTTTTGTATACGCTGAGCGCGCGCGCCCAGTGGCAGCTCACCGGCGATCCCGCCGCGCGTGAATTGGCGCTGCGGGCGGCGCACGACCTGGCTCAACGTTACCACCCGCAGGGCGCGTATCTGCAAGCCTGGGGCGAGATCGGCGATCCGCAGGAAGGTGGGCGGATGATCGTCGATACCATGATGAATCTGCCCCTGCTGTTCTGGGCGGGCGATCCGCCGCTTCACGACATCGCCCAACAGCACGCCCAGACCTCGGCGTGTTATTTGCTGCGGGAAGATGGCAGCACTTACCATACCTTTCTGTTCGATCAGGCGACCGGCCAACCGCTCGGACCCCGCACCCACCAGGGTTATGCGGATGACTCGCTGTGGGCGCGCGGGCAGGCGTGGGCGATCTACGGCTTCGCGACGGCCAGCGCGTGGTGTCCGTCCGCCGAGTTTCGCGACGTGGCGCTGCGCGCGGCGGATCGATTC
>CAYRWY010000562.1:0-3239 GCA_964427955.1 uncultured Anaerolineaceae bacterium
ATGCGGGCAGCGGCCTGAGCGGCTCGTTGTTCGTCCCGCTGGTGCGGGCGTTGGGCGTCGAGGTGATCTGCCTGTACTGCGAGCCGGATGGCACCTTTCCGCATCATCTGCCCGATCCCGATCTGTTCCAGGACTTGCAGGCCGCCGTCGTCGAACACGCCGCGGACCTGGGGGTTATTTTCGATGGCGATGCGGACGGCCTGCGGGTGATCGACGAACGCGGACAGCCGGTGGCGGAAGACCGGATGATGGCCCTGCTGGCGGGCAATCTGCGCCACGATGCCCCGCTGGCGGCGCTTAAGATGCTGGAGCTGTGCAGCACGACGGATCAGCCGTTTTCTCAGTTAGCAGCCGAAACTGCTAAATGAGAATCCGATAAGACACTCCCGTTCGAGCGCGGGGCGTGGTATAATGCGCCGCCGACTAAACTATTTGAGGGGAGCGTAGCGCGTTGGTTAGCCCGCTTGACTGGCTGTTAGGTCTATTTTCGCTGGATATTGGCATCGATCTGGGAACTGCGAATACGCTGGTCAGCGTGCGCGGCAAAGGGATTGTGATCAACGAGCCGTCTTACGTTGCCATCGAGCGTAAATCGCGCCGCCCGATCAGCATTGGGCGCGAAGCGAAACAGATGTTTGGCAAGACGCCGTCCTCAAAATATATGGTGGTGCGCCCGCTCCGCGATGGAGTCATCAGCGAATTCGAAATCACCGAGGCCATGCTGGATTATTTCATCCGCAAGGCCCATGAGCAGCACTGGGTTCCCATCCCTCGCCCGCGCGTCGTCGTGGGCATCCCGTCCGGCGTGACCGAAGTCGAAAAACGTGCCGTCTACGACGCGACCATCAGCGCCGGGGCGCGCGAAGCCTATCTGATCGAGGAGCCGGTCGCGGCGGCCATTGGGGCCGGGCTGCCGATCCAGGAAACACGCGGCAGCATGATCGTGGACATCGGCGGCGGCACGACCGAAGTTGCCATCTTCTCGTTGGGCGGCGTCGTGATCAGCCGCTCGATCCGCGTGGCGGGCGACGAGATGGACGAAGACATCGTGCAGTACATGCGCCAGAAGTATAACCTGCTGATCGGCGAGCGCATGGCCGAACGCGCCAAGATGGAGATCGGCTCGGCCTATCCGCTGCCCGAAGAGCGCACGATGGTGCTGCGCGGGCGCAACCTGGTGTCCGGCTTGCCCGAAGCAGTCGAAGTCTCGTCGATTGAGCTGCGCGAGGCGCTCAGCCCCTCGGTGAGTATCATCGTCGATACCATCCGGGACGCGCTGGACGAAACCCCGCCGGAACTGGTCGCCGATCTGATGGAGTCCGGCATCTGCATGGCGGGCGGCGGCAGCCAGCTCAAGGGTCTGTGCGAGAGCGTGGCCGACGAGGTGAATATCCGCGTATGGCTGGCCGAAGACTCGATGACGTGCGTGGCGCGCGGGGCCGGTCGCGTGCTGGAAGACTACGACAACCTGCGCCAACTACTGGCCGGGCTGGAGCGCGGCTCGACGCAGCATTAGGGCGGTCGCAGTCACGATGGGGTATTCGACAGGGGGCTTGGCAGCCCCTTGTTTTTTGACCGGAGACGCCAGACGGTATAATCCGGCACGGAGTCGGGCGCAAGCAAGCAGCGCCGCTCCATCTCGATCACGCTTGGGCTGACCGCTTGTTTTTAGGGAGGATCGCACGGTGCTGCGTGGGGGCCGCATTTTTACCTTTGCAACCACACTCATTCTGGTGTCGGTCTTGATCGTGCTCAGTTCGCGCGGGGCGCTGGGACCCTTCGAGAGCGTGGTGTCGATCCCGCTGAACTTCCTGGAGTCGCTGATCGGGCGACCGGCGCAGGCCGGGGGCGGCCTCGTGCGCGATCTGACCGAATACCGCCGTCTCAAGCAGCGCAATCAAGACCTGGAAGAGGCGCTCGCCATCTACCAGGCTCAGATCGCCGAGCTGCGCGAAAAAGGGGCGGACTATGACCGGTTGGCCGCGCTGTTGGACTATGACCGCTTCAGCCCCGAAGACCAGGAATTCGTGACCTGCGACGTGATCGGGATGGACACGACCTCGTTCGTCCGCGCCATCCAGATCAACTGTGGGCGGCGCAACGGCGTGAGCCTGCTCGATCCGGTCGTGACCGAGCAGGGGTTGGTCGGGCGCGTGGCCCAGGTGTCGGCGACCGGGGCGAATGTCCTCCTGCTGACCGACTCAAGCAGCAGCGTGAACGCGCGGCTGCAAGCCACCCGCGATGACGGCGTGGTGATCGGCCAGTTGACCGGCGATCTGATCATGTCGTTCATTCCCATTGATGCTCATGTGCAGGAAGGCGACTTCGTGGCGACCAGCGGCCTGGGGCAAACCTTGCCCGCCGGGCTGGTGGTGGGGCAGGTGCTCAGCGTGGCCCTCTCCGACAACGAGTTGTACCAGGAAGCGCGCGTGCGCAGCCTGGTCGATTTCGACCGGCTGGAAGTCGTGCAGGTGATCATCAACTTCGAGCCGGTGGACATTTCGGTCTTCCAGCAGACGGAAGATCAAAACGCGCCGTAGCAGGCGCCGGTCTGAGACGCGATGGCCCGTTATATTGGCATTCCCATTCTACTTCTGGCCGCCGTGCTGAATGCCACGGTGATGGCGCAGTTACGCGTCTGGCAGGGCGCGCCCGATCTGGTGTTTTTGCTGGTCGTCTCCTGGGCGCTGCTGTCCGATTACCGGGACGCGCTGCTGTGGGCGGTGATCGGCGGCGTGCTGCTCGATCTGTTTTCGATTGCGCCGCTGGGCACGTCGGCGCTGGGACTGGTCGTGATCGTGTTCGCGTCCACGTCGCTGTTCGGGCAGATCACGCGCCATAATCTGGTCGTTCCGCCGCTGGTGGTCGCGGCGGGCACGCCGATCTACCATCTCGCCGTGCTGGGGGTGCTGTGGATGGTGGACCGGCAGGTTCCGCTAGGGCGGGCGCTGCTGTACGCGACCCTGCCGACGACGATCTATAACCTGATCTTCATTCTGCCGGTGTTCCGGCTGGTTGGGCTGATCCACACGTGGCTGACTCCCCGCCGCGTGCGGCTGGAATAGCAGACAGTTTTCAGTTTTCAGTGATCAGTAAAAGCGGGGTTGGTGGGAACCGGCAGCCCTTGAACGGTCAACTGAAAACTGTTCACTGTCAACTGTAAACTGTCAACTAACAACTAATCACTAACGACTCTCGATGATGACGCGCTGTATCGTAATGACTGAGTAGAAAGCGAT
>CAYRWY010000563.1:0-3228 GCA_964427955.1 uncultured Anaerolineaceae bacterium
GGGTTCAGGGGCGGACAGGCATTGAGATTTTCATTTTTTCAAAGCCGGGCGCAGCAAGCAGCGCCCCTACCACGACGTTTCCACGGCGCCACTCCCCCTCGCCACCGGGTGGAGAGGGGGTCGGGGGGTGAGGTAAAACGCCGCGCTACTCCTCCTCGAACAGCCGCGCGAAGCCCGGATACGCCCGCAGCGGCATCAGCTCGAACGTGATCAGCCCCGCCTGCACCAGCGGCAGCGTGTCCAGCACTGTCTGCGCCGCCGCCGCGCTCTCGCATTCCAGCATCAACACGGCAATCGTCTCGTCGGCGCGGAAATACAGCTCGCGGATCACGCCGGACTGGTAAAGCTCCCAGACGCGGCGGGCTTCCGCCTTGAGGTGCGGCATAAACTGCTCCCCGGTCGCGCCGGGGAGTTCGCGCTCAATCGCTAAAATTTTCATGTCGGTTTACTGCCCCACCACGTTCAACTTCTCGATCTGCATGTAAGGAAAACATCCTCGAAACACGGCATACCCCGGCCATTCCGTGTCCTGGCTCAGCGCGGTGATCTGGTTCAGCGCCTCGTAGATATTGCCCGCCACCATCACGTCTTTGACCCGCCCCACGATCTCGCCGTGGCTGATCCGGTAACCGGCGGCGACATTCACCGAAAACGCGCCGCTGATCAGGTTGCCCTGCCCGATGCCGAGCATGTCATGCACGATCAGCCCCTCGTCAATGCCTTTGATCATCTCGGCATACGGCACGTCGCCCGGCGGGATGATCAGGTTGGTGGGCTGGCGGTTGCTGCCATGCCCGGTGCTGCGCGTGCCCATCTGCCCCGCCGTCTCCAGGTCGTACAGGAAGTTCATCACCACGCCGTGTTCGATCAGCGGCGTCACCTGGGCCGTCACGCCTTCCACGTCGTAGGGGCTGCTGTTGGGTGCGTAGTCGATCAGGGGATTGTCGATCAGCGAGAAGCGCGGATCGGCGATGCGCTCCCCCAGCTTGCCCGCCAGCGGCGAGGACCCGGTCTGGACGTTTTTGCCGTTCAGCCCCAGCCACAGCGCCAGCGCGAACAGCGACATCCCCGCCGGAGTGAAGATGACCGGCATCTCGCCCGACGGGATCGGCACGATCTGCTCGCTCACCCGGAACTGATCGACCACTTTCAGCGCCAGGGCGCGGTGATCCGTTTGACGCCGCTTCCCGGCGTAGGCATCCCCCAGCGCGAGAATATCCGTCCCGGTCACGCGCTGGCCGTTGGTTTCCACGCCGAAGTCGGTCACGTCGTCGGCAAATGCTACCCCCGCCGAGTTGGCGAATTCGACGTGCGTCACCTTGCGGTTGATCCCGGCCCCGATCATGATGTCCGGCCCATACGCCTTGATCGTGTCGATCATCTCCCGCCCGATCTGGATCATCTCCGGGCGCGTCACGCGCGTGACCGCGTCGTCGAAGATTTCCACTTCGGTCGCGCGCTGCGGGCCGGGGAACTCGAAGTGCGCCGGACTCCCGAACTCGGCGGCTTCCAGCGCCCGCGCCACCACGCCGTCCAGATCGTCCAGGTCGGTCGTGGACGAGAGGCCGACTTTGCCATCTACCATGACCTTGACCGTGATCTCGGTCCGCTGCGACGAGCGGGTCGCCTTGAGCAGGTCGTTTTCGTACAGCACGTCCACGGCTTCGGTCTGCAAGACCAACGCCTGCGCGCCCTGTGCCTTTTTTAGCGCCTTGTCTACCAACTGCTGCGCGATCATGCCTGACCTCCTACCACCACGTTCTGCACGCGCACGTGCGGCGCGCCCATCCCGACGCGCAGCGGGTACTGCTCGCCCTTGCCGCAGCCGCCCAGCCCGGACCCCGGACTCCATTCCAGAGTCTCGCTCAAGCCATCGATGGCCAGCAGCGTTTCGAACACGTTGCCGCTCAGCGTCACGTCGCGGACCATCTCCGCAATCTGCCCATCCCGGATCATGTAGCCGTAGGCCGCGCTGAAGGTGAACATCTCCAGCGCCGTCTGCCCGCCGAAGGCGTTGCAGGCGAAGACGCCCAGCTTGACATCTTTGATCAGGTCTTCGACCGGCGTGCTGCCGTGATCGATGGCCGTGTTGTTCATGCGCACGATGGGCGGGAACTGGAAGCCCACCGAGCGCGCGTTGCCCGTCACGGCTTCGCCCATCTTGGCCGCCGTCTCGCGCGAGTGCAGCCGCCCCACCAGGATACCGTCTTTGATCAGGTAATTCCGGCGCGTCGGCACGCCCTCGAAATCGTAGCGGTGGGTGGCTTCGCCGCCGGGCACCGTCCCATCGTCGTACACGTTCAGCATGTCCGGGCCGAAGCGTTTGCCCAACTGCATCAATTCTTTCATGCGCTCGTTTTCGTACACGAAATCGGATTCGCTCAGGTGCCCGAACGCCTCGTGGATCAGCACCCCGGCCAGCAGCGGGTTCAGCACCACCGGATATTTGCCCCCGGTGACGGGCGGCGCGGACAGCAGATCGACCGCGCGCTGCGCCGCCTGCTCGACCTGGGCATGGTAGTTTTCGACGGTCTGGTAGCCGTGGTGGCCGTTGATCGCGTCGAAGCCCCGCTGCACGTTGTCGCCCTCCCGCGCCGTCACCCCGACGGACACGAACGTGTCCGGCTGTTCGTCTTCGATGTAGGTGCCCTCGGAGCTGGCGAACCAGATTTTCTTGAAGGCGTCGCCGTAGACGGCGGAGGCGCTCTTGATCTTGGGATGGTAGTGCCGGGCCAGCCGGTGATACTCCTCGATCAGCGCCTTTTTCTGCGCCAGCGGAATCGTGCGGAAATCCTTCACCATCTCCGCCCGCACGTCGTCCACGACCGGCGCGACCGGCGCGAAGGCGCTCTGCCCGGTTCCCACCAGGCGCGCGGCTTCGCACGCCTCCTTCACCCGGTCGCCCAGGTGATTCAAATCGTTGAAGGTGGCATAGCCCCACCCCCCTTTGACCAGCGCCCGGACGATCCCGCCCCGTTTTTTGGACGAGCCGATCTTGTCCAGGCTGTCGCCCTGAAACTCGATCTGAGTTGTCAGCACGTCTTCGACGCGGATGTCGATATATTCGGCCTTTCCCGCCCGGAGTGCTTCTTCCAATCGTTCTCTCATCAGCCGGTTACTCCTGACTCTGAGCGGGGACTGGCGCAAGAGGTGAGCGTCCCCGCACCCCCAGAGTATACTAATCCCTATCCAAAAGGCTAACCGTGGACTGCTGGAGGTTTTTCGTAG
>CAYRWY010000564.1:0-3225 GCA_964427955.1 uncultured Anaerolineaceae bacterium
GACGCCCGGCAGAATATTCGAGAGTTCGGTCAGTTCGTGGTAATGCGTGGCGAACAGCGTCCGCGCGCCCAGGCGGGGATTGTTGTGCAGATATTCGACCACGGCCCGCGCGATGGCCATCCCGTCGTAAGTGCTGGTCCCGCGCCCGATCTCGTCCAGGATGATCAGGCTGCGCCGCGTGGCGTGGGCCAGGATGTTCGAAAGCTCGACCATTTCCACCATGAAGGTGGACTGCCCGGCGTGGATTTCGTCTTGCGCGCCGATGCGGGTGAAAATGCGATCCGTCAGCCCGATGGTCGCTTCGCGCGCCGGGACGAAGCTGCCGATCTGCGCCATCAGCACGATCAGCGCCACCTGCCGGATGATGGTGCTTTTGCCCGCCATGTTCGGCCCGGTGATGATGTGCAGCCGCTCGCGCGCGTCGAAATGGGTATCGTTCGGGACGAAACGCTCGCCGCGCAGCATCCGCTCCACCACGGGATGGCGGCCCTCGCGGATGTCGAGCAGGTCCTCGTCGGCCAGCGCCGGGCGGACGTAGCCCTCGCGCGCCGCGACCTCGGCCAGGGCGGCGAAGGCGTCCAGGTGCGCCAATCCGCGCGCCGTGCGCAGCAGGGGGGTGGAGTGTGCCCGGACCTGCTCGCACACTTCCTCGAACAGCCGCTTTTCGATCTCCAGCAGCCGCTCGTCCGCGTTGAGGATCAGCGCTTCGTATTCCTTCAATTCCGGCGTGATGTAACGTTCGGCGTTGACCAGCGTTTGCTTGCGGATATAGTCCGCCGGGGCCTTGTCGGCGTTGGCGTGGCTGATCTCGATGTAGTAGCCGAAGACTTTGTTGAAGCCGACTTTCAGACTCTTGATCCCGGTCCGCTCGCGCTCGATGTCTTCCAGGCTCGCCACCCATTCTTTCGCCCCCCGGCTGGACTCGATCACCTGGTCCAGTTCGGCGGAATAGCCGGGGCGGAACACGCCCGGCGCATTCAGCACGGCGGGCGGATCGTCGATGATCGCGCCGTCGATCAAGTCGCTCAAGTCGGGGCAGGGATCGAGCGAGTCGGCGATGGCGCGCAGCGCGTCACACGGGGCGACCACGTCGCGCAGGGCGGGGACGGCGTGCAGGCTGCTGGACAGCGCCAGCAAGTCGCGCGGCCCGGCCCGCCCGATCAGCACCCGGTTGGTCAGCCGTTCGAGATCGATCACCTGGCCCAGTTCGTCGCGCACTTCGGCCCGCACCGTGCCGGAGTCGTACAGCACCGCGACGGCGTCCAGCCGCGCTTCGAGCCGCGCCTGGTCCAGCAGCGGTTGGCCGATCCACGTCCGCAGCAGCCGTCCGCCCATCGGCGTGACGGAGCGATCCAGCACGTCGAGCAGCGATCCGCGCTTGGCCGCGCCGCGGATCGTTTCGGTCAGTTCCAGATTGCGGCGGGTGGCCGCGTCCAGCGTCATGAAGCTGGTCGTCGCGTAGCTGCGCAGCGTGACGAGCTGATCCAGCGCGCCGCGCTGCGTCTCCTGCACATAGGCCAGCAGCGCCCCGGCGGCCCGCACCGCCAGCGGTTTGTCTTTCATCCCGAAGCCGTCCAGCGTCGAGACGCGGAAGTGATCGAGCAGCGTCTGGCGGGCGACGTTCGTCTCGAAGCGGTAGTCGGGCAGGGGGGTCAGGTGCGATTGGGGCGGCAGCGTGACGCCGCGCTCCTTCCATGCCACCGGGATCAGGACTTCGCGCGGTTCCAGCCGGGCCAGTTCCTCCACGACGCTCAGCGTTGCGCCGTCGCCGCCCAGTTCGGTCGCCAGAAAATCGCCGGTGCTGATGTCGGCATAGGCCAGCCCCACCGCTTTCCAGCCGGAGCCGTCGCGCGTCGGTTCGGGGGCCAGTGCCAGCAGGTAGTTGTGGCGCGTATCGGCCAGCATCCCCGGCTCGATCACGGTGCCGGGCGTGATCACGTGCGAGACTTCGCGCGGGGTCAGCCCGCCGACCGGTTCCTCGCCGACCTGTTCGACCACCGCCACGTGATAGCCTTTATCGACCAGCTTGGCGATGTAGCCATCGACGGCGTGATAGGGCACGCCGCACATCGGCACGCGCTCGCCGCCCTTGCGCACCGGGCGTCCGGTCAGCACCAGGTCGAGTTCGCGCGCCGCGACGGCGGCATCGTCATCGAACATTTCGTAAAAATCGCCGAGACGAAACATTACAATCGCGTCAGGAAACTGGCGTTTGAAATCCAAATACTGCTGGCGAGAGGGAGTGACGTCCGACATGGAGTTTTCCGTTGGCCTTTTTCGCGTTATCATTAGAAATGTAAATACTTGATCCTATCAGATCAACTGCACAGAAATTGCAGGCGAAAAGCACTGGTCAGTCCCGTGGTGCGCAGTATTCTAGCAGCGCGACACCGGACCGGCAATGAATAGCGGGTGGTTAGTGATTAGTTATCAGCCGGCAGTGGACAGTTATTGGTCATGGCCGTAGTGTACCCGCTGGCCTGACTGTAAACTGCCAACTTATCCACCTGGTTTTCTACCTACACACTGGAGTTTCTTTTATGAGTGAGACGATCATTGGCGTCGATCTGGGCGGCACCCAAATGCGCGCGGCCTGTTTCGACGAGCAGTTGAATATCCTGGATCGCGTGGCGGAGCCTACGCTGGCGCACGAAGGGCTGGATCGCGTCGTCGCGCGGCTGCTGGACGTGATCGCGCGGGTGGTCCCCGGCGATTCCGCCTCCCTGATGGGTATCGGCATCTCGGTCCCCGGGCCGATCAATCCGCACGAAGGCACCGTCGTCGCACCGCCCAACCTGCACGGCTGGCACAACGTGCCGATCCGGAAGCTGATCCAGGAGCGGTTCGGCTGCCCGACCTATCTCGGCAACGACGCCAACGTCGCGGCCCTGGCCGAGGCGGCCAGCGGAGCGGCACGCGGTTACACCTACGTGGTCTATCTGACGGTCAGCACCGGCATCGGCGGCGGCGTGATCGACAACGGGCGGCTGTTGGTCGGGGCACAGGGGTTGGGCGCGGAAGCGGGCCATATGATGATGGTGGTCGATGGCGAGGTGCTCGATCTCGAACAGGCGGCGGCGGGTCCGGCGATTGCGCGTCGCGCCGTCCAACGCTTGAAGGGCGGAGCCGTCTCGCGTATCCGCGAGTTGGTGGACGGCGACCTGGACAAAGTGACCGCCAAGATCGTCGGTGACGCGGCGGCGGAAGTGGATTCGTTAGCCGTCG
>CAYRWY010000565.1:0-3206 GCA_964427955.1 uncultured Anaerolineaceae bacterium
TTCGACCCGTTAGAGCAGAACGGCTGGCATATTGCGGCGCCCCTCCGGCGCATCTGGGCCGGCGAACGCGACGCCGCCGCCCTGACGCAAGGGCTGAACAAGAATAGCGCATTGATCGTGAACGAAGTGCTGCGGCGCTTATGAAGCTACCTGATCTGTCGGCTTCCACAAACCCGACAGGTCTTTACCCTCGCTTTCTCTGCTGCCTGATACTTATAAGTTGAACAACCTGAAGACTGACACTTGAAGGAGACCGACATGAGTTTTTTAAAAAAACTATTTGGCCAGAACAAGGAGCCTGAATCACTAAAACCAGACCTGGCCGCGCCTCCGCCGCCCGTCTCACCACGACGGGCCCCACAACCTGCCTCGAATGATTTCTACCCTCCCTTCACCCGCATCGCTGGGCGATACGAAGTAATCTCCCATCCACTGATGGGCGGGATGGGCATAGTATACTTGTGCAACGATTTGCAGAAAGACCGTCCGGTGGCGTTGAAGACCTTCCGCCCGGAGCTGCTTCCCGATCGGGCGGCGCGCGGGCGCTTTCTGAAGGAGGGGCAGCTTTGGGTAACCCTTGGCGCGTACCCCCACGTTGTGCAGTGTTATGAAGTATTTTATCAAGACCCGGTTGTCTTCCTGGTACTGGAGCTTGTAGCGAAGAATGCCGGACGGGAGGATGCCTCGCTGCACGCTTGGATGGAGCCCGGGAAGGGGCTGGCTGTGGAGACGACACTGCTGTTTGCACTGCAGGTGGTGCGAGGAATGGTGCATGCATGCGAGAAGATCCCGGGCTTTGTGCACCGCGACCTGAAACCGGAAAACCTGCTGGTTGGCGCCGATCGGTTAACTGGGTGGAAAGTTAACCGCCTGCGTATCACCGACTTTGGTTTGGCCAAGGCCTTGGCCCTCGGCGATCAGCCCTCAGCGGTCAGCAATTCGCGATCCAATTTAAGCAGCGTGCAGCACACTCACGGAATTGTGGGCACGCCATACTACATGGCCCCCGAGCAGTGGCAGCCGGGCGCAGCGGTGAGCACGGCGACGGATGTATATGCATTGGGCTGTATCCTGTACGAGATGCTCAACGGACGGCGGGCGTTCGATGAACGCAGCCTGCCGGCGTTGCAGCGGGCACACTGCGCGGCCGCGCGCCCGCTGCTGGATAGTAAGGTGCCCGGGGCGGCGGCGCAGGTGGTGACGCGCTGCCTGGCTGTGGAGGCGGGGGAGCGCTACGGAGAATGGGGAGATGTGGAAGAGGCGCTGGCGGGAGCGTTGCAAGATCTAGAGTACGGTGCGGCGCCTAGGGCGGTGAGCGGGGCGGAGTTGGGGCGAGCCGAGCGGGTGTGGCAGGGCTGGTCACAGAACGCCATGGGGGCATCCTACCTGGATATGGGGCATGCGGAGGCGGCAGCCGAGCGCTTTGTGCAGGCGCAGGAAATCGGGCGTGCGGAGGGTGAGCGGGAGATGGAGGGGGCTGCCTTGGGCAACCTGGGGCTGGTTTATGCCGACCTGGGCGACGCCCGGCAGGCGATCAGTTACTACGAGCAAGCGCTGGTGATTGCCCGAGAAATCGGCGACAGGAGCGGGGAGGTGGCGGCGCTGGGCAACCTTGGGAATGCCTATGCCGACCTAAGCGACGCCCAGCGGGCGATTAGCTACTGCGAGCAGCAACTGGTCATTATGCGCGAGATCGGCGACCGGCGCGGGGAGGGGGCCGCCTTGGTCAACCTGGGGCTGGCCTATGCCGACCTGAGCGACGCCCGGCGGGCGATCGGGTACTACGAGCAAGCGCTGGCCATCGACCGCGAGATCGGCGACCGGCGCGGGGAGGGGGCCGCCCTGGTCAACCTAGGGCTGGCCTATGCCGACCTGAGCGATGACCAGCGGGCGATCGGGTATTACGAGCAGTCGTTGGTCATCGACCGGGAGATCGGCAATCGGCGTGGGGAGGGGGCCGCTCTGGGCAACTTGGGAGTTGCTTACAAGAATCTGGGCAACGCCCGGCGAGCGATCGAGTGCTACGAGCAAGCGCTGGCCATCGACCGAGAGATCGGCAACCGGCGCGGGGAGGGGAACGACCTGGGCAATCTGGGGAATGCCTATTCCAACCTGGGCGACGCCCAGCGGGCGATCGAGTACTACGAGCAGGCGCTTGTGATCCTGCGCGAGATCGGCGGCCGGCGCGAGGCGGCGGTGGCGCTGTGCAACCTTGGGAATGCCTATGCCGACCTGCGCGACGCCCGGCGGGCGATTGGATACTACGAGCAGGCGCTGGTCATCGACCGGGAGATCGGCGACCGGCGTGGAGAGGGTGACGACTTAGGCAACCTGGGGCTGACTTATGTCGACCTAGGCGACACCCGGCGGGCGATCGGCTACTACGAGCAGCAACTAGTCATTGTGCGCGAGATCGACGACCGACGTAGGGAGGGGGCTGTCCTGGACCACCTGGGGAGAGCCTATGCTCGTCTGGGCGACGACCGGCAGGCGATCGGGTACTATGAACAGCAACTGGAGATCGCGCTAGAGATCGGCGACCGGAGCGATGAGGGGAACGCCCTGGGCAACCTGGGGAATGCCTATGCTCGTCTGGGCGACGACCGGCAGGCGATCGGGTACTACGAACAGCGACTGGAGATCACGCGCCAGATCGGCGACCAGATGGGTGAGGCGACTGCCTCGTTCAACATGGCCCGGTTGTATTTCCAGCAGAGACAGCCTGAGCGCGCCCTGCCGCTGGCGCAGCACGCTACCCGCTTATACACGCAGACCGGGCACGCCCGACACGCGCAAATGGTGCAAGAATTGGTAGCAGATTTTCAGGGCGGCGGCGCGCCGCCGGCGGCAGGCGGTCCTGCGCCGGAGGAAATCCTGGCCGGTTTCGCCCCGCTGATCGAAGCCGCGGTGCTGGCGACGCGGGGCAGCCAGGCCGCCCGGCGTGCCGTGGAGGACGCCTTCGGGCAATTGGAGCAGAACGGCTGGCGGGTACCCGCCCCCATCCGGCGCATCTGGGCCGGCGAACGCGATGCCGCCGCCCTGACCCAGGGGCTGGATCCCAATAGTGCATTGATCGTGAGCGAAGTGCTGCGGCGGGTGTAAGCGGTTTGGATCGCGAAAACGGCGCGGGAAATTTGGATCGCGAAAACGGCGCGAAAGGGCGCGAACGTTTGGATCGCGAACGCCGCGAAAGGGCGCGAAAAACG
>CAYRWY010000566.1:0-3202 GCA_964427955.1 uncultured Anaerolineaceae bacterium
GGCGCGACCATCGACACCATCCAGGCGCGTAACCTGATCCGGGCCATTGCCGCCGGTTCCGCCGCGCACTCCGATCACGGGCGTGACATGGCCTTCACGCTCAAGGCCGTCGCCAATCACGAAACTGAGGGCTACACGATCCGGGATGTCGCCAAGCTGCGTACGGTGGCCGCCTATTACGACATTCCCATCGAAAAACGCTCGCCTGATGAAATCGCCAACGACCTGGCCGACCTGTATATCTCCCAGTTTGGTCAGCAGCGGGGCCAGATCATCCCGGCCCGCCGTGCGCCCGAAAAGCGCCAGAAGCTGTGGGCCGAGCGCGGCGTGATCCCGCGCGGCGTGGATCGCGAAGTGGTCGAGGCCCTGCACCGCACGCACATCGGCGACGATCAGGAACCCGCGCACATCCTCGAACATGCCATCCGCACGGCCCTGGCCGACGGTTGGGGCGGCAGCATGATCGCCACCGACGTCGCCGACATCCTGTTCGGGACGCCCGCGCCGATCCTGGGGCAGGCCAACCTTGGCGTGCTCAAGGACGATATGGTCAATGTGGTGGTGCACGGTCACGAGCCGACCCTCAGCGAGATGATCGTCGCCGCCTCGCAGGACCCGGAGATCATCGAATACGCCCGCGCGGCAGGGGCCAAGGGGGTCAACCTCTCCGGCATCTGCTGCACGGCCAACGAAATCCTGATGCGCCAGGGCATCCCGGCGGCGGGCAACTTCTTGCAGCAGGAGCTGGCGATCCTGACCGGCGCGGTCGAAGCGATGGTCGTGGATGTACAGTGCGTGATGCAGGCGCTGGTCAGCCTGGCGACGAACTTCCACACCAAGGTGATCACCACCTCGCCCAAGGTCAAGATCACCGGCGCGACCCATATCGAATTTGACGAGCACCATGCGCTGTCGATTGCCAAGCAAATCCTGCGGGAAGCCATCGACAATTACAAGAACCGGGGCGAGATCAATATTCCCGACGTGCGCGAAGACCTGATCCCCGGCTTCTCGCACGAATATATCAATTACATGCTCGGCGGCAGCTACCGCGCCTCCTTCCGGCCCTTGAACGATGCCATCATGACCGGGCGCATTCGCGGCGTCGCGGCCATCGTCGGCTGCAACAACCCGCGCAGCACGCACGACTACCTGCACAGCCACGTCACGCGCGAACTGCTGCGCCAGGACGTGCTGGTGGTCGAAACCGGCTGCGGCGCGATCTCCAGCGCCAAGCTCGGCCTGCTGCTCGGCGAAGCCGGGCTGGACCAGGTGGGGCCGGGGCTGCGCGAAATCTGCGAGACGGTCGGGATTCCGCCGGTGCTGCACATGGGCTCGTGCGTGGACAACACCCGCATCTTGACCGTGCTCACGCAGATGGTCGAAGAAGGCGGCCTGGGCGACGACATCGACCAGATTCCGGCGGTCGGGTTGGCTCCCGAATGGATGAGTGAGAAGGCGCTCGCCATCGCGACCTACTGCGTCGCGTCGGGCGCTTACGTGATCTTCGGCGGCGCCTCGCCCATCAGCGGGATGCCCGACAAGGTTTCCGACAGTGACCTGGTGTTGCACTACATCAGCGAAGGCTGGGAAGGTCTCTACGGTGGCAAGCTGGAATTTGTGGACGATCCAGACGAGATGATCCGGCGCACGTTGGAACACATCGACAAGAAACGCGCTGCCCTGGGGCTGCCCGCTTACGATCCCGCCCGTTTTGGGCGCAGCGGCGATGCCCGGATGCAGGAACTTGAACAGCTTTCGCTCGCGGAACGCCAGGCGGCCCTGTACGGGGTCTCCGCCCGATAGGAGAATAATAGACTTATGTCCCGTTATATTGCTACTCGTGCTTTGCGCGGCGCAAACGCGCTCGTCACGGAAGCTGAGTTGATGCTGCGCCAGACGCTGGCCCAACAGGGGCCGGATACGCCGCTGTCGTTCCCGAACACCGCGTACTATCTGCCGGTGATCTTTGGGATGACCGGGCAGTCCGTCGAAACCGTGGGCCAACTCGAACCGGTGTTGGAACATGCCCGCGAACTGCTCCACCCCATGCCCGCGGGCAGTCACTGGACCCCGTACCTGGGCGAAACGCTCGACGGCGGCATGGCGACGCTGCTCGCGGCGGAAACCATCGAGGCCCTGCGCTTCGTGCATGGCTTGCAGCCCGAACCGATGCCCGGTCTGCAACTGGCCGGGGGCACCGCCTACAGCAACGATGGCGAAGGCGGCCATCTGAACGGCCCGATCGACGACATCCGCCTGCGCTCGTGGGGTATCCAGTTGGTGGATGGCCGTATGCCCGGCTTCGCGGCGATTGTGGGCGCGGCCAAGTCGAACGAAGTCGCTGTCAAGATCGTGCGCGAGCTTCAACGCCGCAACATCCTGTGCTTCCTGTCGGGCAACGTCAACGGGCGGAGCATCATCCACCAGTTGGCCGAAGAAGGCGTGGAACTCGGCTACGATACCTATACCGTCCCGTTCGGCACCGACACCATCAGCGCGATCTATGCGCTGGGCTTCGCCACGCGCTCGGCGCTCACTTTCGGCGGCATCAAGGCCGGTCAGGCGCGCGACATCCTCCTCTACAACAAAGAGCGCGTGTTCGCGTTCGTGCTGGCGCTCGGCGAAGTGGACGATCTGAAGTACGCGGCGGCGGCAGGTGCGATCAACTTCGGCTTCCCCGTCATCGCCGATACCGTGATCCCCGAAATTCTGCCGACCGGCGTCACCACCTACGAACACGTCGTCAGTATGCCGTTCAACGAAATTCCGGGCAAAGACGACCTGGAGCGCGCCGAACTGCTGGTGCAGAAGTGCATCGAGATTCGCGGCGTCAAAGTTAAGGTCGCGGACGTGCCGATCCCGGTGCCCTACGGCTCGGCCTTCGAAGGCGAAGTGGTGCGCAAGGCCGACATGCGGATCGAGTTCGGCGGCAAATATGCCCGCTGCTTCGAGTACCTGCGTATGGTCAAGATGGACGAGGTGACCGACGGCAAAGTCGAAGTTGTCGGCCCCGGCATCGAAGGGATCGAGGCCCAGGGCCACATGGACCTGGGAATCGTGATCGAGGTGGCGGGACGGCAGATGCAGTCCGACTTCGAGCCGGTGCTCGAACGCCAGGTGCACTACTTCGTCAACGGCGCGTCGGGCATCCAGCACATCGGCCAGCGCGACATCGCCTGGATTCGCATCTCCAACGCCG
>CAYRWY010000567.1:0-3202 GCA_964427955.1 uncultured Anaerolineaceae bacterium
GAGGGGATTTAGGGGTGAGGCCGGACACCCGATCAGATGCTTAACTTGACGCCTATTGGGCGTATTGCAATACGCCCCTACGACCGGGCGCAGACTGCATAGCCCTGCCCCTACTGATTTCCGCGTCATCGGCGGGACACGGCAGTCATTCCCCCATTTTCCTGACAATTTCCAGACAAAACAACCCTTTTCGAATGCCGGGCACCGTATTAGACTATAATGCATTGTTATGAATTATAAAGGGTTCATAACGGACCACACGAGCATCGAGGCGCGGTCAGGGCGGCAGATCGGAGAAAGAGCAGCTTTGGCCCTCTATGCCCCGGTCCGCAGCACCCCATCCTGGCGCGTAGCTCAGTTGGCGAGAGCACTGGTCCGATAAACCAGGGGTCGTAGGTTCGAATCCTGCCGTGCCAATCGGCGCAGAGGCGACGTAGGGAGTTACGTCGGGAGAGCACTCGGCTCGTTTCCGAGAGGAGCGGGTTCGATGCCCGCTGCCCCCTCCTCACACGGGGGCACAGCTCAGTGTTTGACTTCCACGCCGCTTTCCTCTGCGCTGTCCACGGGGATGTAGTCCAATGGGCAGAGACCGGCCATAGCCGTGAAGGTTCGAATCCTTTCATCCCCACTTACAGAACATTAGGCAGCGGGACGCCACACCGCTTTGCAGAAACCCACTCCCCCCGAGTGGGCTTTTTGTGCATTTTGTTAAAGATGGCACCCCCATATTTCTAAAAATGTTTAAAATAATAGTTGTCGCCCACCAAGCGACAATGAAGCCGTGCCGGTTTTTTAGCAAATCCTTAAGGAGAAAAAAACCATGAGACGCACCGTCGCACTCCTGGTCGCTTTGGTGATCGTCCTGGGCGCCGTCACGCCCGGCCAGGCGCAAGAGTCGAAATCGCTCAAAATTGCTTTTCCGCAAGAGTTTGACAATCTCAACCCGATGTACAGCGACATGTATTTCACGCTGGTCGCGCGCAATTTCTACCTGGCCGGAGCCTGGAATTTCGACGAGAAGCTGGCCCCCCAGCCGGTCCTGGTCACCGAGATTCCGAGCAGCGAAAACGGCGGGATCAGCGCCGACGGCAAGACGCTGACGCTGCACCTGCGCGACAGTATCCACTGGTCCGACGGCGAGCCGATCACGTCCAAAGATTTCGTCTTCACCTACCAGATGATCATCAGCGACAGCAATTCCCCGCTCAACCGCTATCCCTACGACGTGATGGTGGACAGCGTCGAAGGCCCGGACGATCAGACGGTGCTGGTGAACTTCAAGGAACCGTTTGCCGGATGGCTCGGCACGATCTTCAGCTACGTCCTGCCGGAACACGTCCTGGCCCCGGTGTTCGAGGACGAAATGACCATCGACAATGCCGAGTGGAACCGCGCGCCGACCGTCGGCAGCGGGCCGTACGTCTTCGACACCTGGGAGAGCGGCAGCTACGTCCGCTTCACGCGTAACGACAATTACTACGGGGACGCCCCGAAGATCGATCTGGTGGCGATCACCTTCATCCCCGACAGCGCCTCCTACGTGATCGCGCTGGAAAATGAAGACGCCGACGTGGGCACCTTCATCGACTATTCGGACGTGCCGCGCCTGCAAGAAACCGGCAAAGTAGACGTGACGGTCGTCTCGTCGGGCTATAACGAAGCCTGGTTCATGAACGTGCGCGAAGGATTGACCAATCCGGCCATGCTGGACATCAACGTCCGCAAAGCGATTGTGATGGCCTTCGACCGCGACGCCATCGACCAAGACCTGCTGCTGGGCCTGACCTATCCTGCGGCGAGCTTCTGGGAAGATACCCCCTACGCCAGCCCGAACGCCAAACCCCTGCCCTACGATCCCGAAGGCGCGAAAAAACTGCTGGAAGAATCGGGATGGGTGGACACCGACGGCGACGGCATCCGCGAGAAAGATGGGCAGAAACTCTCGCTGCGCTTCGTGACCAATACCCGCCAGATCCGGATCGACACGTCGGTCGTGGCGCAGCAGCAGCTCAAGGACGTCGGGATCGACCTGGTACTCCAGACCTACCCGTCCGAGATCATCTTCAACGGCTACGCCGAGGGCGGCCCCATCGCGACCGGGCAGTACGACATCGCGGAATGGTCCGAAACGCCGACCGCCTTCCCCGATCCCGATTCCAGCATGTTCCTGTGCTCGCAGATCCCCACCGACGAGCGGCCCGACGGCACCAACTGGACCGGCTACTGCGATCCGGACCTGGACGCCCTGTTCGCCGAGCAGGCGCGCACGCTCGATTACCAGGCCCGCGTCGCGGTCTTCCACCAGATCGACGACAAGATGGCCGAAGGAGCCTTCTGGGCGAGCATCTGGCACGATCCGGACCTGTGGGTGGTCAACCACCGCGTGCAGAACGTCAAGCTGAACGGCATCACGCCGTTCTGGAATATCGCCGAGTGGGATATTCAGTAGGATAACCCGGCCTCACTGGTTAATCTCCGTAGGGGCGATTCACGAATCGCCCCTACGCGTTATAATACCTTACTCAGATCGCGGAATTGAACCCTACTGACCCCTCAGCGTACCTTGCCATTTTTTAAACACGTTTTATAATGGGCATAGTCATCCTGTTAGCGAAATCAGGTGTGGTATGTCCGTCGTGCGCCTGTCCGGCCTGCAAAAAACCTTCCGCGCCAAGCAGAAAGCTCCCGGCCTGAAAGGGAGCGTCCGCTCGTTGTTCCATGCCGAGTGGCGGACCGTCGAGGCGGTCAAAGGCGTCTCGCTCGAACTGGATGAGGGCGAGATGCTGGCCTTCATCGGCCCCAACGGCGCGGGCAAAAGCACCACGATCAAGATGCTGACCGGGATTCTGTACCCCACTGCCGGGGAAGCGTCGGTGCTGGGCTACGTGCCCTGGCAGCAGCGCCGCGAGCTGTCGTACCACATCGGCAGCGTGTTCGGGCAGAAACCGCAGCTCTGGTACCACCTGCCCCCGGTCGATACCTTCGAGCTGTTCGCGCACATCTACGAGCTGGATCGCGCGGCGTTCGAAAAGCGCCAGGCGTTTCTGGTCGAGGCGCTGGGGATCGGCGACTGGCTGCGTACCCCGGTGCGCAAGCTGAGCCTGGGCCAGCGGATGCGCTGCGAGATCGCGGCGAGTCTGCTGCACGGCCCGCGCATCCTGTTTCTGGACGAGCCGACCATCGGGCTGGACGTGGTCGCCAA
>CAYRWY010000568.1:0-3196 GCA_964427955.1 uncultured Anaerolineaceae bacterium
CCGGGTGACGATCTTGAGCGCCAGCAAGTGAAGCTGGCTTTCCATTTGCTCGGCTTCTTCCAGGTATGCTCGTGCGCGATCCCGATCCCCCAGGCCGAAGGCACACTGGCACAGGTTGGCGCTGAAGCAGCCCACTTCGGCGAAGCGGTTGACCTTGCGAGCCTGCGCCAGGCCGAACTCCAACTGGTCCTGGGCTTCGCGATAGCGGCCCTTGACCAGCAGCGCGACGCCCTGGTTGCCGCGTGATCGCCCGGTCTCGTCCTGAAAGCCGAGGCTCTCCGCCTGACGCTGCTGGCGCTCGAACAGCCGCAAGGCCTGATCCGGATCGCCGCGTGACAGGTGCACCAGCCCCAGGTTGCCGATACGCTGGATCAGCGAGCGCTGGGCGTTCAACTCCTCGGCCAGCCGGATACCTTCTTGCAGCTCTTTTTCAGCGCGCGCCAGGTCCCCGGCGCTCCAGCAAACCAGGCCCAGGTTGCCGCAGGTCAGGGCAACCGAGAAGGTCTGGTGCTGCGCCGCGTAGAACTGCTTGGCTTGCTCGAAATCGTCGGCAGAGGAACGGTACAGCCCGCAGACCCAGCGATAGGCGCCGCGCTCGTTGTAGGCGAAGGCCAGCACCGACGGGTCCTGGACGTTTTCCTGCTGCAACCGCTCGACGACGCGCTCCGCCAGGAACAGCGCGTCGATCAGGCGGCCCTGCGCCCGGTGACGGCTGGCGGTGATCAACTCCAGCCGGATGGCGGCTTCGGTATGGGTCCGCACGTCAGGGTGGCGGGCGATCTCGTCCAGCAGCGCGCCGCATTGATCGTTGTCGCCCCGGCTGTTCAGGATATCCACCACGATCTGGACGTTGTCCACCAGCATGAGCGGCAGTTGGCGCACCTGCGCGATGGCGATGGCGGTCCGGCTGGCGTCCAACGCTTCGTCCCAGCGGCCTGTTTTGTGCAAAATCTGGGCCAGGCAGGTCCAGGCGGCGGCGTGTTTGGCGTCGTCGTCGCGCGACCAGTCGAGGCTCAGGCGGATGAATTCCTCCCAGTCATCCCAGTAGCCATGCTCGCCGACCAGCGGGTAGAGGGCCAGGATAAAATCGAGCGCGGGGCGATAGAGCGTGCGGTAGGTGTGGTGGTGCACCTGGCGGACGGTCTCGAAGTAGGTGAAGAGATGCCGGTGAACCTGTTCCAGGGCCGCCGGATCGCGGCGGCAGTCCTCCAGGTCTTGGGTGTATTTTTCGAAATTGCGCCGCAGGATAAGTTCGAGCATCTGGTAGCTGTTCATACGGTCTGGTCGTATTTCAAGCGTGTTTCCAGAAACTGGACGGTCAGACGGTGAAGCTGATAGATCGGTTTTTGCAGCGACCCGGTGATCTCGACCAGCTTATAGTCCTCGAGCTGTTTCAACGTCTCGGTCAGGATGTCGTGGGGCAGGTCGCACTGTTTCTGAATCCAGTCGAAATCCTCCCCGGTAGGCGACATGACCAGCAGATGCAGCAGCAGATAGCGCGCGTTGGCGTCCAGATATTCCTCCCAATCGCGTTGGTAGATGCGCGCCAGCATGGCGTTGAAGCTGACCAGCCGCGCCTGGCGGAGTTTTTCCAGGACGTCCGGCAGCGGGACTTTGAGCTGCGGGGCCATCAGCCGCAGCGCCAGCGGCGATCCGCCCACGGCCTGGTAGATCGTGTCCATTTCGTCGCCGGCGATGTTGCGCCGCCCCAGGGGCAGCAGGCTGGTGAGCAGCATCCGGCTTTCGTCCAGCGACAGGTCGCCCAGGTGCTCGACGCGCACATGGGCGTGATGTTCGAGCGTGTGGCGGCTGGCGAAGATGAAGCGGGTCGGACCGGCCAGCGCGGCGAGATGTTGGGGGATGATCTGGGCGTCCTCCGCCGTTTCCAGGTTTTCGACGACCACCACGTAGGATTTGTTCGCCAGCGGGATCTTCAGCCCGTCGATCCGCTGCTCGCGGGACAGCCATTCGAGATCGGGCCGCCCGACCACCTGGGCAATCTCGACCAGGATGCGATCCAGGTGGCGTTCGGCCTGGCGACGGCTGCCCGCCAGGGAGGTGGTGCCGGTGGATTGGCCCAGCGTGACGCGGACGATGTCGTGGGGCAGGGCACCGGAGTCCAGCAACCGGCGCAGGGCCTCCTGGATGAGCGCGGTTTTCCCGATCCCGCCCAGCCCTTCGATGCTGATGAAGCCGGACGTCGAGAGGGTGGTCAGCGCCGTAACCAGGCTCTCCAGTTGGGCGCTGCGCCCGAAGAACTGGTGATATTCGGCTTGCGCCAGGTAGCGGTGGAGTTGGGGATAGCGCACCACCTTTTGCGCCTGCCGCTCACTGTCCCACAGCCTGTCGGCCAGCAGGTTGCAGGCGGTATCCAGCAGCTTGTCGATCCAGCGCCGCGAATAGGGCACGGAATGCGCGAGATTCTGCGCGGAGAGAACCCCGGCAGGGGTGAAGTAGGCATGGTACAGGCTGCTCCACGCCTTCAGCTCGCTGTCGCCCTGGCGGAAATCCCACTGGAGCGCCTCGGCGATGGAGTTGCCGGTTTCCGGATCGGGGAGGACGACACTGTCCGCCACGACCGAGCGGCGGCGCTGCAACTCGATCAGCGTGATCTGGCGCAGCAGGTCGTAGAGCTGGTGCCCGCGCGTGATGGCGTCCGCTTCGTGCGCGTCATTCAGCAGCGCCAGGTCGAGCACGGGCAGCGTGTCATAATCCGCCCGGGCGATTTTTCTGAGGAGTGATCTGATCAGCTCCCCGGTGATGGTGACCGTTCCCCTCACCTGATCGATTTCCTTATACCCAGTTCCATATTTGTTCCAATTTTATACCAAATCGGGTTGATACTTCCAGTATTATCGGTTTTAATTGATCAAAACCTATTTTTGTAGGATAGGAACGATATTTCATTAAGGGCGAACTACCAGACTTGAGCGCGGGCGTGTGTGGGGATAACGGTCGGGAATAGGGAAACACACGCCCTGTTCTTTTTTATGGTGGGGAGTGAACGCTTTCGACTACTTCGAGCACGGGCTGATCCGGTTGCAGCAGGGGGATGAGAGCGGCGCACTGGCCGACTTCACCCAGGCGATTGATCTTGATCCCCAACTGGTCGATGCGTACTGCCACCGCGGTACTCTCTACCACAAGCTGGGCGATCAATCCCGCGCCATCATCGACTTCCACCAGGCCCTCCGGC
>CAYRWY010000569.1:0-3171 GCA_964427955.1 uncultured Anaerolineaceae bacterium
CTATTTGAATCCGAGATCAGACGTGATGGGCAGCAGCCAGTCTTCGAATTCCTGCCGGGTGGGATAGTACGGCAGGGTCTCCGTCATCTGGGTGAAGGCGTACTGCTGCGGGCATTCGCCATTGTAGGGGCTGTAGACCTGGCCGTACAGCGTCGTCTCGGCGATCACCTCGGCCTGATCCGTGAGCGTTACGCGCACGTCGCACAACTGCATGACCAAGCGATAGCCGCCGGTATAGGTGCAGGTGTTGTACTCGCGGCATTGGCCGTCGAAGGTGATTTCGTAGTCGGCAGATTGGCCGTCCGGGGTCAGCCACAGCGGCAGGATCGCATCGGCCAGCCCGCCGCTGGTCTCGGCGCCTACGACCGACATCGTCGGCTGATCGCCCGCCTGCGCGCCGATCCCCCACAGCATCAGCGTATCGTACGACACGGTGGCCAGCCGCGTCCCGTCCGGGCTGAGCGCGAGTCCCAACAGCGTATCCGGGCTGTTGACCGGGCTGGCGATCTTGGTCCCGGTCGTCGTATCCCAGAAGCCGACGTTATTTTCGGGATCGCCCATCGGCGAAAACCCCGACACCACGAGACGGCTGTCCGGGCTGAAGGCGGTGACCGGCTTGCGCCCCAGGGAGCCGCCGCCAGGCATGGCCGCCCTGAAGCCAAACGGAATCGTCCACAGCACCAGGTCAAAATCGTCGATGGCCGCCAGCAGTTGGCCATCCGGGCTGACCACCAGGGTATTGATGTCCCGCCCGGAAGTGGCCTCGAGGAAGGCACTGCTTTGCGCGAGAGCCAGATCCCAGGTGTAAATCGACGGGCCGACCGAATAAAAGATCTGACCGCTGTCAGCACTGAAGGCGATGCTGCCCACCGGCTGACCGGAGTCGCTGACGAAGCTGGCGGTCTGCGCGCCGCTCGCCACCGCCCACACCCTGACCGTCTGCGCTTCGACCACGGCCACCAGCTCGCCGTCAGGGCTGAAAATGATGTGTTCCGCCGGAGTATTTGACGATAGCGCCTGGACCTGTTCGCCGGTCGCCAGATCCACCACCTCCGCGCCGTAGTACCCCGCCAGGGCCAGCAGCGTGCCCGCCGGATTCATCGCCAGATCGTCGATCTGACAGCCGGGAATGGTCATCACCGGCGTGGACGTCGCCAGATCCCAGACCTGCACCGGGTAATTCTCCGGGGTAGAAGTGCCGTCGCCCGGCTGGGCGCAGCGCTGCTCCAACCAGATCAGGCGCGTGCTGTCGGGGGTAAACTGCATTCTCACCACGGTCGCCTGAGGCCGAAAAATGCTGAGCACCCCCACGGCCTCCAAATTATCGGGCTGTAACACCGTCGATCCCTCCTGGGCCACCGCCGGGTACGCGCTCCCCACGATCACGACCAGGATCAACCACCAGCCAAGCTTAAAAAACCTGCTGTGAGCCATAAAAAAATAATCTCCTCCCAATACGCGGAAAATCGTGCGCCGCACAGCATAGCATCAGCGGGCCACGGCTGCAACCGCGCCGCGCCGCCCGACGTATAGAAAGCAACACCCTGCTCACATGGAGACCAGATCATGCGCAAAACTCGCTGGGCGTGGTATTTGCTACTGTCGGGCATCGGCGTGGTCAGCGCGGAAGGGCTGTCGTGGTCCACGCCGGTCATCTACCCGGTGGGCCTGCTGGTGCTGATCGTCTACGGGCTGCACTACCTGCTGATCGTGGATTTTCTGGCGGCGCGGCAGGCGATCACGCTGCGCTCGCTGGCGGTGGGCGGCGTGGTGCTGGGGATCACCACCGAGAGCCTGCTCACCAAAGTGATCTGGAATCCGCCCTGGGACGACGGCACCAACGTGACGCGCGTTCTCGGCCTGGGCGTGTACGAGGTCGGCTTCATCGTGCTGGTATGGCACGCCTGGATGAGCCTGGCGATCCCGATCAGCCTGGCGCTGACGGCGTTCGGCCACGCCGAGCTGCTCAGCCCGCGCCAGATGCGGCGGATTCTGCTGGCGCTGCCGCTGACGATGATCACCAGCGCGGCGATCCAGAGTCCGGGGATGATCCCGGCGGCGCTGCTGGGGATTCCGCTCAACGCGGCGGGGATCGCGGCATCGGCGTGGCTCTACCGTCGCTATGCCGCCCGTGCGCCGCTGCGCGGTCCGGAGGATCTGCGCCTGACGCGCCGGGAACGCCGCGTGGTGTGGGGCCTGATCCTGCTGCTGTACGCGGCCATGCTGCCGGTGCGCGCGGACGCCTACCCCTCGGTGGGGCCGTTCGTGTTGGGGATGCTGCTGCTGGTGGGGAGTCTGCGGCTGTTGGCGGCGGTCCGGCGGGCGGACACCGGCCAGACGCCGCCGCCGGGCGAGGATCGCTTCACTGCCCGGCGTTTCTGGCGTTATAGTCTGTACTTTGGCCTGGTCTCACTGCCCGGCATGGGGCTGGCGCTGGTCGCTCAGCCAATCTCAAGCGGGCTTGCTATCGCCCTGGCTCTCTTGCTTTTGCTCCGCGGGGACTACTACGTCCTGCGGCTTGTCCGGCGCGTCGGTCTCTTCCGGTTTGCTGATCCGGGCAAACGAGACGCGCAGGGCCAGATGACCCAGGCTTAGCTCATCCTCGTGCCGCAGCACACGCGGCTGGTGGGGCAGCAGTCTCTGGCCGTTGAGAAAGGTGCCGTTCATGCTGCCGAGGTCTTGGACCATCACGGTCTCGTGCTGGCGCGTCAGCTTGGCGTGCCGCCGCGAGACCCCCATCTCGGTGGCTTTGCACGGAGTCAGATCGATTTCGGATTTTTCCGGGTCCCCCACGCGACCCAGGACACATTCATCCTTGAAAACGACCTGAAGAATATCGTTGGTACAGCGCACGTGAATGCGCAGAATCATTTCGTCGCCAAAATAGGCCGTCCCCCAGCGAATCTGGGGTTTGAGCTGCTGATCATCTTCCCACTTGTGAGTCGCGATTGCCCCGCGGCCCGCCGGTAAGAGCTGGCCGCACGAAAAACAGTACGTTTCATTTTCCGGGTTTGGCTTGCCACAGTGCTCGCAGATCTGTTCGGACATCAGGTTCTCCCGCCACAATAACCTTCATCAATGTCTTCAGTATTACCCCGCGTACTCATTATAACATAAACTTACTGCCGAGGTCGGTACAAACGGGAAGTTTTGACGAAAAATTCATGGAGC
>CAYRWY010000570.1:0-3168 GCA_964427955.1 uncultured Anaerolineaceae bacterium
TGCCGCAGATCTTCCTCAGCCCGGTGGCGGGCGCGTTGGTGGATCGCTGGAACCGGCGCACGGTCATGCTGCTGGCCGACGGCGGGATCGCCCTGGTGACGCTGGGGCTGATCGGCCTGTTCGCGGCGGGCGTCGTCCACGTCTGGCATATCTACACCGTGCTGCTGATCCGCGCGGCGGGTGGAGCGTTCCACTGGCCCGCCATGCGCGCCTCGACGTCGCTGATGGTCCCCGACGCCGAATTAGCGCGGGTGCAGGGCCTCAACTCGGCGCTGACGGGGGGGATGAACATCGTCGCGCCGCCGCTGGGCGCGCTGCTGCTGGACGTGCTGCCGGTGCAGTGGGTGCTGGCGGTGGACGCGATCACGGCCCTGATCGGCATCGGGGCGCTGCTGGCGGTGCACGTCCCCCAGCCGGAAAACGCCCAACGCGCCGGGGTGCGCGGCGTCTGGCGCGACCTGGGGGCGGGGCTGCGCTACGTGCGCGCCTGGCCCGGCCTGCTGATCCTGCTGGGGATGGCGGTCGTGATCAAGTTCCTGCTGGTCCCGGCGGGATCGCTGCTGCCGCTGCTGGTCCGGCATCACTTCGGCGGCGGCGCGGCGGAATACGGCTGGATGGAGTCGTCGTTCGGGATCGGGCTGGTGATCGGCGGGATCGTGCTCGGCCTGTGGGGCGGCTTCAAGCGCAAGATCGTCACCGCGCAGGCCGGGCTGATCGGGATCGGGATCGCCCATCTCATGCTGGGGCTGGTGCCGGGCAGCCTGTTCCCGGCGGCGCTGGCGGCGGTCTTCATGGCGGGCTTCATGCTCTCGTTGAACGGGACGGTCATGGCCGTGATCCAGGCCGTGGTCGCGCCGGACATGCAGGCGCGCGTCTTCGCGCTCATCAGCAGCGCCTCGTCCGCGATGTCCCCGCTGAGCCTGGCGGCGGCGGGTCCGCTGGCCGATCACTTCGGCGTGCGCTTCTGGTACGTGCTGGCGGGGATCGTCTGCACGGCGATGGGATCGCTGGCCCTGACGATCCCGGCGGTGCTGGCGCTGGAACAGGGATCGGCGGCGCAGCCTGCGCCGGTTTCCGAGTCGGCGGTCGGGTGAAACTTGCCCTCACCCCTGGCCCCTCTCCATCGTTTTCTGATGGAGAGGGGCATCGTCGCCTCGGTTTTCCCCCCCTCTCCATTGTGCTGTTGAATGGAGAGGGGGGCGGGGGGTGAGGCCGGGACCAGACCGTGATGGCCTCACAAAACCTTAAATTGACGCACATAGGGCGCAGCAAGCAGCGCCCCTACAGCGTCCCGCCAGGGGTGAGGTAAACCGCCTATCCCGACCGCCCCACCGGGGTCAGCGTATCGGCGTTGATGTCCAGCACGTAGGCCGTGCCGTCTACCATCTCGATCAGCGCCTTGTTGACCAGCGGGAAGGTCCGCACCCGCAGCGGCGCGACGCCCGTGGTCGCCACGCTGCTGTTGAGCTTGGTCCAGTCGCCGGTGTTGACGCTCTGCGTCACGAATTCGCCCCGGATGGTGGCCCAGAAGAAGGTCTTTTCGCCGTTGACCAGCCCGATGGCCAGCCGGTTGTCCTGCGGCATCAGGTCCGGGACCACGACCGGCGGCGTGAAGGACCGGTCGTCCAGCTTGAACAGCATCACTTCGCCCAGCCCGGCATTGCCGACCATGACGCGCGTGCCGCCCTCGTTCCAGGGGAAGCCCAGCGATTGGATGCTCGGCGAAACGTAGACCGCGCCGCCCGGCAGCCAGATTTCCTGGCGGTTGCTGCCATCCGGCTTCATGCTGTACAGGTGGGCGCGATGCGTGCCGTCCGTCTCGGTGAGCAGCCGGAACATGTTGATGCCCTCGCCGCCGTTGGTCCAGCCGACGTGCTCGCCTTCGCCCGTGACGTAGAGCTGGCCGGTGTCCAGGTTGGAGACGTACAGGTGATAGCGGTAGCACAGCCCGCCCTGGCAGAGATCCTGGTAGGCCACCACGAAGGCGATGTATTTGCCCTGCGGCGACCAGCTCACCTCGGACAGCCAGACCGTCCACGGCGTGGGATCGCCCGCCTGGTAGCTGTCTTCGGAGGCGGGTACGGTGCCATGCTGCGGGAAGGGGAACAGGACTTTTTCCTGCCCATTGGCGTCGAGCAGGCTGACCTGGCTCATGCCGATCTTTTCCGGCACGGTGCTGGTGCAGCGCGGCAGCGTCAAATGCTCGCTGCGGACCAGCAGCAGCTTCGTGCCGTCCGGCGCGGGATAATAGTCGTAGTCCAGCGCGGGCAGCGGGAGCTGCACCGCCGTTTCGAGCGTGGCATTTTCCAGCGACGTCCCGGTCAGGCGATCCGGACAGCCCGCTTTGAGCGTCTCCAGTGCCGCGCCCAGCCGGTCGATCTCGACCTGCTGCCAGACCTGCTGCGGCGTCGCGCTCAGCGGCGGGACGATGAACGTCCCCTGAAGCTGGGCCGCGCCGTCCGGCGTCACGAAATAGTGCGCGATCTGCGCGCCGTCGCCGCTGCGCAAGAAGCTGTGCAGCCCGACGGTGTACGGCTCGGCGAAATAGGTACTGGCGTCGCCTTCCGCGATCCAGCCGGTGGTGCCGTCGGCAGTCTGGACCGGCCACCAGCTATACCCATAGCGGCAGCTATTAGAATCGGTGACGGCGACCACTGTGCCATACGACAGCAGCGCCACTTCGGAGGCGCCCGCCGCGCCGGTCGCCGCCTGATTCTTCATGCTGAGGCCATACGCCGAGATCACGCGCGCGGCCTGGCCCGGCACGAGACGGGGTGCGACCAGCCCATCGCACGGGTTCTGGGCGCGCGCGGACGTCAGCGGCCCGAGGTGCGGCAGCGTGACGAGAACACTCAACAGGATCGATCCCAAAGCGCGTCGTAAAAAGGACTTCCACATAACTTGCCTCCCACACCAGCGGTCTGCAAAACCCCATAATTCCCCCAATCATAGCACGAACGGCTGAAGAATCCCTGCTGGATGCTGCACGCCTGACCGATGGGCGGCTGACGGAGACATGACGCGCCGAAATTTGCTAATCCTGGCGGCAGGATTATGCTATCTTCAACGAGAACGCTTAAGTCGAGGAGTGGAAGATCATGCGTATTCCCCGTTGGCCGGTCGGGATGGTCGGGCTGCTGGTGCTGCTGACGGCGCTGGCGTGCGGAA
>CAYRWY010000571.1:0-1169 GCA_964427955.1 uncultured Anaerolineaceae bacterium
AACCGCCCTCGGCGTGGTCGCCCTCCTCAACGCCCATGGAGCGCGCCCTGCGCCTGAACCGCAACCATTCCGAAAGTTGGGCCAAGCGCGGGCAGGTGCTCCGCCGCCTGGGGCGCTACAAAGAAGCCGTCGCGGCTTACGATCAGGCGCTCAAGCTGGAACCCCATTACGCCTGGGCCTGGAACGGGCGCGGGCTGGCGCTGGAAGCGATGGATCGCCGCGAGGAAGCCCTGCTCAGTTACGAGCGAGCCTCGCAGGAAGACTCGTCCAGCGTGTGGTATTGGATCAACCAGGTCGAGCCGCTGCTGGCCCTGGGGCGGCGTGACGATGCGCTGGACGTGATCGACGAGGCGCTCAAGGTCGATCCGAGGAACGAATCGGCCTGGGCGCGCAAAGGGCAAATCCTGCGGCGTATGGATCGCCACCAGGACGCGCTGGATGCCTATCAGAAAGCGCTGAGCATCTCGCCGCAGTACGGCTGGGCCTGGAACGGGCGCGGGCTGGCGTTGGCGGCGCTGGGGCGCTGGGACGAAGCGCTTGAAAGCTACATCCGGGCCACCGAGGTTATGCCGCGCGACGTGTGGTTCTGGCACAACCGGGGCGAAGCGCTGATGCAGTTAGGCCGCTACGAAGAAGCCGTGCGCATGTTCAGCAAGGCGCTGGAAATCGATCCGACGCACCAACCCTCGCGCGACAAGCGCACCGAGGCGCGGAAAAGACTAGGAGAAGACGAGTAGGCCGCTATGGACGAGATCACAATTGCCCTGATGAGCGGTCCCAAAGATGGGGATGTGCTCACCTTTCATACCCTGATTGATTCCGCCGAGCCGGTCGAGCTGACCATCGGGCGGCGCGAAGGCTGCGACATCTGCCTGAGCTACGACAGCCAGGTCTCGCGCGATCATGCCCGGCTGGTCTTCGACGGCGCGCTGTTCTGGCTGGAAGATCAGCACAGCACCAACGGCTCGTATATCGGCGAGGAGAAGATCACCGGGCGAGCGGCGCTCGAACCCGGCCAACTGTTCCGGATCGGGCGCACCTGGCTGCGCATCGAGCCGTCGCTGCTGTTCGACACCTCGTCCAGCGATCTGCCTTTTTAGGAGAACTCCATGCGTCTGCGCGCGCTCATTGTCCTGTCTGCGATCCTGGTTCTTTTGGCTCCGCTGGCA
>CAYRWY010000571.1:1269-3157 GCA_964427955.1 uncultured Anaerolineaceae bacterium
CCGCTGGCATCCTCAACGCCCGCCCCGGCGCACGCGCAAGACGGCGGCGTACCGCTGCCGGTGGCAGCCTTTGGCGAACATCCCCGCCTGCTGATCACGCGTGAATACCTCAGCACGACACTCAAGCCGCGCCGGGTGGCGAAGGCGTCCACCTGGACGGCGTTCGCCGCATACGTCGATTCCACCGCGCCCGAAGAGGACGCCGACTGGACGCCCGGCACGGCGCTGCGCTCGCTGGCGCTGGCCTGGCTGGTGACCGGGAAGGATGACTATGCCGCCCGCGCCAAGTCGATCATGGTGGATCTCAGCAACCGGGTGGAAAATGCTCCGGTCATGAACGGCGGCGGCGGGCTGGATGGCGAATTCATGGGCAACGTGGCCGCGCTGGCGGTGGGGTATGACTGGTTGTATGGCGCGCTGACCGCCGAAGATCGCGCCGGGCTGGGCACGACGCTGTGGCGTGCGTCCAAGGTCCTGCGCAATCCCGCCTCGGACACGGACGGCATCATCTGGCTGGACGGCCAGTTGATGGCCTTCGGCAACTACGAGCCGCGCTGGCTGTGGGCGCTGACGGCGGTGGGGCTGGCACTGTGGGGCGAGAACGACGAAGCGCCGAACCTGATCGAATTCTGCCGCGTGACGCTGGCCGAGACCTTCATCCCGGCGCTGGATTTGCAGCAGGGCGGCGCCTGGGCGGAGGGACCGGTCTACGGCTTCATCGCCAACTGGCCGAAGGTCCAGACGGCGCTGGCCTGGTGGACGGCGGCGGGCGAAAACTTCTTCGACGATACGACCTGGTGGTATGACCGCCTGGCCTACGACATGTTCCTTTACCATCCCTCGCAGACGACGACTTATCACGAAGATTGGGGCGATCCGATCCACAGCTACCCGTCGATCATCGGGGATGCGGAGCGCTACCATCCCGCCGAATATTACGGGCGCGCCCAGGATTTGCTGCTGCGGGCCGTCTTCACCGGGACGGCGCACGGGGATTGGATGGACTGGTTCCTGCGCCAGCCGCCCGACTTCATGCCCGGCTGGCTGTCGTCCGAGGAGTTTTTGTGGCGCGATCCGGACGCGGCGGGCGAGCCGCCCGACGTGCTGGCGTGGTACGCGCCCTATAACGGCCATGTCTTCATGCGCTCCAACTGGGTGAACGACGGCGGCGGGCTGGACACGGCGGCGACCTACGTCAGCTTCAATGCGGGAGATCGCATCACCTACCACCAGTTCTACGACGAGGGCAACTTCACGATCTTCCACCACGGCGAAGACCTGGTCGTGCGCAGCGGCGTCTACAGCGGGGACGGCACCTCCGATCACGACGCCAATTACTACGTGCGCAGCATCGCCGCCAATACCATCCTGGTGTGCGACCTGGCCGAAAACTTCGACGGCATCCGGCCCAACAACGAGCGCGACGTCTGGCTGAACGACTGCGGCCAGCGCACCATGCAGCCCGCCAGCCGCACCGCGATCAACACCACCTACCTGTTCGAGAACTGGCAGCCCTACGACACCGGCACGATCACGCGCTTCGGCGAGGCGGGCGGCGCGACGTATATCCGTGCCGACATCACCGGGGCGTACAACAGCACGGTCTATACCACGCCGGAGAATCGCGCCAAAGTCAGCGCCGTGATCCGCGAGTTCGTCTACTGGCGGCCTGGGCGGGTGATCGTCGCAGATCGCGTCGTCACGACCTATCCTTCCTACACGCCCATCGACGTGTTTCACTTCCAGGGCGAGCCGTCCCCCTCCGGGCTGTTCTTCGGATCGCTGGTGCGGGACAGCGCGATCTATGCGCAAAACCTGCTCCCCAACAGCCAGGTAACGATGGTCCCTGGCTTCCAGGTGGCGGGCGAACTGGTCGATAAAAGCTGGG
>CAYRWY010000572.1:0-3142 GCA_964427955.1 uncultured Anaerolineaceae bacterium
AGCTTGCGCCTGTTCCTGGCCCTGCTCACGCCCAGCTTGCGCGATGTCTTGCTGACTCTGAGCCATCTGTGCCTGCGCCTGTTGGGCGGACTGCGACATGGCCGAGTTGTCGAGCTGCTCTTGCTGCTGGCGCGCGAGGTCGGCAGCTTCGTTCAGGGCTTTTTCGGCGGCCTGCTGGTCGCCACGGCGCAGCGCATCCGCGGCTTCGCGCAGCTTTTGCGCCAGAGCCGGATTCGCGGCCTCCAGCTTGTCGGCGGCAGCGTCCAGTTGATCGGCCAGCTCTTGCTGCTGTTCCTGCGAGAGATCGGACTCTTTCAAATCGTTCGACAGGTTATTCAGCTCGTCGGCAGTTTGGCCGAGATCGCCTTCTTTGAGCGCCTGCCCCAGGTCGTTGGTCATCGGGGAGTTGGTAAGTTCGTTGGCGGCATCCTGATAGGCCTGCTGCTGGTCCGGAGTCATGCCGTTTTGCATGTCGTCCAGTTTTTGCGACGCTTCGGCCAGGGCCGCGACGGCTTCCTGCTGAGACACGTCCGGCTGCTGCAAAATGTCGCGCGCTTCTTCCAGCGGTTGGGTGAGTGCGTCTTGTTCCGCCGGGGTCAGGCTGTCGTCGTTCTGGATCTGCTCGATGGTCTGCTGGAGCGCGGCGGCCTGGTTGTTGATGGCCTGCTGAAGCTGCTGGCGCGACTTGAGTTCTTGCGCGTAGCGGTTGTGGGCCATCAGCAGCAGGGCGAGCACGCCGGTGAGCAGGACCGTCGCCACGAGTTCGAGCACCTTGAAGCGCAGCGGGAGCCACAAACTGGGGTTCACGCGTTCGGCGCTGCGGACGGCGTCCGCCAACTGGTGTTCGGCTAACTCGTCGGGCAGCGGAATCAGGCCCGCCGTGATCTCCATCGCCGTGCTGACGCGTTCCTTCAACTCGAACTCACGGTCGAAATAGCGTGCCTGGCGGGTGGTCGAACGCGGCCAGGCCCAGATCACCGCCAGCACGGCGGAAAATCCGGCGGCGATGGCGGCTACGGTAATCCACGCGATTTGGGTGGGCAGCAGCCAGGCGCGCGTGCGCGAAATGATCGCCATCAAGATGCCGATCATGAGGCCCAGCATGATGCCGCGCGGGCCCCAGATCACGCTGGTGGTCGTGCGCAGGCGGCGATCCCAATACCGGATGTGGCGGGTCAGGTGAGCGGCGGTCTGTTCGTACGTCACAGCGTTCATCGGACGCTACTCCTCGATTTTCCGCACCCGGCGCACGGCCAGGGCGAAAAATATTATGGTCAGGATGGTGTACAGCAGCAAGAAGGGTATCCAGGGAGAGATGAGCTGCACGTTGTCGCCATTCGAGAGCTGGTACGAAAAAGTTGTATACGTGCGCTGGTTGACCAGGAGATACTGGGTATACATGGCCGTGGCCGCCGGATTCAGGCAGATCACGAGGCCGGTGATGTACAGCAGGGCCACCTGCCAGCCAGACGATCCCACATTGTTCAGGGAGAAATTCAAAATCAGCATCACCGCGCCCAGGATGAGCGGCATCCCGAACATCAGCAGCGTGGCAAACGAGTAGGTGAGCACGCTGGCCGACAGGGTGCGGTAGGACCGGGAGGAGAAAAAGATGCCCGCCGTGCAGAACAGCAGGGCAGTGGCCGTCAGGATTAGAAAGGACAGGATGATCTCGGTTTCCGCGACGCCGCCGAAAAAGAACGCGATGCTCTGCAATGGGATGGCGGCGAGCAGCAGCAGCAGCACGTAGAACATGGCCGAGCTGAGCTTGCCCAGGATGAAGGATCGGGGCGAGAGCAGAGTGGTGCGCAGCAGATCGAAAGTCTGGTGTTCGCGCTCGCCGCTGACCGCGCCGGAGGTGAAGGCCGGGGCAATGAACGCCACCAGCATCATCTCGATGGCGACCACGCCGGCAAACAGCGTGCGCCCGATCTGGCCCACGCTGACCTGTCCCCCCACGTTCGTCGAGGATTCCGAGACGGCGACGTAGACCAGCGAGGAGAATGATCCCAGCAGCACCAGGTAGATCGTCAGGACGGTGAAGGCACGCGCCCCACGCATCCGGCCTCGCAGCTCCTTGAGCATCACCGGGTTGTCGATGACCAGGCGTCGCAGCCTACGGCGGCGCGAGGGGTGAGGTACTGCGGGTGTTTCGACCGTCATAGCGTCTCCCGTTATGAAACGATCCCCTTGGTGGCGCGCATGAAGACCGCCTCCAGATCGCGTGTTTCTTCTGAGAAGTTCACCACCGGGAGTCCCTTGCTGGACAGGGCCTGGAGAATCGCGCTGACCCCGGCATCATCCCCGCCGAAATCGACCCGGATGCGCTTGCGACCATGTTCTTCGGCCAGGTCACGGATCTCGGAAACACCCTCGATGTGCCCCAGCACCTCTTTGGCCTCGTCCACGCGATCCAGCAGGGTGATCGTGATCTCGCGCGTGGGCATCAACTGGCGCCGGATGTCGGCTACGGTGCCCTGCGCGACCATTTTGCCGCTTTCGATGATGCCCAGGTGCGTGCAGATTTCCGCCACGTCCGCCAGGATGTGCGACGAGAAGAAGATCGTCTTGCCCATCCGCGCCATTTCGACCAGCAGTTCCCGGATTTCGATGCGGGCGCGAGGGTCCAGCCCGGAGGCGGGTTCGTCCAGGATCAGCACTTCGGGATCGTGCGCCAGCGTGCGGGCCAGGCTGAGGCGCTGTTTCATGCCCCGGCTGAGTTTCTCGACCATATCTTCTTTGCGGTGCGTCAGATCGACCAGCGCCAGCAGATCGTTGATCAGGTTGGGCCGGTCGCGCTCTGGAATTTCGTAGCATGCCGCGAAAAAATCCAGGTATTCCCAGACCTTCATATCGTCGTACACACCGAAGAAATCGGGCATGTAGCCGATGGCCCGACGCACTTCTCGCGGAAACTTGGTCACCGAATAGCCCCCTACATACGCATCCCCGGCGGTGGGCAAGATCAGGGTCGTCAGGATGCGCATGGTCGTTGTTTTTCCCGCGCCGTTGGGTCCCACAAAGCCGTAAATCGCACCGCGCGGCACCTGTAGCGATAGATCATTGACGGCAGTGAGCTTGCCATAACGTTTGACCAACTCATTCGTTTCGATGATGTATTCTTGTGATGCCATAGCTTAAT
>CAYRWY010000573.1:0-3122 GCA_964427955.1 uncultured Anaerolineaceae bacterium
CAGCAGTTGGACGGCTTTGACGCCCATCCGGGTTGCCAGCAGACGGTCGTAGGCGCTGGGGCTGCCGCCGCGCACGACGTGGCCGAGCACCGTCATGCGGACTTCGAAGCCGACTTCGTGCTGCTCCAGGTAGGTCGCGATCTCTTGAATCTTGAGCGTCGCGCCCTCGGCGATGACGCCCATCGCGTGGCTTTTGCCCTTCAGATAAGCGTCGTGCAGGGCCTGGCCGATCTCTTCCAGCGACGATTCGCGCTCTGGGATGACGATGAATTCCGCGCCGCCCAGGATGCCGCCCATCGTCGCCAGGTAGCCGCAGGCCCGGCCCATGACTTCCAGCAAGAAGCAGCGTTCGTGGCTGCTGGCGGTATCGCGCAGCTTGTCGATGGCGTCGAGGATCGTATTCAGTGCCGTGTCCGCGCCGATGCTGGCGCTCGTGCCGTAGATGTCGTTGTCGATACTGCCCGGCGCGCCGATCACCGGAAAGCCCAGTTTGTGCAGCGCCAGCGCCCCGCGCAGGCTGCCATCGCCGCCGATGCAGACCAGGCCGTCGATCCCGTGTTCGTTCAGACGGCGCAGACCGCGCGCCTGGCCCTGGGGCGTCTTGAACTCAAGGTTGCGGGCGGTCTGGAGGATCGTCCCACCGCGCTGGAGAATACCGCTCACGTCGCGCGGGGTCAGGCGTTCCATATCCCCGGCTAGCAGGCCGGTATACGCCTGGCGAATTCCATAGACTTCTACACCCTCGGCTGCCGCAGTACGGACTACAGCACGAATGGCGGGGTTCATACCGGGCGCGTCACCCCCGCTGGTCATCACAGCAATACGTCTCATCGTCGCCATAAGCGACCTCCATGTAGATACAAGCACGAACCTGTTATTTCAGTGTTATTTTCATCGACTTGATAGTCGTGTCAATATGCTCTTTCAATTGTTCATAGACCTTATCAGGCAGGCTGATCTTCCACTGCGCGGCGGTACTCTCGTCCAGGGGGACGAAGAAGGTGATGTCGCGAATATCCACCGGCGCGTTGATGTTGTTGGTCCCCTTGAAGACGACGCCGCCGGTCCACGGGGTGACGGTGGAGGTCCGGTAGCCGCATAATCCGCCGTCATACTCGACCGGATCGTCGCCCGCGTGCGCCTGCCGCACTGCCGCGCAACTGTAATCGCCTGTGGCCGTGTTGACGAACGTCATCCCAATCATCCCGCCGCCCTCGGCCAGGCTGACCGGGTTGACATCGATGACTTCGGGAACCTGCCCGGCGCTCACTTCGTAATCGGCCCAGGTTTTTGTGGTGTCTTCGAACGGCAGCCCACCTTCCAGGGCATCGCGCCACATCGGCCACCAGTCGTCGTTGGAATCGGCCACGTACCACGTGCGGTTCACTTTGGCCGTCACCTCGTAGGTCTTCCCATCGATGGGGGCCGTGAAGCTGATCTCTTTGCGTCCGAATTCGCCCGGCAGATAGGCCGCGCCAGCGTCCAGCGGGCCTAGCGAGGCATTGGTATAACTCAAGCCCGCGCACAACACAATGGGCGCTATGAACAAAACGATCAGCGCGATCAGGCAGCCCGGCACGCCGCAGCCACCGCAGCCCAAACACCCGAAACAGCCCGGCATCCCGCAACCCAGGCAGCTCCGGCGCTTCTGCGTGGTGCGTACTTCGACCTCCACCGGGGCCATCGGCGTCCCATAGGGCGCATAGGCGGGCGGGGGAGGCGGCGTGTACGACGACTGCTGGGCCGGGTAGGGTGACGGGGCGGGGGGCGGCGTATAGGACGGCGTGCTCGCGGGGGGGGCGGGCGTATACGACGGGGCGCTGGGCGGCACGTTGAACTGTTGCTGCTGCTGCTGCAAAAAGGCGAGTCCCTGCTGCGCCAGAGAGTCCGTGGGGTCCAGCCGCAGCACTTCGCGCAGCGCACGCTCGTACTCACCCCGGTCGGGCGTGACGTTGGCCAGCCACAGCCAGGCTTTTTTCTCGTTCGGGTTGAGCTGAACGACTTCTTTCAGCAGTTGGTACGCTTCGGCTTTCTGGCCGGCGCTGGCGAGCCGGACGGCTTCCTGGAGTTTATCTTGCCATATCATAATGGGGTGTCTCCCTGGCTACTAAGCTCTGTTTAAGCAAACGCCCTGGCGGCGGAATCCACGCCGGTAGAATTATGCTTCAAATCAGGCGTTTAGTCCAAGAACGGGTCGGCAAAAAAATCCCCTGCCTGGCCTGATGCCGACAGGGGATTACTATCAGTCACTCAGCAGGATGGACCTGCGCCCGGTCGAGCTATTTCACGACCGTGGTCGGCAGCGGGGCGCTGCCCCACAGCGGCTCAGGATCGGGGCCGACGGTGTTGAACGGGACCCAGACGAACTGGCACTCCAGGATGATCTGGCGGAACTGGCCGGTCGCATCCTGGCCGGTCACGCGGTAGGTCTTGCCCGCCGTGATGGTGAGTTCTGTCGCTGCGCCGGTTTCGGGTGCCCAGTAAACGGTCGCGTCCGAGGTGAACAGGCCCATCACCGCCTGCGACGGGATGCTGATCAGCGCATCGCAGCCCGCTACGGAGGTGTCTTCGCACCCGCTGGCAGTGACGGTGTAGCTGTTCGCGGGATCGCCGTAATATTCCCATTCCATCAGGACGAAGATCTCGGAGGAGTCTTCCGTCAGGGTGTAGCTGATGACATGGGGCGAGACGTAAGCTACATCAAAAATGAGCATATGGCCGCCATCCTGAATGGCCATGCGGGTGCCGCCGGTGGTGCTGACGGCTCTGTGCGCAGGCCCTCCCTCACCGCCGCCGTGCTCACCGGTGGTCATGGTAACGGTAATCGTGGCTCCAGCGGGCAGTTCGAACGGGCCCAGGGGGGCACTGATTTCTTTTCCACTGAGGCTGAAACACTCCCCGGAGGTGGCACGCGCGGCGGGTGTGAAGGCAAAACCGGCAACAAGCAGTGCGATCATGATGATGCCTGCCAGCAATTTTTGTTTCATATTAAATTGTCTCCTGAATGGAAAGCTGAAAACCCCACACATGCCAGTGAAGATCACTCGCGTTTTCAGTATAATGTGGAATGGCGGAATAGGGTATAAAATTGTGGTAAATTCCCTCCTAAAAGAGTTGTTGGG
>CAYRWY010000574.1:0-3102 GCA_964427955.1 uncultured Anaerolineaceae bacterium
AGGGAAGTATAGTCCAATGGGGCAAAAAGCGAAAAGGGCCGCGCGCGGCGGCCCTGGGGGAATTACAGCGAGGCGCGAATCGATCCGCCATCGACCGGGACCATCGCGCCGTGCACATAGCTGGCCGCCGGTGAGCACAAAAAGACCGCCACGTTGGCGAATTCGTCCGGCTCGCCCATGCGGCCCAACGGCGTGCCCGCCGCCTGGTTCGCCATCGCCTGCTCGACGCTGATCCCCTGCGCCTGGGCGCGATTCTGCATCAGTTCTTCGACGCGACCGGTGCGCGTCCAACCGGGCAGGATGCTGTTGACCCGGATGCCCTGCGGCCCCAACTCGCGGGCCAGTGTTTTCGTCAGGCCGATCACGCCCATGCGGTAGCTGTTGGACAGCAGCAGGTTGTCAATCGGCTCCTTGACCGACACTGAGGTCACCGTCAGGATCACGGCGCGCGGACTCTGGCGCAGGTAGGGCAGCGCGGCCCGGATCAGGTGCACGTTGCTCATGAAGGTCAGACGGAAGCCTTTTTCCCAGGCATCCAGCGAAAGACTGTCGAAGTTGCCCGCGGGCGGTCCCCCCGCATTGGTGACGAGCACATCCAGCCCGCCTAGCTCGGACGCGGCGCGGTCGATCATGGCCGCGATGGCCGCCGGATCGAGCACGTCGCCCGGCACGGCGATCACTTTGCCGCCCGACGCGGCGCGAATGGCCTGCGCCGTCGCGTCAAGCTTATCCGTATAGCGCCCATTCACGGCCACGGCGGCACCTTCCAGGCTGAAACGCCGCGCTGCCGCCGCGCCCAGGCCGCTGCTGCTGGCGGCTACAAACACCCGTGCATCCTTCAACCCCAGGTCCATCGTCTCTACTCCTTCGGAAGGGCAAAGGGCACCGCGCCCCTTACCCGCGGTTCGCTATTGGTCACTGAATCTTTGCATTGAAATCTAAACCCCACCCCAGGCAAGACGGGTTCAGGGGCGGATAGGCATTGAGAACCAGGATTCTTAGGAGACAATTTTCATTTTTTCAAAGCAGGGCGCAGCAAGCGGCGCCCCTACAACGACGGTTCCCCCGCGCCACCGGGTGGAGAGGGGGTCGGGGAGTGAGGTAAATCTCCCTGGCAGAAGTTCAGCTACTGGTGCAAGGGTCAGCAAATACTTCCGATCAAAACGTCAGCTCGAAGATCGCGCGGTCCAGCCCGTCGCCGTAGTAGTTCGTGCCGAAGCCGACCTGGCGGAGTCCCAGCTTTTCGTAGAGCCGCACGACGTCGCGGTTGTCGGCTTCCGCCGTGATGCGGATAGCGGTTACGCCTGCCGCGCGCATGGTATCGACCTCGGCTTGCAGCAGCCGTTCGCCGATCCCCTGGCGGCGATAGTGCGCCAGCACGGCCAGGTTGAGAATCCAGCCCAACTGGCCGCCCTGCACCGTCGCGCCCCACAGGTGCCCGACGACCTTCGAGCCGTCCGCGGCAACCCACTGCATGGTGGGCGACAGATCGTACAACTGGCGGAAGAAGATCGGGCGGAACGTGGCGCTGCCATACACCGAGCGTTCTACCGCCGCGCATTGTTCCAGATCGGCAGGCTCAAACGGGCGCAGGATAATAATCTGAGAAGCACTCATGAAGCCCCCCTTGTAGGCAAGTCAAAGTTCAATTTTAAGGATAATCTGCCCGATGCGGATGATGTCGCCGGACGACACGACCACCGGCTCGCTCACGGCCTCGCCGTTGAGCAGCGTCCCGTTGCTGCTGTTGCGATCTTCCAGCCACCATTGACCGGCGCGCCGCGTGACCAGGGCGTGCTCCTGGCTGCAAAAATGATCGTCGAGCACGATGGTATTGGACGGGCTGCGCCCCAGGCTGGTCAGCGGCAGCAGCGGATAGCTCAACCCCTGGCCGGACGATCCGTCGGACGCCTGGATCACCACCAGCCGCCCCAACTCACGCTGCGACTGCTCCACGGTGACGGCTGACGCCCGGTAATCGCGCCACAGCACGGCCACCACCCCAGCCCAAAAAGCCAGCAGCAGCACCCCCGCCGCCACCCGCAGTATCAACAGCACAACGTCTACATCCACCGCCGTCAGTCCTCCGGCTCGTCGTCGATACGCCCCATGACCTGCGTATCGGAGGTCGATTTTGGGCGCGAGGCGGCGTTTTCGTCGATCATGAAGACCACCGGCACCCCGGCCAGCGAGATCACGTCGCCCGAACGCAGGACCGTCTCGGACACGCGTGTATTGTTGACATACGTCCCGCCCCGGCTGGCGAGATCGTACAGGACAAACTGCCCGAACCGGAAGCGCAGTTGGCAGTGATGGCGGCTGACCCGGCGATCTTCCAGCACGACCAGATTGTCGCGGCGCCGCCCGATGTTGATCACAGTGCGATCCAGCGGGATGTAGCGATCCCCATCCACCACCAGGAACGCGGGCGGCAGCGCCGGAGTCTTCGACGGCGGGAGGATGTCTTCGGGGTCCATCGCCGTCATCGCCTCGGTAGCCTGGCGCGCGACCGCGACGTGCTCAGCCCGCACCATGACGGTGTGGATCGTCACGCGCGCGTCGGGCACCAACAGCACCTCCGGCGGCGTTTCCAGGTACAGATCGCTTTCCCGCGCCAGCACCACGAGATGCTGTGCCAGCGTCGCGCCCAGGTCGGCGTGGACCTCCAGCAGCGCGGTGAGATCGTCCGGGTGCAGGTGCACGGCATAGCGGTTAGGCGCGGCCAGGTTGCCGACGTCGTCCAGATCCGCGTTATCCTCCATGACCCGCGCCAGCCGCAGCGCCACCTCGCGGGGCTGCAAGCGTCCCGCAAACAGCCGCGCGAACCCCCCTTCGACCAACGTCTGGATGCGTTCTTCAAACTGAGAAAAGCGGTTCTTGTCCATATGGCGAATTATAGCAGGCGACAGCGTGTCAGGGATAGCCGTCAGATTAGCAGTGGATGTGCGTTTGGTTGCTCTCTACACAACCCGGTTGTATGCTTACCATATCCAGTGAACCCGGGAGGGGGACATGCCGCGGATCTTCATCTCGTATCGACGCGCCGACAGCCGTGCCGTTACCGGGCGTATCCACGAGCACCTGGCCCGTGCCTTCGGGGAT
>CAYRWY010000575.1:0-3095 GCA_964427955.1 uncultured Anaerolineaceae bacterium
ACCAGCACACGTAGACCGGGGCCTCATAGCCGGGGGTCAGGCGCTTGTAGCTGTTGATTGTCGGCGATACTACCGCGGCCAGCGCACGGGCATGGGCGAGTTGGCCCGCCACGAACTGCTGGGCGATCTTGGACAGTTTCATCTCGCCCTTGGCATTGTAGAAGATGTTCTTGCCAGTCTTCACGTCGGCGAGGCTTTGGTGAACGTGCATACCACTGCCGTTGATGCCGAAGACGGGTTTGGGCATGAAGGTCGCCGTCAGACCGTGCTTGGCTGCCAAGCCCTTGACAGTGTACTTCAAGGTGATAGCGTTGTCTGCGGTATGCATCGCGTGTTCGTAACGGAAGTCGATTTCGTGCTGGCCGACGGCGACTTCGTGATGGCCCATTTCGACATGAATCTTGAGCGCCAACAGCGCCTCGATGATGTCGCTGCGCACTTTTTGCGCTTCGTCTTCGGGCGAGAAATCAAAGTAGCCACCGACATCGTGCGGCACAGCTTCGATGCCGTCGCCCCGGAACAGGAAGAATTCGAGCTCCGGCCCGGTGTTGTAGAGGAAGCCCAGCTTTTCGGCATGGGCCACGGCACGGCGCAGCACGTAGCGGGGGTCGCCTTCGAAGGGGGTGCCGTCCGGGTTGTGCACATCGCAGATGATGCGGGCACGCAGCCCGGTCGAGCCGCCATTGCGCGTCCAGGGGAGAATGCGGAATGTGACCGGGTCGGGTTGGAGGTACATGTCCGACTCCTGGATACGGGCAAACCCCTGGATAGACGAACCATCGAACCAGACGCCGCGTTCCAACGCCTCTTCCAGACCACCTGCCGGGAGGGTCACGCTCTTGGTCGCGCCGAAGATGTCTGTAAACTGCATGTCGATGAACCGCACACCTTCAGCCTTGACGATTTCAAGGATTTCGCGGGATTTGTCGTCCATAGGTCGGTTTCTCCTAATCTGCCAACTCACAAGCTACAGGTGGAAATTATAATGGTTGCGGCGCTAATCGCAAGGAAAAAATTGTGCAGTTGCCACAAAAAGAACAACTGCCGGGACATTTGTATTGTGATACCTGTCCTGGCAGTTGGGGCTAATGGTGCAAAATGCACAAGTGGTGGTTCTAGACCTCGGTGGCGAGGAACCCGGTGACGTTTTCAGAGCTGTTCAAGGTGATGCGACGGGATGCGCGGCTGATGCGCTTCAAGAGGCCGGTGAGGACGTCTTTAGGCCCCAGTTCGATGAAAGTGTCGAGTCCCTGCCCTTCCATGTATTGGACCGTTTCGGTCCAACGCACCGTCGAGACCAGTTGCGCGCCCAGTTCCGCCCGGATTTCATCGACCGTCTTGAGCGGCGCCGCCTGCACGTTGCCGATCACCGGGATCGCGGGTGGGGCGAACGGGGTGTTGTCCAGCGCCTGCTTGAATTCTGCCGTGATCGACTGCATCAGGGGTGAATGGGAGGCAACGCTGACCACCAGCGGGACGGCTTTCTTCGCCCCGCGTTCGGTCGCGATCGGCAGCGCGACGTCCAGCGTCTCTTTGTCGCCCGAAATTACCAGTTGGCCGGGGCAGTTGTCGTTGGCCAGGACCAGCGGTTTGCCGGTCTGCTGGCTGGCCTGGGCGCAGACTTCGCGGATCACGTCCGCCTCCAACCCCAGGATCGCGGCCATCGCGCCGGGCGTGCGCTGGCTGGCTTCATTCATCAACCGTCCGCGCTCGCGCACCAGGCGCAGCCCGTCCGTGAAATTGAGCGCCCCGGCAGCGGTCAGGGCGGTGAATTCGCCGAGGCTGTGCCCGGCGACGAAGGCGGGGCGCAGTTCGTCTTCGAAAGCGGCATTGAGCACCCGCAGCAAGGCCACACCCATCACGTACAGGGCGGGCTGGGTGTTGAGGGTGTCGTTGAGTTGTTCTGCCGGGCCGTCAAAACACAGACTGCTCAGCGAGAAGCCCAAGACCTCGTCGGCCAGGGCGAACGTCGCTTCGGCTTCCGGAAAGGTCTTGACCAGGTCCGCGCCCATGCCCACTTCTTGCGAGCCTTGTCCCGGAAACACAAATGCGGTTTGGGTCCAGTTGATCATACAAAATCCTTTCGAGGAACACGCGGCACTCGGCTATGAGTTTAAGAGGACCGGCCCGGAAATGCAAAGAGCCGTGCATGGTTGGCACGGCCCCGGCAGTCTTCTCGACAACTCGTGTGACTATTCTTCTGTCTCAATAGTCAGCACTTCACGACCACGATACGACCCGCAGTGAGGGCAAACCTGGTGTGCGGGTTTGTAGTTCTGGCATTCGTCGCACAGAACCAGGTGGGTGGGAGTGACGTGATCGTGCGAACGCCGGTTGTTCCGGCGTGACTTAGACAGTTTTCGCTTAGGCAGCGGACCCATTAAAATATCTCCTTCGCCATGCATTTGTCGCGGCGTCAGTGCCGGACGGCGGGCAGAATTATAAAGCACGCCGTCAAGACCTGTCAAGGTCGGGACAGGCCGAAAGCCGTTTAGTCGCCTGCGGTCGGTGGCGTGATCGGGGCACTGGCTGCCACGTCGGCCTCGACGAGTTCCGGGGCAGGGGCCGTGATCTCGGCGGCGGCTTCCTGGAACGCGGCTTGCAGCCGGGCCTGGCTGGCCTCGCGTTCTTCCGAAACCTTCGCGATCCCGTTGCGCACCGTGTTCATGTTGCGTAGGAGCTGGCTTTCCAGTTCGCGCAGGACATCCATCACATAAGAGTCGGCTTCGGCCCGGATCGCCTCGGCTTCGCGGCGAGCCTGCTCGATGATATTCTTGGCCCGGTTCTGCGCGGTCTGCACGATGGCGTCACGGTTGGTCAACTCGTCGCTGCGTTCTTGCGCCAACTGGACGATGCGGGCCGCCTCTTCGTTCGCTTGCGCCAGCAGGCGATCCCGCTGGTTGATCAGCCGCGAGGCTTTTTCGATCTGTTCCGGGACCGAAATCCGCATCTGGTCGATGATTTCCAGCGCGCGCTCTTCGTCGATCAGCGTGAATTTGCTGAGCCAGACATGGCGACCTTCGTCGATCAAATCTTCGAGACGATCCACCAAATGTTGTATGTCCACTGCTGCCCTCCCGACGCTAGTCGTTTAA
>CAYRWY010000576.1:0-3093 GCA_964427955.1 uncultured Anaerolineaceae bacterium
AGAAGAAGTGGGCGTACAGTGACGCGTTATGTTCGACCCAATCGAGGATGGTGAAGGCAATGTGGAACGTGATCCCCGGCTCGTTGTTCACCACCGTGTCGTGCTCGAGCGTGATTCCGGCGAACTCGAACGAGACCGGCAACGTCACCTCGGTCACGCTGGGCGTGGGGGGCGCCACCACGGTCGCATTCGGATCGTACTCGTCCATCACCGCCAGCAACGCCACTTCGGCGGGCCGGATGCCGCCCAACCGTCCGCCCGTTTCCGCTTCCGTCTGGACGAAGGTGGGAATACCTAGAAAATCGCCGTTGCCGGTCACGGCCAGCCCGCCGCTGTTGCCGGGCGCGATCTCGGCGTCGGTGCGGTACCACACTGGGAGCCGCTGGCCGTTGACGTCGCCGTTTTCCACCGACACGATGCTGCCCGTCGTGACCACCAGGTAATCGTCGCCGATGCCGGGATAGCCGAAGATGTAGACCGGGTCGCCGCGGAAGACGTCGGTGGCCTTGAGCGTGGACGGCAGGTACGGCAGGCCCAGCGATGTCAGATTCACCGTCCGGCCATCCAGATCGCTGCGGATTTTGACCAGCGCCACGTCGATATCCTCGTCGATGCTGACCACGCTGCCCAGGTAGCGGTATTCCGGCGGATCGTTGATGTCGTCCAGCACGCCAATCGCCAGGTCATCGGCCCCTTCGACGACGTGCGCGTTGGTCACGATCAACCCGTCCGCGGTGGTGATCGTGCCGGTCCCGGTCGCATAAATCTTCGTGCCGTGCAGGTTGGCGATCAGCACCACCGCCCGCGCGATCTCGGAAATCTCGTTGTGATCGAGCGTGCCATCGTGGTTGATGCTGCCCTGGAGCGGGGAAGGGCCGGTCGCCGGGACGCTGGTCGGCACGGTTTGGCCCGCGCAGGGCGTCAGCCGGGCCAGGATCGCCCAGCCGGTCCCGCCGTCGAACTGGATCGCGATCCAGGTGTAGCCGTCGGCGGCTTGCGGGCGGCTGAAATCAGCGGTGACCTGCGTGCCAGGCTGGAGGGTGATCACGACGGCATACGACGTCCCTGCGCCGCCGCGCACGTTCAGCCCGGTCTGGCCGTTGACTTCCGCGCACTGTCCGCCGCTTTGGGCAAGGCGGCTGGCCGTTGACCGGGGGATCGAGGCCGCCTGCACGGACGGCACGACCACAGCCAGCAGGGCCAGCCCCACGAGTGCGCAATAGAATCTCAAACGCTGCCGCATCGCATTTGCTCCTGGTCTCATCGTCTCTCTAAACACTATAGCACCAAACGTCGCAGCGCCAAATCGACTTGTCAGACCCGCGGGCGGGCGGTAGAGTCAGCGTCGAGGATTCGGCGGTTTCTCTGAAAGGATGCGAGATGAGCGCAGGGAAAGTCGTGCACTACACCGATGTTCAGGCCCAGGTCTTCGGCGACACCGCGCCGGGCACCTCGATCCGCTGGCTGATCGACGGCGATCACGACGGCGCGCCGGTCTACGCGCTGCGCATGATCGAGATCGAGCCGGGCGGGCATACGCCCCGCCACACCCACCCCAATGAGCACGAGAATTTCGTCGTGGAAGGGCAGGGGCGCGTCTGGCTGAACGGCGCCTGGCACCCGCTCCAGCCGGGCGACGTGGTGTTCGTGCCGGGTGAGGCGGAGCACTGCTACGAAAACACCGGATCGACCACGTTCAAATTCCTGTGCGGCATCCCGGTGCCGCCGAAAGCATGAGCGGCGGACTCGCACCGGAGTCGCCCGGCCCCGTGATCGGGCGCGGGCGGACGGCGGAGATCGTCGGCTGGCGGGAGGGCCAGATCGTCAAGCTGTTCCACGATTTCATGTCGGATACGTCCATCGACGAGGAATTTCGCGCCGGGCAGGCGCTGGCCGCGACCGGCCTACCGGTCCCGCGCGTGGTTGACCGGGTGACCGTGGACGGGCGGCGGGGGATCGTCTACGAGCGGGTCGAGGGGCCGTCCCTGTTGACCGAGCTTCAGCGCCAGCCGTGGCGGGCGGTGCACGTCGGGCGGCAGTTGGCCGATCTGCACGCGGCGGTCCATGCCGTGCCGGGCGACGCGCTGCCCCCGCAGCGTGACCGGCTGCGCTGGCTGATCGATCACGCCGCGCCGCTGCCCGATCCCCTGAAGGTCGCGGCACAGGCCGCCCTGGATCGCCTGCCGGACGGCAACAAAATCTGTCACGGCGACTTTCATCCGGACAACATTCTCCTGTCGCCCCGCGGCCCGGTGATCCTCGACTGGATGAACAGCACACGCGGCGATCCCCTGGGCGACGTGGCGCGCACCGTGCTGCTGCTTGCGACCGGGGAACCGCTGAATACCTCGGTGTTCATGCGCCTGGTGATCGCGCTGGTGCGCCGGGTGCTGCTGCGCGCCTATCTCCGGCGGTACGCCGCGCTGACCGGCGTGACGCGTGCCGCCATCGACCCCTGGGCGCTGCCGATCACTGCCGCGCGCTTTGCGGACGGTATCGCCGAAGAGACGGATCGGCTGCTGGCGCAGGTGGCACGGCTGGTGGCGCGATCCTAGTGTGACAACAGGCGCAGGTCGGCGTCCACCATCTGCCGGATCAGGTCCTCGAAGCCGGTGCGGGGCGTCCAGCCCAGTTCCGTCCGCGCTTTGGCATAATCCCCGCGTGAGGCGGCGATCTCGGTGGGGCGCAGCAGGCGGGGGTCCACCGCTACGTGATCTTCCCAGTTCAGCCCGACGTGCGAAAACGCGATCCGGCATAGATCGCGGATGGTATAGGCGGTGTTGGTGGCGATCACGTAATCCTGCGGCCTATCCTGCTGGAGCATCAGCCACATCGCTTCGACATATTCCTTCGCATAGCCCCAGTCGCGCACGGCGTCCAGGTTTCCCAGGTGGATTTTGCGGTCGTTGACCAGCGGCTCGCCCAATTCGTTTTGGGGAGGATGGGTGATGCCGAGCTGGATACACGCCGCTCCCATTGTCACCTTGCGGGTGACGAAATGCAAACCGCGCCGGGGACTCTCGTGGTTGAACAGGATGCCGCCGCACGCGAACAGGTTGAACGACTGGCGGTAGGTGATCGTCATCAGGTGCG
>CAYRWY010000577.1:0-3089 GCA_964427955.1 uncultured Anaerolineaceae bacterium
GTGAGGTAAATCTCCCTGGCAAAAAGTTTAGCTATTTATGCAAGGATCAGTAATAAATGGGCAGCCTCGTAGGGGAGCACCAGCGTGTGCTCCCGCGGGCGGACACCTTGGTCCGCCCCTACACGATCAAAAACTGTCGGAGACTGAACCGAGGGCGGAGAGGGGGCGCACGGGCAAGTCCCCTCTCCAGCTTGTCTGGGGAGGGGCTGGGGGTGGGGTTAGATTTCAATGCAAGGATCAGTAGGGGTGAGGCCGCCTTCACCGCGGCGCGGTGACCGAGTCGGCCACCCGCACCATGTCCGCCAGCGTGAGATGGGGCGGCTGCTGAGCGTAGGTGAGCACGGCGCCGGACGACTCCCGCGGCTCCTCCGTGATCGCCAGCCCGCCCAGGTTTTGCAACAGGAACGTATACCCGCCGGATTCCCAGATCAGCGTGTTGGCGCGTTCGTAGCGCGCCTGGTCGGGCCAGACATACCAGGCGCTGACGGCCCACTGCTCGATCCAGACCCCCGGCTGGCCCTGGATCGTCACGTCCACCAGCGGCGCATCGCCCAGTCCCAACGACTGCAAATCGGTCGAGGCGATCTGGCTTAACACCAGTTGCTCGCCGGTCGAGGTGTAGAAATCGAGGAACCACCCCGGCACCAGCAGGCGGTAATCCGAGACGATGGTCTTCACCCCATTCACGGGCGCGGCATAACGCTCCATCAGGTAAAAATCGTCGGGCAGCGCGTCCGGCGCGTAGGGCGTGTAATCCGAGGTCGCGGCCAGATCGGCGGCGGAGGCGATGGACCACCACGACAGCGGGCGGCTGGTATCGGCCACCGGCGCGAGCGACGCGGCCAGCTCTTGCAGCAGATCGAGCGTGAAGCTGGGCGATTGCAGCACGAAGGCGCGATCCCCTTCTCGCCACGCCAGCAGCTTGATCGATTTGACCGTTCCGCCGGTGGTGAACTGGAACTGGGCCGCCTGCGCCTGGTAGCGCGGATCGTCCAGCGCGAAGGCCCGGAACCACCGGCCCGATCCGCCGCGCACCGTCACCGCGTCGCCCCCGGCCTGGTTCCAGATCGGTGCCAGCGCCGGATCGTCGGCGCGCGTCTCGACCAACGCCACCGGGTTGCCAAACCAGAGATAGTGCAGGATGACCAGCACGCTGTCGCTGCGCCAGGCCAGCGCTTCCGCCTGGAAGGTGAAGGGCGGGCGGCTCGCGATGGGCGACGGCTCGTAGAGGTCGAACCCGGCCAGGGCGTTGATCTGGGCGACGGTCGCCGGTTCGAGGTCGTTCGGCGGGGCGCTGGCGGCCTCGTCGCGGAACAGCGCGGGCGTGCTCGCGGCCTGGCGGATGTCTTCGGCGGTCTGTTCGCCGGGACTGGGCGCGTCGGTCAGCAGGATGCCGCCGATCTGCCGGATCAGGTCCTGGGCGAAGGCGCGCAGAGCGGGCACGGTCAGGAACAACAGCAGCACCAACGCCAGCGCGGCGGCCAGGGCGGCGATCCGGCGGTGCCAGCCATCGCGCAGGACCGGCGCGGCGGCGCGGTTGGCGATCACGGTGTGCAGGCGGGCTTCGAGATCGGCAGCGAAAGCGGCGTCGGGCGGGTTGGCGTCGCGCAGGGCGATCAGGTCGGCGGCCAGGGTTTGCTCAGGATCGGTCATGGCTGTACCTCACAGGCTAGCCGTTCGCGCAGATCCCGCAGGGCGCGGTGCACCAACATGCGGACGGCATCTTCACTTTTGTGCATGATCTGCCCGGCTTCGGCGGCGCTCAGTCCGGCCCACAGCGTCAGCGTCAGCGCTTCGGCGCGATCCGGCGTCAGCGTGCGCAGGGCCGTGGCGACCGCCTCAAGCTGCAAGCGGTGTTCGACGGCGGCGTCTGGGGCGGGAGCGTTGAGATCGTGCGGCGGCAGGAGGTCGAGCGGGACGTGATCGCGGCGCTGGCGGAAGTGATCGGCCAGCTTGTGGCGGGCGATGCTCATCAGCCAGCCGGTAAACTGCTGCTGGCTGCGATAGGTGGGCAGGCCCTCGACGACGGCCATGAACGTCTGCGCGGTCAGGTCCTGGGCGTCCTGGATATTCCCCGTGCGCGCCAGCAGGTAATGGTACACGCGCGGCAGGTGGCGCTGGTACAGCAGGCTGAACGCCTCAGGATCGCGGCTGGCCTGCCGGGCCAGCGTGTCGTCGTCTATGCCGTTCGTCATGGGGCCTCTTCCGGTTGAATGTGCTGTGATTCATATCGGTGCAGCGGCTCCAAACATAACACAACAAGGGCACTCATTCGGGTGCCCTTGTTTTTTGCTGTCAACTGATGACTGCTAACTGTCAGCTTCTCTACACCGTCCGCTGCTTCAGGGTGGTGCCTTCGGGGATCAGGTCCAGGTTGTGGCCGACGATCTCCAATGCTTGCAGCGCGCGGTCGAGGTGTTCTTTGGTGTGTGTCGCCATGTAGCTGGTGCGCAGCAGCGACTCGGTGGGCGGGACGCCGGGTGACACGACCGGGTTGGTGTAGACGCCTTCTTCGATCAGGGCGTGCCAGGCCAACACGGTGCGGTATTCGTCGCGGATCATGAGCGGGATCACCGGGGTGTTGCTGGGACCGGTATCGTAGCCCAACTGTTTGAGTCCGGCACGCATGTATTCGGCGTTGTCCCAGAGGTGCTGGACGTGTTCCGGCTCGTCTTCGATGATGGTCAGCGCGGCCAGCGCGGCGGCGGCGTTCGAGGCGGGCAGGCTGGCGCTGAAGGCGAACGAGCGCGCGAAGTGCTGGATGTAGTGGATCGTCTTTTCGTCGCCTGCGATGAAGCCGCCGATGGAAGCCAGCGACTTGCTGAAGGTGCCCATGATCAGGTCTACTTCGTCGGTCAGGCCGAAGTGTGCCGCCGTGCCGTGCCCCTTGGCCAGCACGCCCAGGCTGTGCGCGTCATCGACCATGATGCGCGCGCCGTACTTCTTGCAGATCTCCACCAGGGTCGGCAGCGGGGCAATGTCACCGCCCATGCTGTACACGCCGTCCACGACGACCAGCTTACCGGCATCTTCCGGCAGTTTCTTCAAGACGCTTTCCAGGCTGTCGGGATCGTTATGCGAGAAACGGC
>CAYRWY010000578.1:0-3080 GCA_964427955.1 uncultured Anaerolineaceae bacterium
CCTCCGAGGCCGATCTCTCGCGCCGCAAGCTGCGCAGCTATTTCCTGCCGCCCTTCGAACGGGCCGTGCAGGCCGGGGCGATGACGTTCATGACGGGTTACCAGTCGATTGAGGGCGTGCCCTCGACCTGCAACCACTGGCTGTTGACCGAGGTCCTGAAAGACGAATGGGGCTTCAAGGGCGTGGTGGTCACCGACTGGAACAACGTCGGACGGCTGGTGATCGAGCAGAAGGTGTGCGCGAACTATGTGGAAGCCGCCGTCGCCGCTCTGCGAGCCGGGAACGACGTCATCATGACAACTCCCGAATTCTACGAAGGAGCGCTGGAGGCGGTGCACACCGGCAGGCTGGCCGAAGCCGAGATCGACGGGCCGTGCGCCCGGCTGCTGGCGCTCAAGTTCCGCATGGGGCTGTTCGAAAACCCGCGCGGGCCGGACCTGGAGCGAATTGCGACCGAGATCGGGCGCGCGGAGCACCGGGCGGCCAACCTGGAAGCGGCGCGCCAGAGCCTGGTCCTGCTGCAAAACGACGGGCTGCTGCCCCTCGATCCGGCACCATTGAAGTCCATCGCGGTCATCGGGCCGAATGCCGACGACGACCTGTCGCAGTTGGGCGACTGGTCGCTCGGCTCTTCGCAGCACCCGCCGCAAGCAGGCAAACAGCCGCGCGAGAAGACGACCACCGTGCTGGACGGCATCCGTGCCCTGGCTCCGCAAGGACTGGAAGTACACTACGCCCGCGGCTGCTCGATTGTGGACGACGATCTGTCCGGCATCCCGGCGGCAGTGGCGGCGGCCCAGGCTTCCGAGGTCGTGGTGGTGGTGGTGGGCGACCATTTGAAATTCATCGGCGAAACCCAGAGCACGGCCACGCTTGAACTGCAAGGCGGTCAGATCGCGCTGTTGGAAGCGCTGGAAAAGACCGGCAAACCGCTGGTGGTGGTGCTGGTGAACAGTAAGCCGCTGGTTCTGCCGCCCGCCGCCGCGCGGGCCGCGGCCATCATCGAACTGTTCAACCCCGGCATGGAAGGGGGCCGGGCGCTGGCCGAGGCGCTGTTCGGAGTATTGAACCCCTCCGGCAAAGTCACGATCTCGTTCCCGGTGCACGTGGGCCAGCAGCCGGTGTTCTACAGCCAGGTGCGCGGCCAGCACGGCGACCGCTACGCCGACCTGACGCAGGAACCGCGCTTCGCCTTCGGGCATGGTCTCAGCTACACGACGTATGCCTATTCCAACCTGCGGCTGGCGTCGTCCCATCTAGCCAGTGGCGAGGCGGCGCAGGTCCTGGTGGACGTACAGAATATGGGGCCGCGAGCCGGGGTGGAGATCGTGCAGGTCTACGTTAGCGACGTGGTCACCTCAGCCACCTGGGTCAACAAGGCGTTGAAGGGCTTCGCCCGCGTCTCACTCGCCCCCGGCGAGAAGAAGACCGTGCAGGTCGAGCTGCCCTGGCGGGCCTTCGAAATCGTCAACGCGCAGGGAGTTTACATGGTGGAACCCGGCGAGTTCGACATTCTGGCCGGACCGTCTTCGCGCGACTGGGACCTGTTGAGTACGAAATTGATGATCGGATAATCAAAAAAGCTCCCAACCTGATTGACAATAATTTTGAATGATGTTAAAATGCAATCGATTGCAAAGGTGTGAGTCATGAATGAGAAGACCGTACAAACGCTTGAAGACATCGCCCGGCTGGCCAACGTTTCCAGATCGACCGTCTCGCGCGCCTTGAATGATAGCCCGCTGCTCAGCCAGGAAACAAAAGAGCGTATTCAGGCCATTGCGCGCGCTCATAATTTCCGCCTCAATATTCCGGCCCGCAATCTCAGATTGCGCAGCAGCCGCACCATTGCCTTTGTCGCGCCTATCTATTACCCCGAGTTTTTTTCCGCGGAAGATTTGTTTGGGCTGGAAATGTTGGGCGGTATCGGGAGCGGCCTGCACGCCCTGGATTACGATCTTCTCATCGCCCATATCGATCCCCACGACACCACCTGGGCGCACAATTACCTTGACAGCGGGCGTGTGGACGGCTTCATTCTCATCGCCTCGAACCTCAAGCCGTCACACCTTAAGACCCTGGTCGAGATCGGGGCGCCCTTCATCGTGTGGGGGATGCCACTCCCCCCATTCAACTACTGCTCGGTGACTGGAGACAATATCACAGGAGGCTTACTCGCAACTCAGCACTTGATTCGCCTTGGTCGTCAACGGATCGCTTTCCTGGGGGGTCCCGACGACAACCTGACGGTGCAGAATCGTTTCAGAGGCTACGAAGATGCTTTGCAGTCCGCCGGACAGCGCGTCGATCCCGCTTTGGTCGTTTTTGGTGACTATTCCTACGCTTCCGGGACAACCGCCATGCGACGCCTGATGGAACAAGCCCCTGAACTGGAGGGCGTTTTTGTCAACAGCGACCTGATGGCGATTGGGGCCATCAACACTATCCAGGCCAGTGGTAGACGAGTTCCAGAGGATATTGCCGTAGTCGGGTATGATGACTTATCAATTGCCGTTTACAACAACCTGCCGCTCACTACGATACGGCAGAACATCCCGTTGGCGGGCAAACTGCTGGCTCAGAATCTAATCCAGTTTATTGAAACTGGTGTAGTTACCAACGTGACGACGCCTGTAGAGCTGGTCATTCGAAAATCAGCTTAGGCCGACTCGCTATTTTTTTCGATCAGTTCGCAATCGATTGCAAGGAGAGGTTGAGATGGGACAGATTCAACTGATTAACAGCGTGTTCGAGTGGGAGAGAAGGCTAGAAATCGAGGACGAAAGACGCCAAAACCACCGTTCTGAACCCTACGTGAATTACCTGGCCCCTCCCCAATCCTGTCGAACAGAACGTAAGCCTTTTTTTGCCCGCTTTTTTCAGCAGGGCAAAGAAAGTCAGCCCCCGGCGGATTTTATCGCCGCCCTGAACTTTCACTTACCTACCTTTCGTTAAGTAAGTTTGTGAAGTACAATCACACTATCACCGGTCAATCGTTGGCAAAAAGGGGACTATATGGAAAGCAAAACCAAGAACCGCAAGACGCGCGAGCAGGTAGCCCGGATGGCCGAGAGAGCTTT
>CAYRWY010000579.1:0-3070 GCA_964427955.1 uncultured Anaerolineaceae bacterium
CCGATCATCCTGATCCTGCTGTTCGCGGCGAGCCTGTCGATCTTCGTGCACGACGTCGCCGACGCGCTGATCATCTTCACCATCATCCTGATCAGCGGCCTGCTGGGCTTCTGGCAGGAGCGCGGCGCGGCGGGCGCGGTCGAGAAGCTGCTCGACATGGTGCGCGTCACCACGACGGTGATCCGGCACGGCGTCGCGACCGAGATCCCGCTGGAAGAAGTCGTGCCCGGCGACATCGTGGCGCTGACCGCCGGAGCCGCGATCCCTGGCGACTGCCGCCTGCTGGCCTCGAAAGACCTGTTCGTCAACGAAGCGGCGCTGACCGGCGAAACGTATCCGGTCGAAAAACTGACGGGCGATCTCGCCGCGACGACCCCGCTGGCCCAGCGCAGCAATACCCTGTTCATGGGCACCCACGTCGTCAGCGGCAGTGCCCATGCCGTGGTGGTCAAGACCGGGCGCGACACCGAATTCGGCGCGGTTTCGGTGCGGCTCAAGCTGCGCCCGCCCGAAAACGACTTCGAGCGCGGGGTGCGGCGCTTCGGCTACCTGCTGATGGAGATCACGATGGTGCTGGTGGTGGCGATCTTCGCCATCAACGTCTACCTCAAACGCCCGGTGCTGGACGCGTTCCTGTTTTCGCTGGCGCTGGCGGTCGGCCTGACGCCGCAACTGCTCCCGGCCATCATCAGCATCAACCTGGCGCACGGCGCGAAGCGCATGGCCGAGCAGAAAGTGATCGTCAAGAAGCTGGCAGCCATCGAAAACTTCGGCAGCATGAATATCCTGTGCTCGGACAAAACCGGCACGCTGACCGAAGGGACGGTGCACCTGCGGTCCGCGCTGGGCATCGACGGCCAGCCCAGCGACAAGGTTATGCTGTACGCCTATCTGAACGCGAAATATCAGACCGGCTTCGCCAACCCCATCGACCAGGCGATCCTGGCCGCGCAGACGCTCGACGTCGCCCGGTACCAGAAGCAGGACGAAGTGCCCTACGATTTCATCCGCAAACGCCTGAGCGTGGCAGTACAAAACGACGGCGTGGCGCTGATGGTGACCAAAGGCGCACTGCAAAACGTGCTGGACGTGTGCGTCTCCGCCGAAAAGGCCGCCGGGGAGATCGTCCCGCTGGCGGGCGAGCTGGCGCGCATCGAGCAGCAGTTCAAGGACTTGAGCGGGGGCGGCTTCCGCACGCTGGGGATCGCCTACCGGCCCCTGCCGCCCAACACCCCGATCTGCAAAGACGACGAGCACGACATGATCTTCGCAGGCTTCCTGGCGCTGTTCGATCCGCCCAAAGCCGGGATCGTGGACACCGTCCAACACCTGCACGGGATGGGGATCGCGCTCAAGATCATCACCGGCGACAATCGCCTGGTGGCGGCCAGCGTCGGCCAGCAGATGGGGCTGGATCATCCCACCGTCCTGACCGGGCCGGATCTGCGCCAGATGAGCGACGAGGCGCTGATCGTCCGCCTGCCCGACGTGGACCTGTTCGCCGAGATCGAGCCGAACCAGAAAGAGCGCATCATCCTCGCCCTGAAAAAAGCGGGGAACGTGGTGGGCTACATGGGCGATGGGATCAACGATGCCTCTGCCCTGCACGCAGCGGACGTGGGGATCTCGGTCAACACGGCGGTGGACGTGGCGAAAGACGCCGCCGACATCGTGCTGCTGGAGAACGACCTGGGCGTGCTGGTGGGCGGGGTGCACGAGGGCCGCATCACCTTCGCCAATACGCTGAAATACGTCTTCATGGCGACCAGCGCCAACTTCGGCAACATGTTCAGCATGGCGGGCGCGTCGCTGTTCCTGTCGTTCCTGCCGCTGCTGCCCAAACAGATTTTGCTGACCAACTTGCTGACGGATTTCCCGGAAATGACCATCGCCAGCGACAGTGTCGATCCCGAGTTGGTGAAACAGCCGCGCCGCTGGGACATCAAGTTCATCCGGCGCTACATGATGACGTTCGGGCTGCTCAGCTCGATCTTCGACTATTTGACGTTCGGCGTGCTGATGCTGGTGCTGAACGCGTCCGAAAAGCAGTTCCGTACCGGCTGGTTCGTGGAGTCGGTGGTATCGGCCACGCTGATCGTGCTGGTGATCCGCACGCGCCGCCCGTTCTTCAAGAGCCGACCGGGCCGTCCGCTGCTGACGGCTACCCTGATCATCGCCGGGCTGACGCTGCTGATCCCGTACCTGCCGCTGAATACGGTGTTCGGCTTCAAGCCGCTGTCCGTCAGCTATCTGGGGCTGATCGCGCTGATCGTCGTGGCGTACATCACCGCCGCCGAACGCACCAAAGTCTGGTTTTACCAGCGCGCCAACAATGCGGTGTAACTGGCGCACAGAGGACACAGAGAAAAAACGAGGGGAAGACGAGAGAAAAAGCAAATTTCCATCCCTTTGGTGTGCCTGATTAACTCTACTGAAAAGGAATGCGCATGGCTTCTGAAAAACCCGAGGTCGTCATCTACACCGATGGCGGCTGCGAACCCAACCCCGGCCCCGGCGGCTGGGGCGCGATCCTGTCCACCACGCGGGCGGACGGCTCGCCCTACGAGCGCGAGATCAGCGGCGGCGATCCCGACACGACCAACAACCGGATGGAATTGACCGCCGCCCTCGAAGCCCTGCGCACGCTCAAGCAGCCGTGCCAGATCACCCTGCACACCGACTCGGAATACCTCAAAAAAGGGATCACCGAGTGGCTGAAGGGCTGGATCAAAAACGGCTGGCGGACCGCCTCCAAGACGCCGGTCAAGAATCAAGACCTGTGGCAGGCGCTGCACGCCGAAACGCAGCGCCACAGCCTGACCTGGAAATGGGTCAAGGGCCACGCCGGGAATCCCTATAACGAGCGCGTGGATCAACTGGCGACGCAAGCCCGCGAGCGGCTGCGGCAGGGCTGACAGGGCGGTGAAGCGTATTGAGACGTCGGGGAAGGCGCGCGACCAGTCGGTAGTACCCTCCTGTTCTGCTCGTCTGTAGCTCGCTCTGTTTTCGTTCTCCCAGCCGGTGGGAGAAGCGACCTGGACTGGCTCAATTCCCCCTCTCCACGCGGTGG
>CAYRWY010000580.1:0-3070 GCA_964427955.1 uncultured Anaerolineaceae bacterium
TTTACCTCATCTCCGCCTCCTAGAGGCGAACAGGCGTTGGAATCGGGAATTCCCCCTGGGTGCGGCAAGCAGCGCCCCTACACCGACGTTTCCGCCGCGCCACTCCCCCTCGCCCATCGCTCTCTACGGGAGAGGGGCCAGGGGTGAGGGCTAGTTTTGCTCCGGCTTGACCGCCAGGAACGAATACATCCGGCCCGGCACCGGACGCTTGACGCGCGTCCAGACCAGCGCCTGCACGCCGGGGATCAGCCCCAGCGCCGCGCCCAGCCGCCCCAGTTTTTGCCGCAGCAGCGTTTGCGGGAACTGCCGCAGCGCATCCTCCGACGCCACGCCCGGAAAGGCGTTGATCACCGAATCCCACGGCCCGATCACCCGTTCCAGCCGCAGCCCGGCCCCCGTGATAGCGGACTGATACTCGTCCAGCCGGTAGGCGTTTTCGCCTCCGGCCATCTGGTGAATGGGGTGGTGAGCCAGGAAGGCCGCCAACTGGCGGGGATTATCGACCACGTGCTCGCGGCAGGCCAGGAAGACGCCGCCCGGACGCAGCGTGCGCGCGCATTCCCGCAGCACGCGCGGCAGATCGCGGGTGTGGTGGAGCACCTGGCGCGTGTACACCAGGTCCACGCTCGCCCGGCCCAGCGGCAGCGCCTCGCCGACCGCGCTCACGATCTCGACCGGCAGATCGCCGCGCCACCGTTGCAGCGCCCCGCAGCCCACTTCGCGGCTCAAGTCCGGTTCGACGGCGTAGACGCGCTGCGCCCCGGCCCGCAGTAGCGCGTAGGAGGCGATCCCGACCCCTGCGCCGAGATCGAGCACCCGCGCGCCGGTCACGTGGTCGCCCAGCAGGGCTAGCGCGGTGGCGAACTCCGCCGATCCGGCGAAACGTTCTGCCGACGCCTGTACATCCTCGCCGAGATACGCATCACGCACGACTCCGGTGTAGGCCGGATCGCGCCGCATCTGCCGGATAGCATCGTCGAGTTTCATGGTTTCAGCCCTGTCAATATACGCTTCACGCGCCGGATCGCCCGCCGGTACAGTGGGGCGCGCACCAGCACCAACCGGCCCAACTCTCGCTCGGCGGTCTCATCGACCGCGACGGCGGGCGGGTGCACGAGCGGGAACGCCAGCGACCGCCGGGCGACCGCGCCGAACCCGGTCTCGACTACCGTGTGCGTCGCCGCCGCGCCGAATCCGACGTTCGTCACCAGGTTGGTGGACGGAATCACGCCCAGCCCGCCCGCCGCTCGGCACGCATAAGCCCAGGGGTAGTCCCAGGTGCTGATCGTGCCGGTCCGGACCTGCTGCCAGATCGCCGCCCAAAACCGGCGTTCTTTCGGATCGGGAAACTGATCCAGCACCCGCGCCCGCACGGTGGCATCGTCCCAGAGCACCATCTCGCGATCAAATCTCCGCCACGCCCGCCGCCACGTGGCCCAGCCCCACACGTAGATGTAGCGGGTGAAGATATAACTGGCGGCGCTGACGCGCGGGCCGCTCAGGAAATTGTCGCCGCTGATGTGGGCGATCCGCTCGTCGTCGCGATAGCGATCCAGCAGTTCCGCGCAGAACGGGAAGAACGACGGATCGGGCAGACAGTCGTCTTCGAGGATGATCGCCTGCTCAACCTGCTCGAAGACCCAGTCCAACCCGCTGGCGATGCGGCGTTTCAGCCCCAGGTTGGTCTCGGCAAAATTCGTGCGGACGTCGCATTCCCAATCGACCGCCTGCACGATGGCGCGCGCGGCAGCGCACAGCGGCGCTTCGCCGGGGTGACGCGGGCCGTCGGCCACCACGAAGAGTTGGCGGGGCCGGGCCTGGGCGATGGCCTCGAAGACGCGCTGCGTCGTGTCAGGACGCTTGAAGATCATGAAAACGACCGGCGTCTCGCCGACCGGTTCTGTGTTAGTCATGGCGTGGCCCTCGCAGGGGATTCGGGTAGAGCAGGGCGGACGTCTGCATCCGGCCCAGGGGCCGCAGCGCCGGGATCAGGACGAAGCAGGCGTAAGAGGAGATGGCGTAGGAAATGATGGTCGCCAGCGCCGATCCCACCCCTTTCAGCGGCGGAATCAGCAGCAGGTTGATGATCACGTTGGCAACGGCTCCCAGCAGGCTGGCCTGGAAGGACAACATCTGCCGGTTTTCCGCTTTCAGGATGGAATCGCGCGCCAATCCCAGGCTGACCCACAGCCCGGCCCATGCCAGGATGACGAACATGGGCGCGGCGGCGCGGTAATCGTGCCCGTAAAACAGGGTGACGATGAAGCCGGACAGCAGGGTGGCGAGGAGGGCATAGCCATACGACGCCAGGACCATGAGGTTGAACAGCCGTTGAATCCAGGTGCGGTATTGCGCTTCACCCTGCTCGCGCGCGCGGATCACTGCCGGAAAGACCGAGATGGTGATCGCCGTCGGGACGAAGAACCAGATTTCCGACAATTTGACCGCCGACGCATACAGCCCGACCGCGCGGCGGGCCTCGTCTTCGGGGAGCATCTGGCGCAGCATGGTCTGGTCAACGCGCATATAGACCATGATCGCCAATCCTTGCAGCAGCAGCGGCCAGCTATCGCGCAGCAGGCTTCTGGCCCGCCCGATTCTGAACCGCCACTGCCGGAAGGTGGCATGATCCAGCCGCCGCCGCCCATACCAGATCGCCAATCCCAGGGCATACAGCCCGCTTTCCAGCGTGTAGAGCGCGGCGAAGACCAGGATCGGCGCGTGCAGCACCACGCCCAGCAGCCGGATCGTGCTCGTGATCACCAGGGCGGTATTGCGGGCATACACCACGTATTTGGAGCGGACTTGCGACTGAAACCAGGCGTCGATCACGACGAACGCCTGGGACATGGTGCCGAGCGCCAGGATCACGACCACCTGCTGCGAGCGGTGATCGGCGGGGCGCAGCGCGAAGCTGATCGCGGCGGCCAGGATGACGGCGGTCCCTGATCCGCCCAGCGCCAGCGTGAACGCCGTGCCCAGCGTCTCGGCGGCGCGTTCCGGCGCTTTGACGAGATCGCGCACGACGATGTCCGTCCCGTCGGTGACAGCGAGGAGCGGGCCGTCCGGC
>CAYRWY010000581.1:0-3032 GCA_964427955.1 uncultured Anaerolineaceae bacterium
AACCTCACCCCCCGACCCCCTCTCCACCCGGTGGCGAGGGGGAGCAGCGCGGTGGAAACGTCGGGGGAGGGGGCTGCTTACTGCGCCCGGCTGTGAAAAGTAGGAATGAATCAGATAGGAGTGGAACGTCATGGATCTCGATTTGCTCACCTGGTACCGCTTCACGATCTGGGTCAATGAACAGGTCATTCACGGTGCCCGGCAGTTGAGCGCCGAGCAGTTGAACACCCCGATCCGACCGGGGTTTCTCTCGACACTGGGACTGCTGGTCCACATCATGGACGCCGAGCGCATCTGGCTGTCGCGCTGGAAAGGCGTGTCCCCTGGTGCGCGGATGACGGCGGATGATCTGCCGACCCTGGACGCCCTGGTGGCCGATTGGGCGCCGCGCCGGGCGGAAATGCTGGAGTTCCTGGCCGGGGTAGGGGATGCCCGGCGGGACGTGCATTACTTCTCGACCGCCGGAGAGGAATTCCACGACATCCTGTGGCATCTGATCGTCCACGTCCTGAATCATGGCACCGAGCACCGGGCGCAGGTGGCGCTGTACCTGGCGATGCAGGGGATCGATGTGGGCAACCAGGATTTGGTGCGTTATCTGCGCGAAGGGCAAGCGTAGAATTCTGTCTTTGCACAGCCCTGCCGCGCGATATATAATCCCGCGGTTATACCTGTGCAAGCGAGCCAGGAATGATGCGTACTGAACACACCGGCGTCTGCTCGCCTGGGGTGTTTTTATTTGTGGAGGTCGGTGTCGGTGTTGACAGCAAAACGAATTACAGCGAAGTTGAGCGCCTGCGGCTTGATCGGGCTGCTCGTGGTCGGCCTGGTCGCCGGATACGTCTCGTCACAAAATCGGACGGCGTTGGCGCAGGATAACCCCAATTTGCTCCAGAATCCCAGCTTTGAGCGCCCTTACTATGGGCAGGGATCGCCTACTCGCACGGTGCCCACGAGTTGGAATCTGTGGGTCGGGGCAGGCGCGCCGGACGCCTTCCCGCATACGGATCGCACCCAGGTGATCGACGGCGAAGTGTCCTGGAACATCAAGCAGGGTTACACGGTATTCACCGTCGCCGGTTACCAGCAGGTCGGCGGCCTGACGGCGGGTTCCTCGGTGGCGGCTTCGGCCTATGGCTGGGTCTACACCTGCAATGACACATCGAACTCGTGCATCATCAACGATCCGCCGTACCGCCGGTCGGACACGTCGGCGGGCGTGTCGCTGAAAGTCGGGATCGACACCAAAGGCGGCACCGATCCGAACGCGTCTAGTATCGTCTGGTCGGGCGTGTCGGCCCCCTACGATCAATGGGCGCAGATGAGCGTCGTGGCGAAAGCCGAAGGCGCGACCGTGACCGTGTTCCTGTATGCGACCCAGTCCAAGGGCCTGGCGATGAACAACGTGTACTGGGACAAGGCGTCGCTGACGCTCACGACCGCAGCCCCGGCAGCGGAACCCACGGCGGCCTCGGTGCCCTTCGTGGTGCCGCAGAACGTCCGGCCTGATGGCAGTATCGTACACGTGGTGCAGGCCAGCGACACCCTGTCGAGCATCGCGTATGCGTACAGCGAATACGGTGTGACCACCGAATCGATTGCGGCGCTGAATCCGCCGATGAAGCCCAACACCCGCTTCCTGACCATCGGGCAGGAGATCATCATCCTGCCGCCCGGTTCGGTCGATCCGACCACCGGCAAGTTGATTCCCGGTGGCGGGGCAGCGCCTGCCGCGCAGGCCACGGCGGTTCCGACCCTCGCGCCCGCGACGGGCGGCACAGACGGCGCGACGCCGATCCCCTCGCCGACGCCCTTTGGAGGCGAGACGGCCCCCACGACGGCGGCCATGCAGCCGACGGCTACGCCGTCCGATCAGCAGCCGTCCGGTGCTGCGACGACTTATACGACGGCCCGCGCGTCGTTCGTGCCGTTCGAGCATGGCGTGATGATCTGGCTGGAAGACGTGGATCAGATTTACGTGCTGATCACCGGTGCGACGCCGGAACAAAGCAACTATTCCGCCTATCGCGACACCTGGCAGGAAGGGATGCCGGAAACCGATCCGAACATCACGGCCCCGGATGGACTGTTCCAGCCGACGCGCAGTTTCGGGCAGGCCTGGCGGACGTATCCGGGGGTCAAAGATGCGCTGGGATGGGCGACCGCCGAGTCCAAGGACTTTACGGCGCTGGTCGTGCGCCAGGGCAATACCGTGATCGTGGGCGGCCCGGATGGGCGCGTGTACGAGATGCTGGAAAGCGGTACCTGGCAGGCCATCGACTACTACGCGCAGCCCTAAAAATACGCGTACGGTATTCGTGATAAACATTTGCAACCAGCCGGTCCGGGGGGATCGGCTGGTTGTTTTATGGAAGTGGGTCGGTGAATAAAGTTGATATAATCTAAAAGAATTGCGTAAACAAAAGCGACAAACAGCTTTCGGCTGCGGAGAAGGTCACAGGGAGATAACGCCATGTTCGAGACTGTAGAAAAAGTAGGTCGAGGGTTGGCGGATCAGTGCTACGTCGCCAGCGATGAGATTTCAACCGTGCTGTTCCTGGCCGAAAAGCTGGGCAAACCGCTGCTGGCGGAGGGTCCGGCGGGCGTCGGCAAGACCGAACTCGCCAAAGCCTGGGCGGCGGCGACCGGGCGGGAACTGGTGCGTTTGCAGTGCTACGAAGGGCTGGACGAAAGCAAGGCGCTGTACGAGTGGGAATACGCCAAGCAGATGTTGTACACCCAACTGCTGCGCGACAAGCTCTCGGATGTGCTGGCCAATACCAAATCCCTGTCCGAAGCGGCGGACCGGCTGGCGAACGAAGAGGACGTCTTCTTCTCCGAGCGGTTCTTGCTGGAGCGGCCCCTGCTGAAGGCGATCAACAACGAAAATCCTACGGTGCTGCTGATCGACGAGATCGACCGAGCCGACGCCGAGTTCGAGGCGTTCCTGCTGGAAGTGCTGAGCGATTTTCAGGTCAGCATCCCGGAGATCGGGACGATTGTCGCCAAGCAGCACCCGGTCGTGTTCCTGA
>CAYRWY010000582.1:0-3027 GCA_964427955.1 uncultured Anaerolineaceae bacterium
GCTTACCCCAGACTCGCCAGCCGTTCCTCGACGGCTTTCTGGCTGGCTTGCAGGGCCTCCAGCTTGTCCCGCTCGCGCTGGACCACGTCGGGCTTGGCCTTCGCCACGAAACCCTGGTTGCCCAGCAGACCGGTGCTCTTGGCGATCTGCTGCTGAAGATTGGCCAGTTCCCCGCGCAGCCGGGCGCGCTCGGCGTCCAGGTCGATCAACTCCGCCAGCGGCAGGTACGCGGTCACGTCCGCCGCCACCACCGCCGCGGCCTGATCGGGCGCGCTGGCCCCATCGCGGAGCAGGGTGATCTGCGCCACGTTGCACAGCCGCGCGAACATGTCGCGGTGCATCTCGATCAGATCGTGCCGCGATCCGGCGGCGATGGTCGCGCTCAGCTTGTGGCTCGGCTCGACCTTATAGTCGGCCCGCGCGTTGCGGATGCCGCGCACCAGGTCGATCAGGATCGAGAATTCCGCCTCGGCCTGCTCATCCAGCAGGGCCGGATTCGCCTTCGGCCATTCCGCCATGATCAGCGGGCCGCCGCCCGTCGGCAGGTAGCCCCAGATTTCCTCCGTGATGAACGGAATGTACGGGTGCAGCAGCCGCAGGCTGGTGTTCAACACAGTGCACAGCACGTCCAGGGTGTGCGCTTTCGCATCGGAGTCCTGCCCGTACAACGCGCTCTTGCTGATCTCCACCGTCCAGTCGGCGAACTCGTTCCACAGAAAGTCGAGGATCTGGCGGCCTGCTTCGCCGTACTGGTAGGTATCGAACAGCCGCTGCACGTTCTGGACCAGCCGGGTCAGGCGGCTGAGAATCCAGCGATCCGGCAGGGTCATGGACGACCGCTGCGGTTCGGCGCGCGGCTGGTAGCCTTCCAGGTTCGACCACACGAAGCGCGACATCTGCCACAGCTTGTTGCCGAAGTTGCGGCTGTATTCGATGCGGCTCTCGGCCAGGTTCAGGTCCGCGCCGGGCGCGCTGCCGGTCAGCAGTGTGAAGCGTAGCGCGTCGGTCCCATACGTATCCACCGTCTCGATCGGATCGATCACGTTGCCATAGGACTTGCTCATCTTGCGGCCCGTCTCGTCGCGCACCAGGCCGTGCAGGTACACCGTGTGGAACGGGATGTCTTCGGTGAACCACAGCCCCATCATGATCATGCGCATCACCCAGAAGAACAGGATGTCGTAGCCCGTCTCCATGACGCTGGTGGGATAGTAGCGCGCCAGGTCGGCGGTCTTTTCCGGCCAGCCCAGCGTGCTGAACGGCCACAACCCGCTGCTGAACCACGTGTCGAGCACGTCCGGGTCCTGGGTCAGGCGCGTGCTGCCGCAGTGGGCGCACTGGGTCGGGTCCTGCCGCGCGACCGTGATCTTCCCGCAGTCCGCGCAGTGCCACGCCGGGATGCGGTGTCCCCACCACAACTGGCGGCTGATGCACCAGTCCTCGATATTTTCGAGCCAGTTGAAGTACACCCGCTCGAAATGTTCCGGCACGATGGTGATCTTCCCTTCTTTCACCGCCGCGATAGCGCGATCAGCCAGCGGTTGGATCGTCACGAACCACTGCACGCTCACCAGCGGCTCCACGACTTCGCCGCCGCGCTGCGAGCGGGGCACGGCGTGCCGGTACGGCGCGACACGGATCACCATGCCTGCCGCCTGCATGTCGGCCCACAGGCTTTCGCGCGCCGCGAAGCGATCCAGCCCGGCGTACGGCCCGGCGTTGTCGTTGAGCGTGGCGTCCTTGTTCATGATGTTGATCAGTTCCAGCCCGTGCCGCTGCCCGATCTGGTAGTCGGCAGGATCGTGTCCCGGCGTGATCTTGAGCGCGCCCGTGCCGAACTCGCGATCCACGTACTCGTCGCCGATGATCGGAATCCGGCGGTTGAGCATCGGCACCAGACAGAATTTCCCGATCAGGTGCCGGTAGCGGTCGTCCTCAGGGTGCACGGCCACCGCCGTATCGCCCAGGATTGTCTCAGGCCGCGTCGTCGCCACCGGGATCGCGCCGCCGCCTTCCACCGGGTAATTGAAGTAAAACAGGTGGCCGTCTTCTTCTTCGCGCTCCACTTCCAGGTCGCTGACCGCCGTCTGCAATCCCGGCGACCAGTTGATCAGGCGCGGCCCGCGGTAGATCAGGCCCTGTTCCCACAGCGTCACGAACGCTTCGCGCACCGCGCGCGACAGTCCGTCATCGAGCGTGAACCGCTCGCGATCCCAGTCGCAGCTCGCGCCCAGGCGGCGCAGTTGTTCCACGATGCGCCCGCCGTACTTGCGTTTCCAGTCCCACGTGCGGCGCAGGAATTCCTCGCGGCCCACTTCCACGCGGCTGGTGCCTTCGTCGCGCAGCATCTTTTCGACCTGAAGCTGGGTGGCGATCCCGGCATGATCCGTGCCGGGCACCCACAGTGCTGCCTTGCCGCGCATCCGCTCGTAGCGGATCATGAGGTCTTCCAGGCTGACGAACATGGCGTGACCGTTGTGCAGCGCGCCGGTCACGTTGGGCGGCGGGATGCTGATCACGAACGGCTCGCCGTCGGGATGGGCTTCGGGCTTGAACCAGCCATTGTCTTGCCACCAGCGGTAAATTCGGGCTTCGGCTTCGGTGAAGTCGAAGGTTTTCGGCATCTCAGTTCTCATGGTTTCCTCGGCTAAAGTGGTTACTGGCGTGCGGCAGAGCGAAGATGATCCGGCTCCGCCAGGCCTATCCAGGCTGCCTGTCCTACGACAGCTACCCCATCATGGTCGACAAGTGACACGTCGGATCACCCCCCCTTTTTAAGCTATCAGTGATCAGTTGACAGTTGACAGTTGACAGTGTTCAGTCCGCACTTGCCGCGCCCTTCCTCTGCGGAACGGGGGAAGGGTTTTTCTGGAAAACCCCCGGCTTCACTTGACGCCTGTTGGGCAGCCTCTACTAACAACTACTGATCCTTGCATAAATAGCTAAACTTTTTGCCAGGGAGATTTACCTCACCCCTGACCCCTCTCCAGCTTGCCCTTCAGGGGCGGACAGGCATTGAGAACCGGG
>CAYRWY010000583.1:0-3019 GCA_964427955.1 uncultured Anaerolineaceae bacterium
TCCTGGCGTCCGACCAGCGGCGCGACGACATCCCAGGCGGGACGGCGGACGGCGGGTTCCAGGATGCGTTCGACCAGCCCGGCGGTGATCAGGAACGAGAACGGCGTCGTCAGCGTGAAAAGCTGGCCGTTGATAGCGAAGACGCGGCCCTGCAAATCCGGCGGCGTCTTGATCTGGATCACCGAGTTGAACAGCGCCCCACCCAGCGGCAGCGGGAACATCGTCAGGAAGAGGGCCGGGGCGATCAGCAGGGGATGGCGGGCCACGCCGAAGGCCATCAGCATGAGACCCAGCAGCAGGTAGCCCGCCAGGATCGCGCGCATCCGGTCGCGCACGCGCCCCACCAGCGCCACCGTCACCGATCCGGCCAGCGCGCCCAGGCTCATCACGCCCAGCAGCAGCCCGGCGGTCGCCTCGCTGCCGGTGATCGAGAGCAGGTAGGGCAGCGCCATCTCCAGCGGGCCGTTGATCAGAAAGAAGATGAACGACAGGTAGATCACCGTGGCCAACAGCGCCCGCCGCGCCGTGAGAAAGTGCCACCCGGCCAGCATTTCCTGGCGGAGACTGCCGCGCGCCGCCTGGTCTTCGGCGGACTGGGCCGGGCGGGGCAGCGGGATGCGCGAGACGACGGTCACGGCGACGACGAAGGTGAACAGGTCGAAGGCCATCACGCCCGTGATCCCGACGATGCCGTAGGCCAGCCCGGCCAGGACCGGCGCGACGACGCCCGCCAGGTTGAAGCCCATGCCGTTGATCCCGTTGGCGCGGTCGCGCTGGGCGTCGGGCACCAGCACCGTGATCGCGGCGAGGGCGGCGGGAGCCTGGATCGTGCTGAAGATGCCCTGGATCAGCATCGCGACGTACAGGTGCCAGACTTCGAAGGCGCCCGCGGCGAAGCTGACGATCAGCAGCAGCGTCGCGACGGCCTGCCCGGCGTCGCCCAGCCGGATCACGTGCCGCCGGTCCCAACGATCCGCCAACAGCCCGCTGAAGACTCCGCCGACCATGCTGGGCGCTTCGGCGAAGAAGGCGGCGATCAGCAGCGGGGCGGCGGAACCGGTGTCCTGAAAGACCCGGAAGCCGACCACGATTCCGGTCATGCGGCTGCCGATCAGCGAAAACAGTTGGGTGAAAGTGAGGGTGTAAAAGGTGCGCATGAGGGCGATTGTAGCAGCGATGGGGTAGGGCGTCCCAGTGCGAGATGGCCCCTCTCCCCTAGAGAACGATGGGAGAGGGGAAGCGGCGCGGCAGCGCCCTGCTCTAAAAACGCTTCCGGCCATGACGATTGGAAAAGCAGCCGAACGCGGGCGCGAATTGCGGTCCCTGGCTATACTAGCAGGGGTTGGTCCTATGTTGTCGATAGAAGGATAGTCCATGCACGCGTTTCGCCAGCTCTATCTCGCCCACCTGCGCGAATGGTGGCGCGATCCCACGGCGCTGCTGTGGTCGATGCTGTTCCCGATCGTGATTGCACTGACGGTGGGGGTAATTTTCGCCGGGTCGGGCCGGGTGTTCTTCCGGATCGGGGTGGTGAACGACGCCGGGGAGACCGGGCTGCGCATCATCACGGCGTTCAAGACGAATAAGGCGTTCGAGATCACAACCGGCACGCGCCGGGCCGAACTCGACGCGCTCAAACGCGGCAAACGCGAGGCGGTCGTCGTCCTGACGCCGGAGATCGGCGCGGCGCTCAGCGATCCCCAGGCGGCGCTGACCAGCACGTCCGGCCAGATTCCGCTGGAACTGCATTTCGATCCGACCACGCTCAACGGGCAGGCTGCCGCGAACCTGATCCAGCAGGCCCTGGTGATGCTGGATGCGCAGTTGACCGGCAAACTGCCGCTGCTGACACTGGACCCGCAGAACATCGACTCGCAGCGCCTCAGCACGGCGGATTACATGCTGCCGGGCGTGCTGGCGATGAGCATGATGCTGCTCGGCCTGTACGTGACGGCGATCCCGCTGGTCAGCCTGCGCGAAAAACAGGTGCTGCGGCGGATGGGAGCCACTCCGCTGACGCGCGTGATCCTGCTGGCATCGCAGTTCGCGTTCCGCCTGACGATTGCCCTGCTGCAAGCCCTGATCATCATCGCGATCAGCGTGGTGCTGTTCGATCTGCCGCTGCACTGGCGCGATCTACCGGCGACGGTCGGCGTCGTGCTGATCGGCGCGGCGGTGTTCATCGTCTTCGGCTACCTGCTGGCCTCGGTCGCCAAGACCGAAGAGGCGATCCAGGTGGTGGCCGGGCTGCCGTTCATCATCTTCTCGATGCTGTCCGGCGTGCTCGTCCCGATCTGGCGCATTCCGGGGCCGATGCGTCCGGTGGTAGACGCCATCCCGCTGACGTACCTGGCCGACGCGCTGCGGCAGACGATGACCGGCGCGAACGGATCGTACAGCCTGGCGACCGACCTGAGCATCCTGGCGGCGTGGCTGGTGATCTGCGCGCTGCTGGCGATCCGGTTCTTCCGCTGGGAGCCGATGAGTTGAGGGGCGCTAGGCCCGTTCCAGTTCCCCGACCCATTCTTGGATACGCTGGTCGATCTGATCCCGCACGGCGCGGAATTTCGCCAGGATTTGTTCGTCGGAGCCGGTGAAGGCGGCAGGGTCTTCGAAGCTCCAGTGCAGGCGGTGGCCGTAGCCGAGAAAGGTCGTCGGGCAGTTCTGGTCGGCGTGGTCACAGACGGTGATCAGGTATTCGAAATGCGTGTGGCCGAGGTATTCGCGCAGGCTCTTGGAGCGTTGGCCGCTGAGGTCGATCCCGATCTCGTCCATAACGCGGCGGGTGTACGGGTTGATCCCCTTCGGTTCCAATCCGGCGCTGTGCACCTCGAAGCGATCTCCGGCGTAGTGGCGCAGGAGCGCTTCGGCCATCTGGCTCCGCGCGGAATTTCCGGTGCAGAGAAACAGGACTCTGGAGGGCGGCATAGTGGGCTGCTCCTTTAAATTTCCTTAACAAACGTATCGACAGGCATCGATATATAGTGTAACAAAAAAGGGCGGCGGTGCCACTTTTACC
>CAYRWY010000584.1:0-3010 GCA_964427955.1 uncultured Anaerolineaceae bacterium
CGTTTTCAAACACCATGCCTATGCTCTTGCGCACATTTCAATCAGAAACCCATCCATCAGCCATAAGCCGACCCATGACGAGACCCAGATCATGGGACCAGTTCTGCGGAATATTGCTCTACTGTTCCCTAAAGTCACTTCTCTGAACCGTATGATCATCGCCCGACAGGGCCATGAGTTTTATTTCTTCTCGTATCATTTCCGCATTAGGTAACGCGTAATTTCTACTCCATGCACCCTCCCCACTTTGTAGCAAAAGCTTGTCGCCAAGTTTTAGGTCTTGGATCGAAACATATCCAGTAGGTGTCAACAATCGATGATCGGGAGTTGCTGTAACGCTGTAACCCATTTTGGTCGTCAGTTTTTTGACAGGCACATTCTGACGAGTCATCCAGGCTAATGACGCAGGGCGCAGGGCAACACCAACAGACTTCTGAAGCGGTGGCATTGTATCGTCCACGGGAGCACGGTTGTCAGTCGTTACAAATGCAGGAACGCCCCATTCAGCAAGTTCTTCGATAGTGACTAGGCCAATTTCCGTTGCAATCCTGGTATTACCGACAAAACACGGATTCGTGCTTTCCAGTTCGTACAGGTGCGGGACGGGATTCTCGCGGTTGGCGGTGTCCAGGAACAGCACGCCGGGTTCGCCGTTGTGATGCGCCTGCTTGACGATCAGATCGAAGATTTCGCGGGCGCGAACCGTCTCCCATACCTTGCCGTCCTGGGGATTGACCAGGTCGAAGTCGGTGTCATTTTCCACCGCACGCATGAATTTTTCGGTGATACCGACCGAAATGTTGAAATTGGTGATGTGATTCTCGTCGGTCTTGCAGGTGATGAACTCGCGCACGTCCGGGTGATCAACGCGTAATACTGCCATATTAGCTCCGCGTCTACTTCCACCCTGGGCGATCTCACCGAACGCCTGATCGTAGACGCGCAGGAAGCCGACCGGGCCGGTCGCCTCGCCGTTGGACGAGCGCACAATCGCCCCTTTCGGGCGCAGGCGGCTGAACGAAAACCCGTTGCCGCCGCCGGTCTGCTGGATCAGCGCCGCGTCGCGCAGCGTCTCGAAAATGCCGGACCCCGTGCGGCCCATGTCGTCGTCGATGCGCAGCACAAAGCACGCGCTGAGCTGCCCCAGCGGCGTCCCCGCGCCGGTGAAGGTCGGGCTGTTCGGCAGAAATTCCAGGTGGGTCAGCAGGTCGTAAAACCGCCGCGCGACCGGCTCCACGTCTCCCCCATGCTCGGCTTCGGCCTTGGCCACGTGATAGGCCACGCGCCAGAACATCTCCTGCTCGGACTCGACCGGCTGGCCGTCTTCCCCACGCCGCAGATACCGCTTGCGCAGCACCGTACGAGCATTATCGGCCAGCGGCACGTCACGCAGCAGATCCGAGGGCAGCGGCACTTTTTGGAAGCCGTTGGAATGCGCTATTTTTCCCACCATGCTTTCGTCTCCTTGTGTCAATTTCGTTCCCCACTTCCGGTAACAGCGACAAAAAAACTCTCCAAGAACCCGGTGGACCACTATCGTCCAGGGTCTTTCAAGAAGGTGTCAGGTTGGATTGGTATACTATCTATGTCTTCAGGACGAGGTTGTTTCTGGCTCGGCAGCAGACGCCGCCGGTTTGTCTGACTTTGCGCCCGAGTTCTGATCGGCCAATAAAATGTTGAGCATATCGCGCACGCTGGTCAGGTTGTCCAACCCCAGGTACACGATAGCGTAGCGGATATAAGCAATCGGATCGAGTTCTTTCAGCCCCTCGATCACCATATCTCCCACCACCCGGCTGGAGACCTCATCCCGGCCCAACTGCTGCAAATGCGTTTCGATCCGGTCCACCAGCGCGTTGATCCCCGACGCGGGAATCGGGCGCTTGGCGCACGAAATCTGAATCCCACGAATCAGCTTGTCCCGGTCGAACGCTTCGCGCTCCCCGTTGGTCTTGATCAACAGGGGGGTGGCATACAGCACCCGTTCGTAGGTACTGAAGCGCCGTCCACACCCTTTGCATTCCCGGCGGCGGCGGATGCCGCCCTGGGCATCCCGCGTAGTATCGATGACATGAGACTCGTTGTCCGAGTCGCAAAATGGACAGCGCATGATGGCTCCGGTGACTTACTCAATACCAACTTTTCCCAAGCTTATATCAAATATTTTTATAATTTTATTTAACCGCTATCTGGGACAAAAAACGAGTCGTTCCTCGTCTCTTTTGATCCTATACCCCCATATATGGGGGTTCTCGCGTGCAGCACCCCCTGTATATGGGGGTCAAAGTGGTTTTCATCGTAACACGAACACGTGCTCTAGAACATAGTACCGAGGTCCTGTTTTAAGTTTTTTTAAGCTTACTCAATGGTTTCTATCACAGGACGCAATACTCAAAAAAGCGACCTTCTACCAGGCAGGCAAGCCAAAACTACCTGGGAGAAGGTCGTTGGTTTCAGAGGGTTAGATTGTCGCGCTGCCCACCGGATGGACGCTCATCACGCCCCGGTCATCAGCGATTGTTGCGGCGCAAAAAGGCCGGAATATCCAGGTCGTCCGTGTCGTACACGCGCGAGGTGAATTCTTCCTCGACGCGGCGCACCGGCTGCGGCTGCGGCTGCGCCGGAGGCGTGACGGAAGCCTCCGCGCGATCCTCCGGGGCAGGAGCCGGGGTTTCCGGCTGGGCCGGGCGGACGACGGGACGCGGCGCAGGGGCCGAGGACGCGACCGTCTTGGGCTGGCTCACCGGCACGCGCTCGCGCGCTCCGGCAGCAGGACGCCGCGTGGGCACGTGGGTCTGCTCGAAGCCGGTGGCGATCACCGTGATGCGGATTTCGTCGCCCATGTTCTCGTCCACGACCGCGCCGAAGATCAGGTTCACGTCGGGGTGCGCCGTTTCCTTGATCAGGGCCGCCGCTTCGTTGACCTCGAACAGGCTCATGTTCGGACCGCCGGTGACGTTGAACAGGATGCCGCGCGCGCCGTCGATGGTGACGTCCAGCAGATCGCTGC
>CAYRWY010000585.1:0-2972 GCA_964427955.1 uncultured Anaerolineaceae bacterium
CTCCCCCTCGCCACCGGGTGGAGAGGGGGTCGGGGGGTGAGGTAAAACACCGCGAGTTTTCGCCTGCCCCTACCTTCGCCTGAGCATCCCCCACGCCGCGAGCGATCCCGCCAGCCCGGCTAGCAGGCTCGCGATCAGCGGGGCGAGGCGGTGCGCGAGGTGGTAGAAAGCGTGGATGCCGGGACCGCCCGCGCCGTAGTAGATGTACCCCGTCAGCCCGGCTACCAGCCCGCTCAGCGCCACGCGCAGCCCTGCCGCCATCGAGTCGCCGACCGAGCGCCCGGAGAAGAATCCCGCCGTCACCAGCAGCGCCAATCCGAGTAGCGTCAGCACGAGATCGAGCGAGTCCAGCCGGGCAGGAGAATCGTTGTCCGGCGCGGCGGCGGCGAACACGGGAGTCGCGTCCGGCGTGACTTCGATCCGGGCCGCGGCGGTCGCTTCCGGCGAGGGCGAGGCCCCCTGGGTCGGCGTAGCCAGTTCATCGACCACCAGAATTTGCAGGGTCAGGGAACGAGTAGCCTCGCGGCTGGACGCGGTGATTTGCACGCGGCCCGGACGCACCGGCTTGAAGCGCGTGCGCGCGATGCCATCCTGCGTCGCGGCGGTCTGGCGCGTTTGCAGGTTGTCCGTGACGAACGTGATCGCGAATTCGACCGGCGTGCCGTCGGGGACCGGGTGGCCGTTGCCGTCCAGGATCGGCAGCGTGCGCAGATCGAGCGCCTGCCCGGTCGCCAGGGTCACCGGCTCGGCGGCTGGGGTAGGGGCATCTTCGTCCATTTCGATCTGGAGCGTCTGATCCGGATCGGGCGCTGTGACCTGGAACACGTCGTAGCCGGTCGCAGGCAGGCTGATCGGCAGTGCGCCGGGAAAACTGCTTTCCTGGAACAACGCCCGCGCGGCAGCATCGACGTAGGCCGGGATGCTGCTGTACAGCCCGTAGTAGGCGGCAAACCGGCTGATCTCGGTGGACGACAGGGCCGTCGGCGCGCCGAGCGCCATCACGATCACCCGGTTGCGGTCGATCAGGTCCGTGCTGCCGTTCAGCAGGTTGCGCAGCAGCGGCACCTGCGGCGACGGATCGAGCGTGACCAGCACGATCCAGTCGGTGTCGCGTAAGGCTTCGGCGATGCGCCGGTTGGTTTTGTATTCGTTGCTGTCCGGCGACAGCCCGGCGACATCCCCTTTCAGATACGCCTGAAGCTGCGTGAACGAGAAACTGACGACCTGTTCGGGCCGGATCTGGGCGTCGGCATACGGCCCGTAGCGGCGCTCGATGGCCGCTTCGAGCGCGTTGACCGAGACCTGCGGCGTCGTCGCGCAGTACGAGCACTGCTGCACCTGCCGCACGTCGGTGAAGATCACGATGTGTTCCCGGCGCGAGGGCGCATCCGGCAGGGCCTCGCGGCGCGGCGCCAGCAGGGTGACGCTCTGCTGGGCCAGCGTATAGATCACGGCATCCGACTGCCCGACCCGCTCGATGGCCGTCACCGGGGTGATCACGTTCGACAGCGTCAGATCGTCGCCATACAGCTTCAGCTTGAGCCGCAGGATGCGCGTCAGGGCGTCGTCCACCTGGGCGCGGAAGACCGGATCGCTCTGGTACAGCCCGGCGAAGAACTGGATCACGTCGCGCACGTTTTGCAGTTGATCCGCCCCCGGCTGGGGGCCGAAGTCCGCCAGGTATAACAGGTCGTTGCCCGCGAGAAGGGCTTCGCGCGCCACCTGGCGGTGCGGGAAGGGCGTGACGTTGTAGTAGCGGCGGATGGCGGTCGTGCCCAGCGGACTGCTGACGACGATTCCCTGCGTGCGCCAGCCTTGCAGCTCGTCCAACTGGAAGATCGTGCTGGTCGCCTGCTCGTCGAGGCACAGCGGGCGCTCGCTCTTACCCTGGTAGCGCACGCTGGCACATTGCAGCCCGTCCGCGCGTGCCAACGGGTCCCCGGCACCGCTCGTCACGGCGGCATACGGGATCAGGTCGAACTGGCGCATTTGCTCGATGGTGCGGGGCACGACCGGGATCTCCTGGTCGGGCGGGGTGTCGGCCATGCCCAGGCCGGGGAAATGCTGCGCGATCACCGCGATCCGCCCCTGGCCGCCTTCGTGCACGCCGGTGATGTAGCTCTGGCCCATTTTGCCGACCCAATACGGTTCCCCGCCGAAGGTGTTCACGCCCAGGTCGAGCGTATCCCCGGTCTGCGGCGGCTGCGAGACGTCCAGCGCGGGGCCGAACAGCAGGTTGATGCCCATCGCGCTCAATTCGCTGCCCGCGATCTGCCCGACGGTGTGCGCGTTGTCGGGGTCCCACGTCGCGCCGATGGCCATCAGGCTGGGCAGCGGCGTGGTCCCGGCGGTGATCTGCGTTTCGGGCTGGCCGTTGCCGCCGTTGGTGGTGCCGATCAGCAGCGGCACGAAGGCCCGCGGCGTCTCCCGCCCGGCGGTGGCCTCCGCGCTGTCGTAGGCGAGCTGTTGCAGGGTGGTCGTCAGCGAGAGCACCAATCGCGGCGTGTTCACCTGGCCGTCGATATTGTCATTTTCCGCCAGCAGCACCACGCCGCCGATGTTGTAATCACGGATCAACTGCGCGACGGCGGTTTCCGGACCGGACTGGCTGCCCTCGAATGTGACCAGGATCAACTGCCCGACCCGTTCTTCCGGCGTCAGCGTGGCGATGATCTCCGCCACCGACGTCGAACTATCGACCTGTCCGGCGGCAGCCGGCGGTCGCAGCCCACAGCCCAGGGCGACGATCAGGAAGAGATGCAGCAGTCTGGTTTTCACGGTGTCCTTTGTCCGTGCCTTTGTACCTCAGACCTCTCTCCACATGGTGGCGAGGGGGGATGTTTTGGTAGGGGCGCAGCAAGCTGACGCCCCTACGAAAAACACCCAAGAATCTACCTGGATGTACTGAGTAACTGACGTTACGTACTTCGCCATTGACCTCACCCCCAGCCCCTCTCCAAAGTTGGAGAGGG
>CAYRWY010000586.1:0-2933 GCA_964427955.1 uncultured Anaerolineaceae bacterium
GGTGAAGGTGCTCCCCTGGCCTGGCTCACTCGCGGCGAAGATCTGGCCGCCATGCTGCTCCACGATGCTCTTCGCCACGGGCAGCCCGATCCCGGTCCCTTCGACTTTGAGGTGCTCCTCGTCGGAAACCCGGTAGAAGACCTCGAACACGTGCGCCAGGTCCTGGACCGGGATGCCCAGGCCCGTGTCGCTCACTTCCAGATCGACCGTGCGCGTGCCGACGTGGGCGGTCAGCGTGACACGCCCGCCTTCCGGCGTATATTTGATGGCGTTGGAGAGCAGGTTGTCGAGGACCCGTTCCATCCGGGCGGCATCCAACACCACCGTGACCTCTTCAGCCGGGGGATATATCTCCAACGTGATCTGTTTGCGGCGCGCCTGGGTTTCGAAATTCCGCAAGCACTTGTCCATGCAGGGGCCCAGGTTGACCGGTGCCAGGTTCAGGCCAACGCCGGTCTCGACCTTCGCCAGGTCCAGCATGTCCGCGATCAGAGTCTGCATCTTGGTCACGCCCTTCTGAATCGCCACCAGCGAATCCCCCAGCAGGCCCTGCTGATCGTCGTCTACCCGCAGGTCTTCGAGCAGCTCGGCATAGCCCATGATGATCGATAGGGGATTCTTGAGATCGTGCGTCGCCATCTGTACGAACTGGTTGCGCATCCGGTCCAGCGACTCGAAATGCTGCCGGTCCTGCTCGCGCAGAGCTGCGATCTGCTGCCGCTGCGCCACGACCAGCAGTTGATTTCTCACCCGCGCCATCACCTCTTTGACCTTGAACGGTTTGGTGATGTAGTCGGCGCCGCCGATATTGAGCGCGTGTACGATGCCGTCGGTATCGCTGATCGCGCTGATGAAGATGATCGGGATCAGGGTGAACCGCTCGTCGGCCTTGAGCCGCTCACAGACCTCGTAGCCGTTCAGATCCGGCATCTCAACGTCCAACAGAATCAGATCGGGCGGATCGGCTTCGACCTCCTCGATCGCGGCCAACCCGTCGGACACGGTGCGCACGGCATAGCCATTTCCTGTCAGAATGCGCGTTAGCAAGGTGACATTTGCAGGAATGTCGTCAACCACCAGGATAGTTTGGACCATGGCTGCCTGCTCCCATGTCTAAGGTGACGGAGTCGGGGTTTCCGGACAGGCAATGTCGCCCAGGGCGTAGTCGCTGCCGTCGATCCACACGCGCTCGAATTCTTCCGAAAACAACTGCGCGAGTTGGGGATCGTGCACGATCAGCAGGTCCTCGTCGTTTTCGAGGAACGAGTTGCTGCTCAGGTTGAACGAGCCGCTGATCACCATCTCGCCATCGATCACGATCACGCCGTGATTCAGGCTGTTGGGATTGCCATCCTTGCGGAACGGCACGCCCGCGCAGTACCAGGGTTCGACCAGGCGGCTGAGACGGCTCTCGGTCACGACGCGCACGTCCACGCCTCGCTGGATCGCCGCTTCCAACTGCTCGCCCAGGTCGTCGCTGGAAAAGGCCATGACCATGATGTAGATCGACTCTTGAGCCTGGCCGAGCAGGTCCTTGACGGGCGTCAGCGCATCGTCGGCGGGCATGAAATACGCCTCGATGGGGATGCCCTCGAGCGTGAGGCTCTGCGACGCGCCGGGCGCATCGGTGCCGAACTCGCCGCGCTCGAACATGGCGTCGAAGCGTGCGGTATAGACGGCGGCTAATTCCGGCGCCTCGAAGACCAGGGCGGCGGTGTTCTGTTCCAGGGTGCTGGTGTAGGTGAAGGCCCATTTGCCGGTCCACACCGTTCTGCCGTCGAAGATGATGAAGCGGTGATGCATGAGCGCGCGGCGCTGGTCGGTGACCACGGCGATGCCCGCGTCCTCGAGTTGCTTGAAGGTGGCGTCGGGGTTGTCCAGGCCATATTCGTCGTCCGCGACGACGCGCACGGTTACCCCGCGCGCTTGGGCGCGGATGATCGCGTCCGTGATCGAGGGTAAGTCCAGGTCATACGACGCGATGTCGAGCGACACCTGGGCGTGATCGAGGCGCGCCACCAGTTCCGTATCGAGAAAGTGGCGCTGCGTGAGCACCGCCGGATCGCTGGTGCTGGCGGGGATGGGGAAGTAGACCTGCCACAACCCGTTGACCGGCCCCGCGGTGATATACGTCTGATCCGGGCTGATCTTCGAGATGATCTCCGGTGGGGTGGTGGGCGTCGGGGTCGGGATCGGGCGGTACGCCTCCACCCAGTCCCCGGTGGCCCATCCGGCTTCGTCCTCGTCGAAGGCCGATTTCAGGTACAGCCAGGTCCCATCCTTGTTCTGCCCCACCACGATCAGCCGCTTGCCCGCGTTGAAGGTAAACCGGACCTCGGATCGGGTGTTCGGCTCGGCGTAAAGTTTCGTCGTGGCGGGCAGCGTGACCGCTTCGCCCGCGTGAGGATTGCGGTACAGGATGCTGGCCGGGTTGGTCGGGCTTTTCGTCGGCTGCGGCGTGGGGGTGAGTGTGGGCTGGATCGCGACCGCGGTGGTCGGCGGTGGAGTCGGGGTATCCTTGCCCGATTCGCCGTTCAGCGCCAGCAGGCCGGCGACCGCGAGCACGATGACCGCGACTGCCGCCGCGGCGGCTCCCCAGATCAGGCCGGAGCGCCGCTGCCCGCCGATCTGCCGGATCAGGCGCTCCATGTCGATTTCGAAGTCGGGATCGTGGCGGACCTGGGCCGCGTTGCGAAAGTGCAGGGAGCGGATCGACTCCGGCAGGTCCTCCGGGCCGGGCATGGGCGCGTTGTTGACCAACACCGGGATCACGCGCACCGCCGGGCGTTCCAGGGCGGCCTGCACTTCGTGGCAGACGACATCTTCGGGATCGTCCAGCCGCCGCCGTCCTTCGGCATCTTTGAGCGAGAGCCACTGATCGCCGATCACGATCAGCGCGATCAGTACGCCGTGCGCGGCCGAGGATGGCCTGG
>CAYRWY010000587.1:0-1572 GCA_964427955.1 uncultured Anaerolineaceae bacterium
GGGGAGGGCTTGCGCGGGCGGGTCAGCAAAAAGCGGCTGAGCGGCATGAACACGTAAAAGCGCACCCACTGGCTGAGCGTCATGTGCCAGCTTTGCCAGAACTGGGTGATATTGCGCTTGAGGTAGGGCTGGTTGAAATTTTCGGGAAGCTTGATCCCGAACAACTGCCCGATCCCGATGGCGATGTCCGAATAGCCGCTGAAGTCGAAATAGAGCCGGAAGGCGTAGGCGTAGAGCAGCACCCACAGTCCGGCGGCAGAGGTCGCCTGATCGGCTTTGGCGGCATCCAGGGCCATGTAGGCCAGGCTGTCGGCGATCACGAACTTTTTGCCGATCCCGACGGCGATCCGCATCCCGCCCTGCACCAGCCGCGACGGGTCCAGCCCCGGCAAGACGCGCAGTTCGGGCAGAAACCGCTCGGCGCGATCGATCGGTCCCGCCGTGAAGGCCGGGAAGAAGAGCGCGTAGGTAGTGTATTCGCGCAGCGAGAGCGCCGGGAGCTTGCCGCTCTGGCGGTCGCGCAGGGTGTGGATCAGGCGGAAGGCGACGTAAGAAAAGCCCAGCCAGCCCAACTCGGACGACTTCGCCAGTGACGCGGGCTGACCCTGCCACTCGCGCAGCAGGCGCGCGGCGCGTTCGGCCAGGGCCTCCGTCTTGAGCACGACCAGGGCGGCGATGATCAGCAGGATCAGGGGCCAGATGAGAATTCTCACCCTCGATTTGCTCTGGCCCGGCCTCACCCCCCGCCCCCCTCTCCATTTAAGAACAATGGAGAGGGGGTGGAAACGGCGGCGATTCCCCTCTCCATCGTCTTTTGATGGAGAGGGGTTAGGGGTGAGGCCGGATTTAGCATCAGAAGCGCTGAGTCGCTCCAGCACACCCAGGACGATCCCGGCCACGACCAGCCCCAGCGCCACGGTGAGCGGCGCGGGCGGGTTGGAGGGCGTCAGGCGGTATTCGGGCACGAGATAGCGCCCGAAGGACAGCAGCAGCACCAGCCCGGCGATTACCACCACCGCGGCGCTGTCGTCGCGCGTCCAGCGCTGCTCCGGCGCGCGGGAGATCGTCCAGCACAGGGCGACCAGAGCCAGCGTCGCGGACGGGAAGATGAAATCCAGGGTTCGGATGCGGATGGCCGGTTGCAGCCAGTAGATCGCGACCACGCTGCCCGCGAACAGCGCCCAACGGCGCGCGCGCTCCGGCAGCAGCGTGAGGTAGAGGACACTAGCCGCCGTAAAAACCAGGATGTGAGTCAGAGTCATAGTGGCATCAGATCGGCGCTCAACAGGACAGGGGCACATTCTACAGGCGGATGGGCGGTTTGCCAACCTGGGCAAAAAAGCAGTTTAACGCAGAGTGAGTGTCTGTGTGCAGAGCGGCATCTCACGCTACAATTACCGGTGGATGACGTGACCAGGAGTAAATGGAATGAAAGTTCAGCGGACTATTGGGGTAGGGGGACTGCTCATTGTCTTGACGCTGGCGGGCTGTAACTTCAGCTCCACAGATGAGAAAACACCGGCCCGGCCCACGCTGGGATCGCCGGTGGCCTGGGCGACGGCGCAGGCCGTG
>CAYRWY010000587.1:1672-2929 GCA_964427955.1 uncultured Anaerolineaceae bacterium
ACCGGCCCGGCCCACGCTGGGATCGCCGGTGGCCTGGGCGACGGCGCAGGCCGTGACGGCCACCTTGTCGTGGACCGCCACGCCGGTCCCCACGGCCTCTTCTACACCCTTCGTCTTTCCGACCTTTCCCACGACGGCCCCAACGCTGACGCCGGAGACGGTGCAGCCCACGGCGATCCCGCCCGCCACGTTCACGCCGGAAGTCATCGTGCCCACAACAGTCCCGCTGGCATCTAGCACCCCGGCGGAAATGGCGCTAGCCGTCCTGCCGACCGACACGGCGGCAGCACCGGCGGCGACGATCCCCAGCGTGCCCACGCAGCCCGCCACCTACGGGCCGCCGCCCAGCTTCACGCCGTTCGGGATCATCCCGACCACCGCAGTCCCGATCCCGACGGTGGAAGTCCTGCCGCCGACCAGTGAGCCGGGACAGCCGATTGTCCCGCCGCCCAGCTTTACGCCGGTCGTATTCGCGACGCAGACCCCGCAACCCGCGGCGCCCAGCGCCCAGGTCTGCGCCTCTTGTACGGTCAGGCTGCGCGAAACGCCGGGCACAGCGGGTAACATCCTCGGAATGCTCGACGCGGGCCTGACGCTGTCGATCATCGGGCGCACGGCGGAGAATGCCTGGGTGCAGGTCGTGCTGGCCGATGGCCGCAACGGCTGGGTCGCCGCGCAGTACCTCACCATCAGCATCGATCTGAACGTGGTGAGCGTCACCGGCACGGCGCAGGACCAGGTCGTCACCGGGCCGGGCAATATCGACATCGTGTCGGGCGTCACCTCCAATGCGCGCAAAATCTTCCTGGATGGCCGCGCCAGGGGCAACACGCCCTTCGCCTTCAGCCGGGTGGGAGACAGCATCACCGCTTCGGGGAATTTCCTGTATCCCATCGGCTACGGCAACTACAGCCTGGGGGCGTACAGCTACCTGGGCGGCGCGATCAGCTTCTTCTCCGGGCCGAATGGGCGCGGGCAGAATCCCTTCGCCGCCGGGTCGATAGCCGCCCGCAACGGCTGGAGCACGGAAAGCGTGTTGAATCCGGCCAACGCCGATCCGGGCGTATGCGCGGCGGGCGAAACGCCGCTGGCCTGCGAATACCGGGTCAACAAACCGGCGGTGGCGCTGATCATGTTCGGGACCAACGATTCCGGCGGGATGCCGACCGAAACCTTCCGCGCGAATTTGCAGGCCATCGTGCAGATTTCGATCAACATGGGCGTGATCCCGGTGCTGAGCACGATCCCGCCCAAGCA
>CAYRWY010000588.1:0-2857 GCA_964427955.1 uncultured Anaerolineaceae bacterium
TGGTCCCCACGTTCACGTGAGTTTTCGTTCGGTCAAACTTACCCTTCGCCATACTGCCTCCCTAACTGTCTTAAATACCCTGACCTGACCCGTAGAGCAGGGGGATTAGCCCCCGCTCTTGACCACCTGTTCCTTAACGGACTCAGGCACAGGTTCGTACTTCTCAAATTCCATCGTGAAATTGCCGCGCCCCTGCGACATGTTACGCAGGTTCGTCGCATAGCCGAACATCTCGCCGAGCGGAGCATGAGCGCGGATCGAGGACAGGCCATCACCCCGCGTTTCGATCCCGGCAATGTTGGCTCGCCGAGCGGCCAGGTCGCCGATCACGTCGCCCGCGTAGTTTTCGGGCACGACCACATCCACTTTCATGAAGGGTTCGAGCAGGATCGGCTTGCCGTTCTGCACGGCATCCTTGAAGGCCATCGAGCCAGCGATCTTGAACGCCATGTCCGACGAGTCGACTTCGTGGTAGGACCCATCGACGATCGAGACCTTGACGTGCACGACCGGGAAACCCGCCAGCACACCGCTTTGGGCCGCTTCGCGGATACCGCCTTCAATCGACCGGATGAATTCCCGCGGGATGGAACCGCCCACCGTCTTATCTTCGACGACCAGTTCTTCCGTCGAGTCGCTGGGCAGGGGTTCGATCCGGACGATGGCGTGGCCGTACTGGCCGCTGCCGCCCGACTGCCGCACGAAGCGCCCTTCACCCCGCGCGTTCTGGGTGATCGTTTCGCGATAGGAGACGCGGGGCTTGCCGACCCGTGCATCCACCTTGAATTCGCGGAACATGCGATCCACCAGGACTTCGAGGTGCAGCTCGCCCATGCCGGAGATCAGCATCTGGCCGGTCTGCTCGTTCATCCGCACCACAAAGGTCGGGTCTTCTTCGGCCAGTTTGGAGAGCGCAATGCCCATCTTATCCTGGTCGGCCTTCGTTTTGGGTTCGATAGCGACGGAAATCACCGGTTCGGGGAACTTGATGTTTTCCAACACGATCGGGTGATTGGGCGCCGCCAGGGTTTCCCCGGTGAAGGTATCCTTCAGACCCAGGATAGCGGCGATATCCCCCGCATGGACATCCGTCACGTCTTCGCGGCGGTCGGCGAACATGCGGACAACACGCCCGATCCGCTCTTTGCGGTCTTTGGAGGTGTTGAGCACCATTTCGCCCGTGCGAATAACGCCGGAGTACACGCGGAAGAACGCCAACCGGCCCACGAAGGGATCGGTTTGAATCTTGAAGACCAGCGCCGACAGCGGTTCGTCGTCGGTGGCGTGGCGTTCTTCGATTTCATCATTCTTAGGATTGCTGCCCTGAATGGGCGGGATGTCGAGCGGGGAAGGGAGGAGGTCTACGACCGCGTCCAGCATCAACTGGACGCCCTTATTACGCAGTGCCGATCCACACAGGACCGGCTGCGCCGCCCCCTTGATCGTCGCCTGACGCAGCGCCACCGCCAGCTCTTCATCGCTGATCGGTTCTTCCGAAAGGTACTTTTCGGTGAGCACTTCGTCGGTCTCGACGATCTTCTCGATCATCTGGGCCCGGGCGGCCTCGGCAGCGTCTTGCATCGCCGCCGGGATCGGGCTGTAGTCCAGGGTACTGCCGGTATCGTCGGCGGTGGTGACGAGCTGCATTTTTTGCAGATCGATGATACCGGCAAAAGCCGACCCCTCGCCGTAGGGCAGTTGGATGACGATGGGATTGCCGTTCAGCCGCTCGACGATCATGCCGACGCAGCGGCGGAAGTCAGCCCCAACGCGGTCCATTTTGTTGACAAAGCAGATGCGCGGAACACCGTAATCGTTGGCCTGACGCCAGACCGTTTCAGACTGGGGTTCCACACCTGCCACCCCGTCGAAGACCACCACACCACCATCCAACACGCGCAAGCTGCGCTGGACTTCCGCCGTAAAATCGACGTGTCCGGGGGTGTCGATCACGTTCACATGATGACCACGCCAGAACGCCGTAACTGCGGCGGCGGTAATGGTGATGCCGCGTTCCCGTTCCTGTTCCATGTAGTCGGTCGTGGCAGCGCCATCGTGCACTTCGCCCATGCGATGGATTAACCCGGCATAATACAGCACGCGTTCGGTGACGGTGGTTTTGCCAGCATCGATATGGGCAATAATGCCGATATTGCGGACCATTGCCAGGTCCAGGACGCTTTCGTTCGAAGTGGCTTTTTTAGCCATGACACTCAGTTCCTACGATTTACCAACGATAGTGAGCGAAGGCGCGGTTGGCTTCGGCCATGCGGTGCGTGTCTTCTTTTTTCTTGATGGCCGATCCCTGGCCGCCCGCGGCGTCCATGAATTCAGCAGCAAGTTTCTCGCCCACACTGCGACCACCGCGCGACCGGGCGGCAGCCAACAGCCAGCGCATCGCCAGCGACATCGCGCGATCCGGCGCGACTTCCACCGGGACCTGGTAGGTCGAGCCACCGACACGGCGGGGCTTGACTTCCAGCACGGGGGTCGCGTTGCGCAGCGCCTGCTCGAAGACCTCAACCGGGTCCCGCTTGGCACGCGCTTCGATAATTTCAAACGATTCGTACAGCATCCGCAGCGCGGTGCTCTTTTTGCCACCATGCATCATACGGTTGACAAACATCTGGATATGAACGTTGTTATATTTCACATCCGGCATCACGGGCCGCTTGGGTGGACTTTTCCGTCTTGGCATAGTCTTTCTCCAGAAATACGCCTGAAATGCTTATTTCTTTGCTGTTGTCTTCTTAGGTCTCTTTGCGCCGTACTTGCTGCGGCCCTGCTCACGCTTCTGGACACCGTCGGCATCCAACGTGCCCCGAACGATGTGATAACGCACACCGGGCAGGTCTTT
>CAYRWY010000589.1:0-2839 GCA_964427955.1 uncultured Anaerolineaceae bacterium
GGAAACCACCCAGGCCACGCCGCTGATCGCCAGCGCCATGCCCAGGATTTCGCCCGCGCTCAGGCTTTCGCCCATCAGCACCCAGGCCAGCACCGCTCCGATCACCGGGTTGAGCGCCATGATCAGCATCGAGAGGCGCGGCCCGATCATCACGAACGCCTGGAACAAAAAGGCATCCCCAATCACGAAGCCGATCACCCCCGACAGCGCCATCCAACTCCAATGCGACAGCCCGGCGTGGATGGGGAGCGGTTGGCCGGTGGTGATCCAATGGGCCAGGGTGACGAAGAGCAGGCCGAATACCAGGCGCGTCCGGTTGACGATGGGCGATCCCACCAGCCGACCGGACAGGGTGAAGAAGATAGAGGTAAAGCTCCAGCAGACCGAAGTGAACAGCCCGGCCAGTTCGCCGGTTAGGGTGGACACGATGCAGGTTGCCTCAATGGGTTAGGACACAGGCGCGCAACTATACCCTTGCCCATCGTCGGCGGCAAGGTCCTATTCGACCCATACTTCGACGTGCTCACCGCTCCCGGCATCTTCGAGATCGACGAGTTTCCCGCTGGCCCCGCTCTTGATCGCGTCCATGATCTCGTCGTAATTCACCTCGGCGCTGGACGGCGTGAAGCGCGCGCCGAGCTTGATCCCGACATTCACCAGCCCCATTGGGATGTTGACGTTGACCTTGGTCTTGCCGGTGTTGGTATCGGTGATCTTGACGCGCAGTTGGCGCGGATCGCGCGAGGGCGGCGGTTGGGGCGGCTTGCCGCTGCTCAGGGCCTGGAGCAGCTTCGCGCCTTCCTCGGCGGTGATCTTGCCTTCCTGGATCATTTGAAGAATGCGCATCCGTTCTTCAGCGGTCGTCATCGAATTCCCTCCTCGGACACAGGCCGGATCATGTGCACCAGGGTGCGCTCCGGCTTGAAATAGTGGCTGTACAGCACGTCGCTGGCGGCGGCATCATCCGCCGGGTGATCGGTCACCAACGGTTGGTGACGTGCGAACAGCGAACCCAGCGCAAAACTGATCAAAGGTGCTTCCAGCACGCCCTGCTGCTCCGGGCTGACCAGCAGATCGAACACGCCGGTGCTGCTGCCCATGCGGTGCTCAGCGATCAGGGCGCCGTCGATCTGGCCCGCGCGGCCCGGCACCACCCAAAAATCGGACTGCTCGCCCTTCAGCCAGAAGCGCAGATCGCCCCAGCGTGACGGGCGCAGATCGGTGATCCGGGTCGGGCGCAGCCATCCCATCCCCCCCCAGCGGTTCGGGCGGACGCGGCTCGCCAGGTCGTACAAGGCCCCCGCTTCGCGCCGGGCCAACCGCCGGACCGGCAGATCCGCCGGGAGTTCCGGGACGCGCAGGTGCGACATCCGCCGCCAGCGGATGAAGGTGCGCTGCTCCTGAAAGCCCAGCGTCTCGTACAGGTGACGGGCGGGCGGATTATCGGCGTCTACTTGCAGCGTGGCAAACTTTCCCTGCCGGGCGACCATGTCCAGCGCCGCCTGCATGAGCTGGCGCGCGATCCCGCGCTGGCGGTATTCCGGGTAGACCGCCACGTTGGCGATGATCCAGCCGTTCCCGTAACTGGTAGGCGAGACCGAAACGTTCCCGATCACGCGATCCCCTTCGACCCAGACAAAGCCCCGCACGAACGGGACCGCCTGGCCCAGCCGGATCAACACCCCCAACAGTACCCGCGACCGGCTGACGGCGCGCATTTCCTGAATGGCCGCGCGGCCTCCGGCATCCAGGGTCGAAGCAAAACACACCTCGATCAGATCAGCGATCCCGGCCAGGTCGTGGTACAGGTTGACCGGTCGCAGACCGCTAAAGGTGCGGGTGGAGGAGAGCAAGCCTGCTGCTGACATGGCACATTCTCCGATCGTTCACGATGATTTAGCCAGGGTGCGGCAAGCAGCGCCCCTACCTACACTGCTTGGCCGCTCCCAACACCCTACGAATCGAGCGCCGACAGTAGCCGCTCGGCTTCTTCGATGGAGATCTTCTTCTCCTGCACCATCTGGAGGATGAGCAGCCGTTCCTGCTCAGTGACAGGTTCTCGGCTGCGGCGAGCGGTGCCCGACATTTCGGCGCTGAAGGTGGCACGCCGCGCCCCTGGCTCGCGCTTCCGCTTCATCTGGCGATCCATGTTGCGGCGGAACCGCTCGGTCGCGCGCTCGGCCTGGCGCTGGGCACGCTCGGCGATCCGTTCGGCCTGCGACGTCAGGCGCGCGGTCTGCGCCAGGATGCGCTCGTCCAGCCCCTCCAACTGCTGGTTTAGCTTCTCTTCCAGCGTGGACAGCCGCGCCTCGACTTCCTCTTCGATCTGGACGCCGAAGTTGACCATGTAGTCCTCGCCATCGCCGACCAGCCGCAGGGTATCGGCCCGGTCGATATAGACCGCCGCGCCGCCCTCACCCAGCGTGAGCACCTGCTGGCCGCCTTCTTCGACCTGCCGGACCTCGGCATCGACATCAATCCGCACTTCGGTATCGAGCGGCAGAATGATGGTCGCGTTGGTCTCCGGCTGGATGCGGCACAGGATATCGCTGCGGGCGCTGAAACGATACTCGCGGCCCGGCACAAAGTCGATATTCACCAGCAGGTCGGAACCGACTTCATCGACCAGGCAGTCCACGGTCACGTTGCGCACATACAGGTCGGACCCGACGTTACGCACGTGGACCGATCCTTCTACCTCGCGAATGGTCGCGTCGGAGCCAACCGCCTCAACGACGACATTGCCCTCGGCGCGCTTGATCCGTAGATCGCCGCCGACGGAGGTGATATGGATTTCCTGCACATCCCGCAGGGTGAGATCGCCGCCCACTGACTGGAC
>CAYRWY010000590.1:0-2836 GCA_964427955.1 uncultured Anaerolineaceae bacterium
TCATACCTCACCCCTAAATCCCCTCTCCAAGTCTGGAGAGGGGACTTGCCCGTGCCCCCCTCTCCGCCCTCGGAGAGGGGGCTGGGGGGTGAGGTATGCTCTGGTACGTAGTTCGCCAACAGCATCTGATAACTGTCAACTGAAAACTGTTCACTGTTCACTTCTTTGAGGGAGGATACCGTGAAAACACTACCGTTAGGTAACACCGGCGTACAGGTCAGCGCGCTGTGCCTGGGCACGATGTTCATGGGTACGCGCACCGACGAAGCCACTTCGTTCCGTTTGCTGGATCAATACGTGGACGCGGGCGGGACCTTTCTCGACACCGCCAACATTTACGCGGCCTGGGTGCCCGGCTGCCAGGGCGGCGAGAGCGAAGCCCTGCTGGGGCGTTGGATGAAAGCGCGCCGCAATCGGGACAGGCTGTTCCTCGCGACCAAAGTCGGGTTCGAATATGCGGACGTCGCGCGCCGTCTGGCCCCGGAAGACATCCGGCGAGAATGCGACCGCAGCTTGCAGCGGCTGGGCGTGGACTCCATCGACCTGTATTATGCCCACGTCGATGACCGCCAGACGCCGCTGCGCGATACGATGCAGGCGTTCGATGCGCTGGTCAAAACGGGCAAAGTGCGCCTGATCGGGGCCAGCAATTACCGCGCCTACCGCCTGGAACGGGCGCACACCCTCAGCCGCGCCAACGGGTGGGCGGAATTCTGCGGCGTCCAGCAGCGGTACACGTATTTGCGGCCCACGCCCGGCGCGTCGTTCGATCCGCAGTTGGTGGCGAACGACGATCTGCTCGATTACGTCCAGGCGCGTAAGGGCGAATTCACGCTGCTGGCCTACTCGGTGCTGTTGGGCGGGGCCTATGTGCGCGGCGGTGATCTGAGCGGCTACGCCGGGCCGGACAGCGACGCCCGGCTGGCGGCGCTGCGGGCCGTGGCCCAGGAAGTCGGCGCGACCCCCAACCAGGTCGTGCTGGCGTGGCTGCTGCACCGCGATCCGCCCGTACTGCCGCTGACGGCGGCCAGCACGCCTGCCCAACTGGCCGAGAATCTCGGCGCGCTGGACGTCACGCTGAGCGCCGAGCAGATGGCGCGGCTGACCAACGCCGGGGTGTAGCAGGCCGCGCGCCATTTGGAGGGGGGACAGTCACTTTCTCCCCTCTCCCACTGTACCGTTCGGGGACGGGCGACGATCCCGACCGCATGGCTGCCAACGTGGCCCTGATGGAGTCGTTCGCACTGCCGATCTTCCGCGCCGGGCACGTGCCGGGATCGCAGCGGGTCGGGGGCGCGTCATCAGGGGCGGATCTGATGGTGCAGGTCGCCCGCGATCACGGCTTGCAGGTGTTCCACCACCTGAGCGAGATTCCCGGCTGTTCGTCTGAAGCGTGAAGGGTAGACGCGCCGTAACCGGAAGCGCTCTCTCGCCTCTGTCTCATCGCGCTCGAATAGGCTACAATAGAAGCATCCTCCGCTATTATTTTTCACGAGCGAACTCATGAACTTCAGTGATCTTCTGATGAATTTGCCGAATCTCATCATTCCGCCCACCGGCGATGCGGTGATCACCGCGCCGGTCAGCGAAAACGCACAAACCGTCGAGCCGGGCGGGGTCTTCCTGGCGCGAGTCGGGGCCCACGTAGACGGCCACAGCCTGATCCCGGAGGCGCTGGCCCGCGGCGCGGCGGCGGTGGTGGGCGAATATCCGCCGGAGCGCGTGCCGTGCGACGTTCCCTATGCCCAGGTGGCGGACGGCATGGCCGCGCTGGGACCGCTGGCGGCGGTGTACTACGGTTATCCCTCGCGCCAGATGACGGTGATCGGCGTGACCGGCACCGATGGCAAAACAACCACCTGCACGCTGATCCACAGCATCCTGCTCGCGGCGGGGCTGCGGGCCGGGCTGATCTCGACGGTGCACGCCGTGATCGGCAGCGCGTCGCTCGAAACCGGGCTGCACGTCACCACGCCGCCCGCGCACGAAGTCCAGATGTACCTGGCGAAAATGGTCGAAGCCGGGCTGACGCACGCCGTCCTGGAAGTGACGTCCCACGGGCTGGCGCAGGGCCGCGTGAACGGCGTCGATTTCGACGTGGCCGTGCTGACCAACGTCACGCACGAGCACCTGGATTTTCACGGCTCGTGGGAGCAGTACCGGCGCGACAAGGCGCGGCTGTTCGCCATGACCGCCGGCAGCTTCCGCAAGAATGGGGTGCCCAAAGTCGCCGTGCTCAATGCCGACGATCCCAGCGCCGACCTGTTCCGCCGCGAGTCGGAGGGTGTGCAGCGTGTCCTGACCTACGCGCTGGAGCCGCTGTACCCGGTCGATGTGAAGGTCGAGGATGTCGATTACCACCCGGACCTGACGCGGCTGTTCGTACACGGCCCGGACGATCTGCGCCAGACCCTCGAATCCCCGCTGGTGGGGGGCTTCAACGTGTCGAACATCCTGGCGGCGGTCGCCGCGACCAGCGTGGTATTGGCCCCGGAGCCGGAGCGGTTCCGCCAGGCGCTGGTGGAAGGCATCCGCGATATGCCGTCCATTCCGGGCCGGATGGAGCGCATCGACGAGGGGCAGGACTTCATGGCGATGGTCGATTTCGCGCACACGCCCAACGCGCTGCGGCGGGCGCTCGAAGCCGCGCGCACGATGATTCCCCCGGAGCGGCGGGTGATCGCCATCTTCGGCAGCGCGGGCCTGCGCGACCGTGAAAAGCGCCGCCTGATGGCCGAGGCCGGGATGGAACTGGCCGACATCTGCATCCTGACCGCCGAGGACCCGCGCACCGAGTCGCTGGCGGCGATCCTGAACGAGATGGCGCAGGGCTGCA
>CAYRWY010000591.1:0-2811 GCA_964427955.1 uncultured Anaerolineaceae bacterium
CGGTGCGGACGCTGCGCCCCTCGCGCCAGAGCGCCAGGACCGAGAGATCGTACTTGTTGCGGAAATGCAGGCTGGATAACGATTGGCCGATCACCCCGGAGCGCGGCGGGATGATCACCTCGGTCAGGCTCAGGCCCATTTCGGAGCGCGCCTCGGAGGCATCGTGCATCCGCTCGATGCGCAGCCCCCAGGCTTCCATCTGGCAGGCCCGATCCTCGCGCCCCAGCACGACCAGGCAGTCGCCCGCGGTGATCATCTCGTTGGGCTGGGGGTTGAGGATGAAGCGCAGCCCGCGCCGGATGCCGATCACCGTCAGGCCGAGTTCCTGGCCGATCTGGCTGTGCTGCAAGCTGACCTGCACCAGCCGCGACGCGGGCAGCACCTGCGCTTCCCACAGGCGCTCGTCCAGCGCATAGGTTTCGTACAGCGTCAGCGGCGAGGCGAACACCGCCCCCTGCCCGACCGACTCGCGATTGGGCAGCAGCCGGTGCCCGATCAGCGCCATGTAGGCCAGCGAGGCCAGGACGATCAGGCCGCCGGTGGGTACAAAATCCACCATGTTCAGGCGCGCCTGGCCCTGATCGACCAGGACGCTGCTGAGGATGATATTCGCCGTGGTGAAATAGGTGGCCATGCCGCCCACCAGCGTCCCGAAGGCCAGCGGGATCAGCAGCCGGGAGGGGGATACTTTCGACTCGCGTCCGACCTGCACTGCCGCCGGGAGCAGCACCGCGCCCGCCGCGATGTTGTTCATGATCAGCGACAGGGCCGCGCCGACCGCCATGAACAGCAGCAGCAGGCGCGTTTCGGACCCCTGCCCGGCCTGGCCCACTCGCCCCGCGATCCACTGCACGACGCCGGTATCTTCCAGCGCCTGGGTGATCATGAACAACCCGATGATGGTGATCACCACCGAGCGGCTGAAGCCGGAGAACGCTTCTTGAAAGTCGATGATGCCGGTGAGCGGCAGCGTCACCAGTACCAACAGCGCGACCAGGTCGGGGCGGAGGCGGCCCGTCATGATCGCCGCCAGGGCCGCCGCGATGACTCCGACCAGTATCCCCTGCTGAGTGGAAAGCAACCGGGAACCCCCTACGTTTTGACGAAGTGAATACGCAGCCTGGACTGCTCGAACCGTGCGCTGTCGGTCTTGAGGTTCCACAGCGCGTACGGCAGGACGATATTGCGGCGGTAGGGGCCAACGCGCAGCGTCAGCTCATCCGCCGACCGGTACAGGTCCAGGTCGTTCTTGTCGGCAAACGGCAGCGGCACGATCAGGTGATAGCCGCCGTCGCCGTCCGGCTCGATGCGGTGCGTCTGTTCGCGCGCCATGACATCGACCGGGCTGCGATCCCCGTACAGCGCGTCCGCCAGCCGCCGCAGCTTGTCGAAGCCGCCCACTTCGTCGTCGAACATGGGCGCTTTGAGCAGCGGCAGCTCGCCGAACGCCTCGCCGATGTACTCCATATTTTCGGCCTGGTGTTTTTTCCAGACGGCGAAATAGGGATCGGTCACTTCGTCCGGGATGACGCGGTTGCACAGCACGGCATCGACCGCGTAGCCGTACAGGTTCAGATAGGTATAGGTGCGCTGCGTCTCCTTGATCACCATGCGCTCCGGGTTGATCACCAGCCGCAGGCTGCTCTGGTCCGGATCGGTCAGCAGATCGCGCACGTGATCCAGCGTGTCGAACAGGGTGTTGACGCTGTCGAGCGTGGCATCGTCCGGCAGTTCCGCGCCGAGCAGCGGCTTGGAGATGGGGCGCAGCAGTTTGCCGCTCGCCCCGCGCATCAGCGACGTGATCCGCTGGAACCACCAGCGCGACGTATCCGGCAGGCTGAGCAGGCGCAGCGTTTCGGCGGTCGGCGCGGCGTCCACGATCAGCACGTCGAAATCGCCATCCTCGACGTACTTGTTGATCCACAGCAGGTGCGCGCCCTCTTCCAGCCCCGGCAGGATCGTGACTTCTTCCGCCACGATCTCGTTGACCTGGCGCTGGTTGAGCACATTCAGCATATAGCGCTGGATGCGCCCCCAATATTTATCCATCGAATAGCGGGCGTCAACTTCCTGCGCCCACAGGTGATCGCGAACTTGAATCGGCTCTGGCCCGATCTTGACGTCGAGCGAGTCGGCCAGCGAGTGCGCGGTATCGGTGGAGATGACGATGGTGCGCAGGCCCAGTTCAGCACAGCGCAGGGCCGTGGCCGCCGAGATGCTGGTCTTGCCCACGCCACCCTTGCCCGTATGTACGATGATACGCATCAGATCTATCCTCTTGCTGATTCTAGGTGGTTGACACTCTTATGGATCAATACGCCGCCGCCGGGCAAACGATGCGCGCGCGATCCGTTTTCTATGATAGATTTTACACGGGTGGACGGGGATCAGGCGATAGACTTCGGTTAAAATTCGCGCGGGGAGGTCAGCACCAGGGGTGTGTTGATGCGCTGTGCCAATTGATACGGACAACCTGTTCGAAGATCGCCCCTCTCCAGCTTGCCTGGTTCGGGGGCGGATAGGCATTGAGAACCGGGATTTTGAGGGACAAGTCCCAATGTATCAAAGCAGGGCGCAGCAAGCGGCGCCTTTACGCCGACGTTTCCCCGCGCCGCTCCCCCTCGCCACCGGGTGGCGAGGGGGTCGGGGGGTGAGGTAAGCAAACTATACGGGACAACTGCAAATGGCCAGGGCTGGCTCCGGTTGGCCCGACCGTCAGTCTACATCGACTTTTACTTTGTCCTTGCCCGGCTCGTCGGCGGGCTTGGTCGTGTGCAGCTTGTCCAGCGTGCACTGCACGCCGTCGATCAT
>CAYRWY010000592.1:0-2796 GCA_964427955.1 uncultured Anaerolineaceae bacterium
GATCGGTCCCGGCGAGACGCTCGATTTCACGCTGACGCAGAGCGCGTTCGTCGCCCCCGCGCCGTAGACGATGCTGTTGGTGAAAGAGCCTACCTCACCCCTACTGATCCCTTGCAGAATATACTAAAGTCCGCGAGACAGCACCCCCACCCCACCTCCCCCGTGCACGGGGGAGGCGCAGGAGGGGGTGAACTTCACGGAAGTTTAGATGATCAGTAGGGGTAAGGTATGAATTCGCCAACAGTATCGCGGAGCAGGGGAGCGTGTAACCGTCGGTTCCTACAAGGGGTACCGAGGTAAATCGAATTCGCCAACAACATCTGACCACTGTCAACTGAAAACTGAGAACTAACAACTAACAACTAACAACTTTCCACTCCTGAAGAGAGTCTGGTGATGAACCCGTCTCCTCCCACCTTTTCGCTGATCGACCGCCTGGCGAGTCTGCCGTACTTTCGCGTGATGAGTCCCGACCGGCTGGGCGATCTGGCGAGCTGGGCCGTGGCGCGCACCTTCGCGGCGGGCGAGATCATCTTCATGCAGGACGATCCGTCCGCCGGGCTGTGGATCGTCGAAGCAGGCCGCGTCAAAATCTCGCGTCTGTCCCCCGATGGCCGCGAGCATATCCTGCTGTTCGTCGGACCCGGCGAATCGTTCAACGACATCCCCGCGCTGGATGGCGGCGCGAATCCCGGCACGGCGACCGCGCTCAGCCCGGTGACCGCGTGGCGGCTGCCGTCGGAGGTGCTGCTGGACGAGCTGCGCGCCGATCCGGAGCTGGCGCTGGCGGTGATCGGGATTCTGGCGGGGCGGATGCGCCAACTGGTGCAGCAGATCGAGGACCTGGCGCTGTGCTCGGTGACGGCGCGGCTGGCGCGTTTCCTGCTCAAGCAGGTGACCGGCGAGTCGGTGAGCGGGCCGGGCGTCACGCGCACGATGATCGCCGCGCATCTCGCCACCACGCCCGAAACGGTCAGCCGGGCGCTGCGCACGCTGGAAGAGATCGGCGCGATCCGCTTCGACCGCCAGACGATCCTGATCGAGCGCGCGGATCTGCTGCACTCGGTGGCGATGGAATAAGTCCTCTGCGGCGTGCCGGGTCAGGGCTGCGGGCTGCTGCTCGATGTGGGGGAGTCCGAGTCGGCGCCGGGTAGGGTGAAATAGAAGAGGCTGCCCTGGCCGGGCTGGCTTTCGACGCCCACTTCGCCCGCCAGGCGCTCGGCGATGCGCTGCACGATGGAGAGGCCCAACCCGTGCCCCTCGATGTTGATCTTCGAGAGCCGGGTGAAGGGGTGGAACAACTGGGCCTGTTCTTCCGCGGTCAGGCCGTGGCCGTGATCGCGCACCCAGAAGCGCACCTTGTGATCGGGGCGGTGATCGTAGCCCAGCTCGATACGCGGCGGCTGCCCGCCATATTTCAGGGCATTGCTCAGATAGTTGGCCCAGATTTCTTCCACCCAGGGCGCATAGCCAATCGCGGTCGGCCACTGGTCCGGCTCGGTGATCTGCGGCTGGAACTGGTCCACCATGCTTTGCAGCCGGATCTGCACCTGGGCGACCAGCGCCCCCATTTCCAGCGGGCCGATCTCGATCTTCTGTTGAAGCCGTACCCCCGCCAGCAGCAGCAGCGCCGTCACGATCCGGTCGGTGGACTGCGCCGCATCGAAGACGCGCGCCAGGCATTCCTTCTGGTAGTCGTCGGACATGGTGTCGAAGTCTTCGAGCAGGATTTCCGCGTAGCCCCCGATAGTCATCAGCGGGTTTTTCAGATCGTGAGCGACGGTGTGGGCGAAGGCTTCCAGGTCGAGGATCAGCCGCTCGCGCTCTTCTTCCGCGCGTTTGCGTTGGGTGATGTCGTGCAGCACCACCAGGCGGCCCTGCTCCTGGGTCGTATCGGTGTGCAGGGGGGAAAGGCGCATGTCGAAATAGCGCAGATCGCCATCGACCGTGATCGCGATCTCGTCCCGCGACGACGGTTGGCCCTGGTAGCGCGCGAAGGTGGCGTCCCACCAGGTGAAGACTTCTCCCACCGGCTGTCCGATGGCCCCTTGCAGGGTCTTCCCGGAAATCCGCTCGGTGACGGCGTTGAAGTCGCTGACCCGGTTGCGAGCATCGATCACCAGGATCGCGTCTTCCAGGCTGTTGAGCACGGCTTCGCGGGCGATGGGCACGATGTCCAGCAGTTGGTAATGGTACAGGCCCCAGGCGGCGATCAGGCTGGTCAGGCACAGCGTATAGGGGGTGGGGTCCAGGTGCGAGGGGATCAGGCCGCCCAGATAGAACAGGTAGCCCCCCAGGGGCACCATGCACCCTGTCAGGATGATGGCGATCTGTTGGCGGTACAGCCCCACCGTGCGCAGCATGGCTTCGACCAGGATCGCCCCGCTGCCGACGATCATCAGCCAGGTGTACGCGACCGTGACCCAGTACCAGTTACCACGGGTGAAGGTGACGACCAGGTAGCGGCCCACCGGCTCCGTGCCCATGTCGCGCCAGATCCAGTCGCGCCCGGCGCCGGTCCAGGCCAGCACCAGGGTGCTCGCCGGGATGGCGAACAGGATGGCGTAGGTCAGCGGGGCGAGGCGGCGCGTGTGGCCGGTCAGGCTCACGGCCATGATCAGCACCAGGACCGGCCCGGTCGTGATGCCCAGATATTCGAAACGTATCCAGACAAGCATCTGGTCCAGACTGCGGCTGCCCAGTTCGAAGGCGTAGCCCAACGCATACACTGCCGACGCCAGCGCCAGCCATCCCATCGCAACGGCCCCCCGTGCGGTGCGGTGCCGCCAGGATTCG
>CAYRWY010000593.1:0-2791 GCA_964427955.1 uncultured Anaerolineaceae bacterium
AGGGGCGTCATGAGGATGAAGGTGAGGGGTTGGGCCCATTGCATTTGGTGCACGGGCTGTCAATGACTTCACCCTTGCCCCGGCAGCGCGGGCAGTCGGTGACTGTGACCATATTCAAAAAGGTCTGCTGGACGCGGCGCGTTTGCCCGGTCCCGTTGCAGTCCGGGCAGCGGCGGGGAGTCGTCCCCGGCTTGGCCCCACTGCCGCCGCAGACGTCGCATTTTTCGCGGCGCTGCACGTCGATATCGACTTCGGCCCCGAAGACGGCCTGCTCGAAATCGATGCGCAGATCGTGGCGCAGATCGCGGCCCGGCGCCGGACCGCGGCGGCGGCGGCCACCGCCGAAGCCGAATCCACCGAATCCCCCGAAGATCTCGCCGAGAATGTCCTCGATGTCGGGGAAGCCGCCATTGAACCCGCCGCTCGGCATCCCGTTGACACCCGCATGGCCGAAGCGGTCATAGGCGGCGCGCTTGTTGTCGTCGGAAAGCACCTGGTAGGCTTCGTTGATCTCCTTGAAGCGTTCCTCGGCGTCCGGCGCCTCGCTGACGTCGGGATGGTATTGGCGGGCCAGGCGGCGAAACGCCTGCTTCAGATCCTCTTTCGAGGCGGTACGGGGTACGCCTAGAATCTCATAGTAGTCGCGTGGCATGGTGCTGTCCATTGTTGATTGTTTTCCTCATGGGCAGATTCTAACCCCGTGCAGCCTGACTTGAAAAGGGAATCTTTCCCCTTCCGGTCCGCCACCCGCGATTTTGCCTCACGCCCTCCTCCCCCGTGCACGGGGGAGGTTGGGTGGGGGTGCGGTCAATTCGGGTTTAGAACTTGCGGAATTTCTCGTGCTTCGCGCCACAAACCGGGCAAACATCCGGCGCGTCGCCTTCCATCGTAAAGCCGCACGCGGTGCAGACCCAGATGTCCGCGCTGTCGGCATCTTGCTTCGCCTGGGCTTTCTGCTTGGCCGCTTCGTACAGGGCGGCATGGACTTTTTCGGCCTCGATGGCCCATTTCATCGAGCGCAGCGCCTTGTCTTCGCCTTGTTCCTCGGCGACGGCCATGTAAGCCGGGTACATTTCGTCCACTTCGAAGTTCTCGCCACCCTTGGCGGCTTCCAGGTTGGCGACGGTGTCGCCGATGCCGCCCAGCGCGCGCAGATGATTGCTGGCGTGCACCTGCTCGGCGAAGGCGGCGGCTTCGAAGACGCGCGCCGTATTGGGCAGATTCTCGCGGCGAGCTTTTTCGGCGAAGTTCAAATACTTCATGTGCGCCTGGCTCTCACCGGCGAAGGCGGCCTGCAAATTCTCTTCCGTCATTTTCTTCATGATTGGTTGTCCTCGGAATACTGAATGAAAAAGTGAACCTGAACCGTACTAAGTTTAGCCAGGGAGCCGAGTCCCCGAAAGGGAAGAAAATCACGAATATTATCTCGAAAATGACCCTATTGCCGCTATTCGACCTGTTCGTGATTCTAACCGCGTCCCGGCGAACCGGAAAGGGGTGCTGTCTCAGAAATGCGTAAAAAATTCCGCGTCAGGCTCCTGTGGGCCTTTTGTCACCTGCGCGCCGGGTGCCCATCAGCCCGGCGTCCAGTACGGCGCGGCGCGGCTGGATAGAGTCAGGCTGGCTGTTTACCAGGAGCTTGACTATGATCGTCAAGACGATCCGCCGCCTGAACCAGCACCCGCTCGTCGCCCGCGAGCGCGCCGCCTTGCCGGGCCTGCACCGCTGCTGGCCGTTCCACGTCCTGCTGCTGGCGGGAGGGTTGGCCGCCCTGCTGCCGCTGGGGATCTATTTCGACCAGGATCAAGGCCGCCTGTTGGCCGCGCTGGGCGTGCTCGTGTTCGGCGCGAAGCTGGCGGTGGTGATCCACACCCTGTTGCTCGCCGCTCACACCATCGCGCGCGATTCCGCCCCGGATCGCTGGCAGGCGCTGACGACCTCCGGGCTGGACGCGCGCCAGATCGTGATCGGCAAGTGGTGGGCGGTGGTGCGCCAGACGTGGGGCTGGTACGTGTGCACCGGGCTGCTGGGCGCGGGATTGGCGCTGGGCCTCGCGCAGTACGTCTATTCGCTGGCTCTTGCTCAGCAGTATCCCCGGCTGTTTGTTCTCCTGAAATACGCTAATTGGGGCCAGCTCACCGAGCCACAGCTTCAACCCGCCAGCTACCGGATCATGGCGGCGGTTTTGATTGTCGCGGGTGGCAGCGGGTTGCAGGCGGCGCTGGTCGCGGCGTGGGGCCTCACCGGCGCGGTTGTGGCGCGCTCACGCTGGATCGCGTTCAGTTTTGGCGGGGTGGTGGGTTACTGCGTGCTGGCCGGTCTGTTGCTCGGCGTCGTGGGTATGATCCAAACGGAGGTACTGAGGCTGGTCACCCACCCGCAAACTTACCACCTTTTTCCCAGCTATACGGACAGCCCGCTGGGGGTAATGGCCGGTTTTTGGTCGGTGATCGCCGCGGGACTGCTCTCCACGCTCGACGGGGGAGTCATGGTTTCCGCCGATCTGCTGCAACCGGTCGGCGTGGATTTCCGGATCGTGCGCCACCTGGGGGGAGTGATCGCGGGCGCCAGTTTTCATTACGTTCTGATCTATCTCTTCCTGCGGACGGCGCGGCACTACGCCATCGCCCAGGGGGCAAGCTGCCCGCCTCCGGGGACGCCTCTTCACCAACGATTTCAGCCGTACCGCCAATATTTCAACGCCAACTTTCAGAACCCTATTTTCTACGCTCAATTAGCCGCTATTCGCCGCCTTGATCACACCTTCCGGTGGTGGCGGGTCTTCGGAGGG
>CAYRWY010000594.1:0-2790 GCA_964427955.1 uncultured Anaerolineaceae bacterium
TTCATCGGATCGTGATCGCGCAGGTGGCGCACGGCGGCAGCGTGGCTCTGGGTCGCGTAGCAGTACACGCACCCGTGCCCGCACGAATCGTACTGGCCGATGTCACGGCTGGCAAAACACCCGCACTGCGCGCGCGTCGGGCGCAGCGTGGTGAGCGGGGGGCGATCCGGGAACAGCGCGGCCAGCAGATCGCCATCCACGCAGTGCGCCTGCCGGATCTTGCCTTCGACCAGCACGTCCTGACAGCAGGCGTAGAGCGTGATCCCGTGCGCTCCCGCGAGGTCGGCCAGTTGGGCGGCCAGCGCGCGTTTTTCTTCCAGCGGCGGATCGATGGCGACGATGCCCGCCTGGGCCAGGCGCCGCTCGACTTTGCCGTAATAGCTGGCGAAGCTGAACATACAGCGTTCCGTGGCGCCACTGAGGGCCGCCGCCAGCGCGCGAAAACTCTCCAGGTAGAAATCCGCGCCCAGCTCGTCGGTGAACACGATCGGATCGAAGCGCCAGATCACGCGGCGCGGGCTGGTTTGCGCCGCCAACCGGCGCAAGGTCTGGACGGCGTGCTGCCAGTCGGGGACGTGCGGCTCCAACCGGCGGGGCGCCCCGGTGATGGTGTAATGCGCGTAGAAGCGATAGCCACGCCGCTCGATCTCGGCGACGTGATCCAGAAAGGGGCCGTAGTTCTTCGACCAGAACACCAGGCTGTGAACGTGTTCCGGGCGCAGCGAAACGGTCACGAGCTTGCCACCAAATGGGTTGGGGTAGGTGACGGTGCCCGCGTCCAGGCGGTGCATCAGCCAGGGCATGTAATACGCCGGAATGTCGGTGCGGCGGCTGGCCGAAATGACGTTCAGGGCAGGTTGATCAGACATGGGTCCCGGTCCATGAGCCAGTGGTATCCAGATGATAGCAGAACGCATGTTCTTCGTCAAGCGCCGGATTCGCTATTTGGCGGCGTGCGGTATAATGAGCGCTCGTTCGCAAGCGGAGAGTAAGGACATCACGGATATGCGTCGAGTGTTGAGCGTAGGAATCATCGTCTGCGTGCTGGCGCTGGGAAGCCTCGTCCCGGCTTCGGCCCAGGGACAGCCGGACTGCCCGGCGATTTACCAGGCGGCCCTGACGGGCTTCATGGCGCACTGCTTCGGCGCCCAGGTCGGCAACCTGTGTGCAGCCACCGATCCGGTCGAAATCCAGATGGCGTCCGGCCAGGTGGTGAGCGGGGCCGGTGGCGCGGCGCGGGTATCGGGCGTGGCGGCGCTGCGGCTGCTGCCGGGTGACGACTGGGGCCTGGCAAGCCTGCTGATCGCGGATGCCGTGGACAGCCAGAAGTCCGTGACGATGCTCCTGTTCGGCCCGGCCTCCCTGGAATTTCAGCACGACGCCAGCCTGCCCGCCGGGACGTCCTTCACCCTGACCGCGAACGGCGCGCCGGTCTGCGGCGATCTGCCGCTGCCGGGGGTGCTGGTGCAGTCGCCGGAAAAGACCCTGACGCAGCTCCGTATCAACGGGATCGACCTGACGATCAACGGCATGGCGGTGATCCACCCCCTCGACAGCGGGCTGAGCATCAGTTCCCTGCTGCGCGAGACGATCCTCGGCCAGACCGGCACGGTTGTTTTCGCCGGGTACGGGGTCCAGGTGGTGAGCGGCACGGTGTCCGCCGTCGAGCCGTATGATCCGGCGGTGGTGGCGAATTTGCCCGTACAGGTCCTGCCGGAAATGCAGGCGGCAGCGCTGCCGGGCAATGCGATGGTCCTGCAAGACATGAACCTGTTTCAGCGCCCCGTGCCCGAAGCCTACACCAACACGATGGTCAAAGCCGGGCTGCCGGTGAATCTCTTCGGGCGCAGCGCGGATGGCCAGTGGGTGTATATCCGCACCTACGAGGGCGAGCGCGGCTGGTTCCCGACCTACGTCCTCGAACTGCACGTGCCGGGCGATCTCCCGGTCTTGAACGAGGCGCCGCCGTCGCCGGTCCGGCCTTTTGGGGCGGTGCAGACCTACGTCGTGACCAGCGCCGAATACAACAACCTGCGTGCCGGTCCGGGCGAGACTTTCGAGATCGTCGTCACCGTCCCGCTGTGGACCCAGTTGGCCCTGTACGGGCGCAGCCAGGACGATCAGTGGCTGCTGGTCGAGACGGAAGACGGCGTGCGCGCCTGGGCCAACGTCGTGCTGATCAGCCCCTCGACGCCCTACGTGATGGAGGAACTACCCTACGCTCCACAGTAGTCTGATTCTAGATCCTGTTGGCGAACTACGTGCCAGAGCCTACCTCACCCCCCGGCCCCCTCTCCAGACTTGGAGAGGGGACTTAGGGGTGAGGTATGAATTCGCCAACAGCATCATTCTAGACATTTGTCTCGTAGAATCGTGATTGTGACAGAAGTCACAAATATTGGCGCGGTTCTGAACTGCCGTGGACAGGCGAGCGTAGGTATCCTAGAACATGTATAGGCTGACATGAAAACAATGATAACACTCAGCCTGTGCAGCTGAGATGGTGTTTCTCTTCTGCCTCTAAACTTATTATTTTTTGGAATGCCGCATCTGGCTGGGGAGTCTGGATGCGGCATTTTGTTATGGAATGTTTACCGGGGTGTGAGCGCTCCCATTAAGGGGGGATCGGTTGTGACAGCCGTCCTAAAACTTGGTGTCGGGTGTCACACCACAACCGGTTCATTTTGAAGTATGCTTTAACTGTAGCTGATGAAAACAAACTATTATTTTAAAGTACGACCCCTTTTTCGCGCAGAGTTGCGCCAATGTTTTCCTCCTTGTGCTTCAGCG
>CAYRWY010000595.1:0-2740 GCA_964427955.1 uncultured Anaerolineaceae bacterium
ATCTCCGGGTAGGCCACTTCCACGCGCCGCAGCGGATCGAGGTTGTCTAGCGCGGCGAGATTCCCGCCGGGGACGTGCTTGGCGATCAGCCGCCACAGCGGGCCGAGCGCCTGTACTGTGATCAACTGCCGCGCGCTGATCTGCTCGCCGCGCCGCAGCCGTCCCACGCCGACCAGCAGGCTGGCGAGGAACTGGCCTATCAGGCAGCGATCATCCTGCACGAAAGCGAGGCATTCCGCCGAGGTGTCGCGCTGCATCCGCGCCAGCTCCGCGGCCAGGTTGGCCCGGTCGATCAACAGCCGGTAATCGTTCACTTTGGCGGTCAGCAGGTCCGCGCGCCCGCTCACGGCGAATTCCAGCAGGTGCCCGCTGCGATAGATCGCCTTGAAGCCGCCGTGCTGCTCGCGGATCAGCAGCACGATCTGATCGCTGTCCGGCAGCCAATCGCGCCGCGCGTGAAAGTCCGCCGCGGCGTCCGGCTCGACCACCACCCAGAAATCGTGATCCGACCATTCGTCCGGCGCGTGCGACTGATCCGCCATCGATCCGGCGGCCATCAGCCCGATCACGCGCGGATCGCGGTCGAGTGTGCGGCAGAGGGTGTCGGTGAAATGCCGGTACTGCTGCGGGTTCATCGGGGATCGTCCCTTCTTTTATCATTGAGTGAAATAAGTTGTCCGCAGTATACCACCCCCGGAGCAGTCCGGCCAACTGGATCGTCAACGCTCCCATGTGAAAAAACGCACGGCCAGCACGCTGCACCCGATCCACCAGGCGCCCAGCACGGCCAGATCCGTGGGCAGGCTGTACCGCGGGGTGCCCTGCACGATCAACTGGCGCAGCGCGTCCGCGAGGTACGTCAGCGGGATCAGATCCACGACCGGGCGTATCCAGCCCGGCATATCGCTGATCGGGAAGAAGATGCCCGACAGCATCATGAACAGCACGTTCGGCAGGCCGATCAGCCCCTGGAGGCTCTCTTCGGTGCGCGCCAGCCCGGCCAGGAAATAGCCGAGCGTGACGAAGACTGCCGCGCCCAGCAGCGTGAACCCGAACACGCCCGGCAAATTATCCGGCGTGATCCGCATCCCAAACGCGATCCGGCCCAGCACCAGGACCACGCCCGTCTGCACCAGCGCGATCCCCAGCCGGAAGATCACCTGGGAGGTCAGCACGGTGGTGCGCGTGAGCGGAGTCACGCCCAGGCGGCGCAGCACGCCCCGTTCGCGCAGGTTGACCAGCAGCGGGGCGGTCGCGAACAGCCCTAACTGCATCAGGGACATCGACAGCACGCCCGGCAGCACGTACTCGATGCGGCGGAATTCCCCGGCATGGGTCGTTTGCGGGGCCAGCGTTAGCGGCGGCGTGATCCCGGTCAGGCGCGCGTTGGTCCCGGCGATCACTTCTTGCAGGGTGCCGATCACGAGCGGGGCATTCTGGTGGCTGGGATCGTAGTAAACCGCCAGCGCCGCCGGGTGATCCGGATCGGCACGGCCCGCGCCGGAGGGGATGATCACCACGGCCCGCCGTTGCCCCGCGTGCAGCGCGTCAAGCTCGTGCGCCCGGCTGCCGGTCGAGACGTCCAGTGCGGGATGCTGCCGGAAGACCTCCATCAGTGCCTCGCCCGCCGCGCCGTCCTCGTTCACCACGCCGATCTTGAACGTCAGTTTTTCATTGGCGAAGACGATGCCCATGAACAGTGTCATCACGATAGGAAAGATCAGCGTCCACATCAGCGCGGTGGGATCGCGGCGGAATTCGCGCCAGTTGGCGCGCAGCATTTGAATGAAGGATCGCATCTGGTCCTCCTTGAACGGCGGATCATTATGCGCCTGATTATGGGGGCGGGAGCGACACGGCGCAACCGGTTGAGCGTCGGGGAGGGCGGTGCTATAATGGGCGTCGTCGTCTTATCGACGCCACAAAAACACGGCCCGGTGGGTAGTCCGGGCGATGCTCCTCGCAGCATTCAGTAACCTTTCCCTTCTCCGGGAATGTCCAGTGGCGCGCGTTAGCGTGCCTCGGAGAAGGGAACATGCAGCTCACGATTTTTTTCGATCCCCCCTTTTGGGTCGGCGTGCTGGAAGAAGAACGCGCCGGAATCCTCTATGCCGCGCGGCAGGTCTTCGGCGCGGAACCCAGCGATCAGCAGGTGTACGAGTTCGTGCGGCACGATCTGGCGGCGCTGCGGGCGCGGATGATCGCAGGCGTGCCCGTCGCGGATCGCCCGGCGAAGCGGATCAATCCCAAGCGGCGGCAGCGCGAGATTCGGCGCGATCTGGCGCGGGCCGGTGTTAGCAGCAAAGCTCACGACGCCATGCGCTTGCAGTTGGAGGAGCAGAAGCAGTCCTGCCAGGAGCTATCCCGCGCGCAGCGTGACGCCGAGCGCGAGCATAAGCGCGCCGTCCAGCGTGACAAGGCGCGCGCGAAACATCGCGGCCACTAGCAGCGCTCCGCCCACTTTATGGGGCTATCAGGGTCTTGTCCCGGCCTCATCCCCTCCTGCGCCTCCCCCGTGCACGGGGGAGGTGGGGTGGGGGTGCTGTCTCGCGGACTCTAGTTTATTCTGCAAGGATCAGTAACTTGACGCCTATTGGGCAAGGGCTTGCCCTGCCCAAACAAAAACCGGCACCCCGAGGGGTGCCCCTACACCAACGTTTCCCCCGCGCCACTCCCCCTCGCCACCGCGTGGAGAGGGGCCAGGGGGTGAGCTAAACCGCGCTCAACCTCAGCCCTCCGG
>CAYRWY010000596.1:0-2726 GCA_964427955.1 uncultured Anaerolineaceae bacterium
TGACGCTGACCATCCTGCAATTCCGCTACAGCCGGAGTTGGGTGTATTACGAGGCCTAGAGCATATGGAAGCCCAAGAAACTCTGAAACGCTTCACTTTTCTGCATCACCGGGGGCACCAGATGCAAATCGTGCGCCGCGTGCTGCTGTATGCCGCCCTGGTCGCGGGGGCCTTGTTCTTCCTGTTCCCGCTGGCCTGGATGGTGGGTACGTCGCTCAAGACCATCGACGAGGTAGGGCGGTCACAAACGAGCATCATGCCCGCCTCGCCGCAGTGGGAAAACTATTCGAAGCTGCTGCACGAGGAAGCGTTCTACCGCTCCTATTTCAACAGCGTGTACGTCGTGGTGATGGTTGTGCTGGGCACCGTGACGTCGGTCTCGCTGGTGGCGTTCGCCTTCAGCCGCCTGGAATGGAAAGGGCGCGGCGTGATCTTCGCGCTGATGATGAGCACGCTGCTGCTGCCGTACCAGGCGACCCTCGTCCCGCAGTACGTCCTGTTCCACGAGTTGGGCTGGGTCCGTACCTTCAACCCGATCGTCATTCCCGGCTTTTTCGCGGGCGGGGCGTCGCTGGTCTTTTTGCTGCGGCAGTTCATGCTGGGCATTCCCAAAGAATTGGACGAGGCGGCCATGATCGACGGGGCCAATCCCCCGCAGATCTGGTGGTACATCATCATGCCGCTGTGCCGTCCCGCGCTGGCGACGATCTCGGTCTTTCTGTTCGTCGGGCAGTGGAACAGCCTGGTCCAGCCCTTGATCTACCTGCAAAAATCCGAGTTGTTCACCATGCCGATCTACGTCGCGCAGAAGAACAACCTCCAGGAATCGCCGCTGCCCTGGCAAGACGTCATGGCGGCGAGTGTCCTGTTCATTATTCCGGTGCTGGTGATCTTCATCTTCACGCAGCGTTACTTTGTCGAGAGCGTCACTCTCACCGGGTCTAAAGGGTAAGCGGTCATGCAACAACTGATGCACAGCTTCGCCGGGCACACGGCTCCGCCGGAGATTCTGGCGGCAGTGCGGCGCGGTGAGATTGCCTCTTTTTGCCTGTTCAAGGGCATCAACGTCGACACCCCTGTTCAACTGCGCGCGCTCAACGAGGAATTGCGGAGCGCGGCGCGGGAGGCTGGACAGCCGCCGCTCCTGATCGGGATCGATCAGGAGGGCGGGCAGTTGATCGCCGTGACCGGGGGCGCGACGGAACTGCCGGGCAACATGGCGCTGGGTGCGACGCGCTCCGCCGCTTTGTCCGAACAGGCCGGGCGGGTGCTGGGCCGTGAACTACGCGCGCTGGGCATCAACCTGAATTTCGCGCCCTCGCTCGACGTGAACATCAATCCGGCCAACCCCGGCATCGGCGTCCGCTCGTTTGGGGCCGATCCGGCGCTGGTGGCGGAGTTGGGGATCGCCATGATGCGCGGGCTGCACGCCGAGGGCGTGATCGCCGCCGTGAAGCATTTCCCCGGTCATGGCGATGTCGTCACCGACCCGCATCATGCCTCGGCGGCGGTGACGCACGCGTTGGACCGGATCGAGCGCGTCGAGTTGGCGCCGTTTCGCGCGGCGATCCAGGCCGGAGCGAAAGCCGTGATGTCGGCGCATATCCTGTTCAGCGCGTTGGACCCCGACTATCCGGCGACGATTTCCCCGGCCATCCTGGACGGTTGTTTGCGCCGCCAGATGAAGTTCGATGGCGTGATCCTGACCGATGCGATGGACATGCACGCCGTCGCCCAGTATGGCCGCGAAGAGAGCGTGCGGCGGGCCATTCTGGCGGGGGCCGATCTGATTCTGTTGGGCCACGTGCGCGACCAGTTGGCGCTGATCCCACAGATGCGGCCCCTGGCACAACCGGCATCCTTGCGGCGCATCCGGGCACTGCGCGAAGCCGATCCGGATCGCTGGCCGCCCTTCGAGGTGATCGGCTGTACCGAACATCAACAGATCGCCCAGGCCATTGCCGACCGCGCGATCACGCTGGTGCGCGGCGGCGAGCGGCTGCCGCTGCGGCCCGGCCCGGACGAGACCCTCGCGGTGATCACGCCGGAACCGGTCAACCTGACCCCGGCGGATACCTCGGCCTCGGCCCCGATCACGCTGGCCGAACGCATCCGGGCGCGCCATCCCCGCACGTTGGCGTTCGAGCTGCCGAGCCAGTCCACGGCGGACGACCTCAGCGCGGCGCTGCACGCCGTGCAGGGGGCCGAGATCGTGATCGTGGGGACGACGGTGGCCGAGCGCGACGAAGCGCAGGCGAACCTGGTCCGGATGCTCGTGGCGCGCGGGCAGCGCCCGATCGTGGTGTCGCTGCGGACGCCGTATGATTTGATGGCGTTCCCGATGGTGGAGACGTACCTGTGCGCCTACGGCACGCGCCCGGTCGCGATGGAAGCGGTCGCGCGCGTGTTGTTCGGCGAGATCGAGGCGCGCGGCGTGCTGCCCTGCCCGATTCCGGGCATTCCCGAAGCGCGGGGGGTAAGCAAGCCGTAAATGAGAGCGCCTAGAGGTGTCAGCTTGATCCCAAGCCTCTCCCCGCTAGCGGAGAGGGGAGCAGGGCAAGTCCCCTCTCCAGACTTGGAGAGGGGATTTAGGGGTGAGGTATGAATTCGCCAACAGCATCGCTGGCGGGAGAAGGGCCGGTGATAGGGGCTATGGCGAGACGCCCTTGAAACTATTTCGGGAGAAAATCATGCTCAGACGAATGATTCTGGCCGCGCTGGCCGTG
>CAYRWY010000597.1:0-2721 GCA_964427955.1 uncultured Anaerolineaceae bacterium
CAGTCGCTCACCGGGCAGACGGACGCCGAGCGCGAGGCCAATTCCACGCCCTACCGGGTGATCGCCGATCACATGCGGGCGGCGACGTTCCTGATCGCGGACGGCGTGCGCCCCGGCGCGACCGGGCGGGATTACGTGTGCCGCATGGTGATCCGGCGGGCCGTGCGCTTCGGCACCAAGCTGAATTTCGACCAGCCGTTCCTGGCCGACGTGACCGACGCCGTGATCGACACCATGAGCGGCGCCTACCCGGAACTGCTCGAAAAGCGCGAAGCGATCCGCCGCACCATCACCAACGAAGAGGTCCGCTTCCGCCGCGCGATGGATCGCGCCCTGGCCGAACTGGACCAGATGCTGGACGAGTTGAGTGTCCAGGTCAAAGCGCAGTTCAACGACCTGCTGGCGCCGATGTTCGGCGGTGCGCTGGCCGCCAACAACGCCGACGAGGCCATCGGGGCGCAGATGCAGATGCTCGGCAGCGCGCTGGCCCAGTCCGGCGCGGGCAACGTGCTGGGCAAGCTGGTGGATCAGATCGGGAGCAGCCTGCCGCTGAGCAAGGTGCTGGAGTCCTTCGCACCGGACAGCGCGGTGCGCGAGACGCTGGCGCTGGCGGGTCAGCTTCCGGGCGATCAAGCCTTCCGGCTGCACGCCGAAAAGGGCCTGCCGCTGGAAATCACGCGCGACATCGCCCGCGAGCGCGGCTTCACGGTGGACGAGGTCGGCTTCCGCGCGGCGCAGAAGCAGCACGAAGCCGTCAGCCGGGGCACGGGCGGCGGCGCGTTCGGCTCCATCGACATGGGCGAAGCCTACCAAACCGCGCTCAAGGCGCTGCGCCAGCAGGGTTTGGTCAAGGACGGCGTGAAGCAGGATCAGTACGGTCCGCTCAGCCGCGAAGCGCACGTCCTCGCCATCCTGCGCGATGGGGAACTGGTCGAGCGGGCCGAGGTCGGGGATCGCGTCGAGATCGTGATCGACCTGACGCCCTTCTACGTCGAAGCGGGCGGCCAGGTCAGCGATACCGGCGTGATCGAGGGCGACGGTTGGACGGTGGACGTCGAAGACGCCCGCCAGCCCATCGGCGGCCTGATCGTGCACAGCGGCGAAGTGGTCGAAGGCCAGCCCACCGCCGGATCGACCTGCGTGATCGCGGTCGATGGGAAACGCCGCCTGGACGTGACGCGCAACCATACCGCGACCCACCTGCTCCACGCGCAGCTTCGCGCCGTGCTGGGATCGCACGTCCAGCAGCGCGGCTCGCTGGTCGCGCCGGACCGGCTGCGCTTCGACTTCAGTCACGATCAGCCGATCACCGCCGAAGAACTGGACCTGATCACGCATAACATCAACGATGCGATCCTGGCTAACATGCCGGTGATCGCCACCTGGAAGGACCTGGAATCCGCCAAAGCCGAGGGCGCGATGGCCCTGTTCGGCGAAAAATACGGCGAGCGCGTGCGCACCATCAATATCATGGAAGACGAGCACGAGCGCTACAGCTACGAGCTGTGCGGTGGCAACCACGTCAGCAATACCGGCGTGATCGGCCTGTTCGTGATCACGTCCGAAGGCAGCGTCGCGCAGGGCATCCGCCGCATCGAGGCGCTGACCGGGCATGGCGCGGAAGCGTACGTCCGCCGCCGTATGAACCAGATCCAGCTCGCCGCCGCGCAGTTGGGCACGACGCCCGATCACCTGGGCGAACGGCTGACCGCGCTGCAAAACGAGATCAAGGCGCAGCAGCAGGACATGACGATCCTGCGCCGCCGCCTCGCGCGCTACGAATTCGAGGACCTGCTGGCGCAGACCGAGCAGATCCAGGGCGTGGCCGTGCTGGTGGCGCGCGTCAACCCGACGACGGTGGACACCCTGCGCGAGATGGCGGACTGGTTCCGCGACAAGGCATCGTCCGGCGTGGTCGTGCTCGGCACGGTGCTGGACAACGGCAAGCCGCAGTTGATTGCCGCCGCGACGCCCGATCTCAAGCAGCGCGTCCACGCGGGCAATCTCATCAAGGCTGCCGCGCAGATCGTCGGCGGGGGTGGCGGTGGACGTCCCGACATGGCCCAGGCGGGCGGCAAGGACCCGGAGAAGCTCGACGAGGCGCTGGCCCACGCGGCGGAGTTGATCGGGCAGGCGTTGGGGTAGCACCACAGAGCGCGGCAGGTTGAAACCATGCCGCTACAAACTCAAAAAAAGTCCGCTGAAGGGACTCTCAGCCAGCTCCTTTAGCGGATTTTCCGGTGTTTTTGTAGGAGAAGGAATCCCAGGCAATGCCATTCTCGGTGTGTTACTATCACCTGATATGGGCCACCAAGAATCGCGAACCTTTGATCATACCAGAGATAGAGACTGTAATTATTTCCGCCATTACGCAAAAATCCATCGCCCTCAACAGTCCAATCCAGGCGATCAACGGCGTGGCCGATCATATTCACGTTGCGGTCAGCATTGCCACTACCCTATCGATAGCGGAATGGACCAAAAACGTTAAAGGGTTTTCCACACACGAAATCAACACCATGTTTCCTAATCGCCCGGCGCGTTTTTCATGGCAGCAGGAGTACGGTGTGTTGACGTTCGGGGCCAAAACGCTGCCTTTCATCGTGGACTATATCGCCCACCAAAAAGAAAAACACCGTCAGAATCTGCTTGAGACCTATCTTGAACAAACCGAAGAAGATTGACAGCCCCTTGAGCGGGCTTCCAGGCTCTTCTCATAGC
>CAYRWY010000598.1:0-2714 GCA_964427955.1 uncultured Anaerolineaceae bacterium
GCCCGTGCCGTTGGGCGGCGGCGGCGACCTGCTGGATGCGCGAGATCAGCGAGGCGAAGGTGGCGACGATGATCCGTCCCTGGGCCTTGCTGAACACCTCGTCGAAGGCGCGGTCGATCACCGACTCGGAAGGCGTCCAGCCGTCCTGGTCGGCATTCGTGCTGTCGGACAACAGCGCGAGCACGCCCCGGCGCGAAAACTCCGCCAGCTTGCCAAAGTCGGGCGGCCAGCCGTCCACCGGGGTGTGATCGAACTTGAAGTCGCTGGAGTGCACGATCAGTCCGACCGGGGTATTGATCCCTAATCCCACGCCGTCCGGGATGCTGTGGCAGACGTGGAAGGTTTCCACGCTGAACGGCCCCAACTGCAAGACATCCCCCGCTTTGAAGATGCGGAGCGGATGCTCGCCATGTCCGAACTCGCGCATTTTGATTTCGAGCAGCCCGGCGGTCAGCGGGGTGGAGTAGACCGGTGCTTTGATGTAGTCCAGCACATGCCCGATGGCGCCTGTATGATCTTCATGTCCATGCGTAACGATGATGCCGTGGATTTTCAAGCCCTGGTTGATTTGATCCGCCACGTATTGAAAGTCGGGGATGATGTAGTCCACCCCCAGCATATCGTTTTCGGGGAACATGATGCCGACATCGATGATAATGCCCTCGTTGTCGTAGTCGATCATCATCATGTTTTTTCCGACTTCTCCCAACCCACCCAGGGGGAGAATGCGTAACTTCTGCATATTCGACAAACTCCTTTAGGGGCGCTGCGAGCGTCCCTGATTGACTAAACATGGTCGTCATTCCTTAAACGAAGCCCTGGCCAGGCTTCGTGCAAGTTCTTGATAAAGTTATGATGGATTTTAGCGCATAACCTATGAAACAGCCGAACGATAATTCGTCCGGCTGAGGGGTGTATTTTTTTGGAGCGATCTGAGAGGGGTGCGACCTGGCTTATTCCTGTTGAACGCAGACTGCTACGAGGCCTCGCCGCGTTTCTTCCAGCTCGAACGTAACCACAGCACCTGCGTGCAGCTTACGAACTCCTTCACCGCGGATGGCTGAATAGCGTACGGCGGCTTCGCGCCCATCCGGCAGGATGATCGTACCTGCGCCCCCGTGCTTGTCGTAGGTCTTGACCGTACCCTGATAGCGTTCCGTCATCATACAGGACTTCTCCTAACACGGACGATTTTCAAAACGATAAAACGGATAAATCTATATCTCTAGATAAATTATAGAGCACAAAACATTAATGTAGATTAAAGATTTGAAAAAATAGTGTTAATGTTTGTTCACCCAACAAATTAAATAAACCGGTTTACTGCAAGGTCTGGTCGGGCCGTATGACGTCAAGATCGCTATTCATGTCCGGGGGCGACTTATGCTATGATCACGGGCGAGTGCTGAGGAGAAGATTATGTCGTACGTCCTGAAGCTTTTCGTGAACAGCGGAGGAGCCAGCAGCAAGCGGGCGCTCGCGCATCTCTCTGATCTGGTGACCCAATTGGGAGGAGAGTCCTCGGTTGAAGTGATCGACGTGCTCGATCACCCCGACCTGGCGCTCGATCATCACATCGTCGCGACGCCCACGCTGGTGCGGACTTCGCCTCTGCCACAGTACCGGATTGTAAGTGATTTGACGGAAATCAAAAAGATTCTCTCCTGGCTGAACCTGGATTCCAGTGAGAATCCTCCTATCGCCCCCTGACTTCAACTCTCGCCTAGAGGACGAACCAGACCAGATAATAGTAGCCGATGGCGGCGGCGACAAGGACCGAATCCGTGCGATCCAGAATGCCGCCGTGTCCGGGGATCAAATGGCTGGAGTCTTTCGCCCCGACCTGCCGCTTGATCACCGAGATGGCCAGATCGCCCACGGTGCCCAGGATGCCGATCAAGAGACCCAGCGCGGCGCCGTGTCCCCAGTTCAGGACGTCGCTGTGGACCAATCCACCCACCAGCGCGCCGAAGATCGGTCCGCCGATCACGCTGCCCACATAACCTTCCCAGGTCTTTTTGGGGCTGGTGTGGGGCGACAGCTTGTGTTTGCCCCACTGGCGTCCAACCATATAGGCTGCCGTGTCCGAGAAGGCTACACAGCCGTACACGAAGAGCGTCAGGTAGGCGCCTTCGTGCAGTTGGCGAATCTGGACGATGTAGCTGCCCAGCCAGCCGATGTAGATCCCGCCGAACAGGCCCACCGCCAGGTTCAGCACAGGCTGGGGCTGGCTGCGTTCGAAGCTGAGGATCGCGTAAAACACCCCAACGATCAGCCCGAACGCCAGAATCGGTTCGCGGGCATGGGGATGTTCGAACCAGACGGCGCCCCACAGCAGCGCGATCAGGCCGAGGGCCAGCCATTCCGGCGGGTGATAGTCGCCATGCCGGAGCAGGTTGACGTATTCATTTCCGGCCAGCAGCAGCGCCCCCAGGATGGCGAGCGCGAAGACCCAACCGCCGATCAGGACAACCCCGATCAAAATAGGCAGGCCCACGACGGCGACTAACGCGCGTGTTTTCAACATAGCCTTATCGCCTCATGGCTGAAGGACCAGCCCGAACCGGCGCTCACGCCGGGCAAAATAGACGAGTGCTTTGAGCAGTTCGTTGCGATCAAAATCCGGCCAGAAGGTGGGCGTAGCATAATACTCCGCATAAGACGCCTGCCAGAGCAGAAAATTGCTCAGGCGCATTTCGCCCGCCGTGCGGATC
>CAYRWY010000599.1:0-2705 GCA_964427955.1 uncultured Anaerolineaceae bacterium
GGCCGCAAAAATATCAAAGTCGGGATCATTTTTCTGTAGGGGCAATTCATGAATTGTCCCTACCTGAAGAATCTTCACCGTAACCTTAACCCTGTCCGCCCTTGAACCCTCAGAGGGTTTTTGGAAAGCGGATCGAGAGCCAGGGCGCGGCAAGCAGCACCCCTACCAGAAACGTGTCCCCCTCGCCACCGGTCCCGCGTGATCTACGCCGTGCGCCAGGTCTCGATCTGCGCGGCATGTTCGGCGTAATGGCGGTCGGTGTTGGCGCGCAGGTAAGCCAGCAGCGGCTGCGACCCGGTCCAGGGATAGTATCCCGCCCGGAAAAGCTCGTCCTCGCTCATCGCCTCCACCGTGATCCGGAGGTCGTGATACGACGCATTGAACTCGGCGCGCGTCTCGTCCAGCGAGAGATGGCGATCCTGCTCATACCAGGCCAGGTTCATGCGATCTTCCGCTTCCGTCGAATAGCCGAGTTCGAGCTGCACCGACGCGTCGCCGCTCACCCTGGTCCGGTACCATGCCATGACGAACCGTTCGCAGCGGGCCACGTGCGCCAGCACGTCCTTGATCGACCAGAAGCCGACCACGTCCGGCTGGGTCAAGTCGGCGTCACTCAGCCCGGCGCAAGCGGCTTCGAGGCGCTGGTGCTGCGTGGCCATCGACGCCAGCAGGTCGGCTTTGGTCCGTGGGTCGGGGGTGGACATGGCTCCTACCGGGGCGTATGCCCGATCTTCACTGCGCGCAGGCGGTGGACCAGCGCGAACCAGCCGAAGCCGATCAGGCCGACCAGCGTCCCTTCCAGGAACAGCTCGATCAGATTGTAGTAATCGGCAGGATTGCTGATCTTGGCCGTGCCAATGATCTTGGCCGAAATCCACCACAGGATCATCGTCACCAGACCATTTACCGCACTCATGACGGCCCCGGCCAGCGTATCTTTCCCCTTGAGTTGGGCATAGGTCAGGCCGCTCAAGGCGACGATGAACTCGCTGAACGCGAAACGCAGCGATTCGGTGGGCAGCAGGACCAGCCGGTCGATCATCGCCGCGACAACCCCCGCGGCTGCCGCTATGATCAGCGTCTTGACGGCGAGGTCGCGCTCGATATGCAAATAGGCATTGAGTGTAGTTGCAGTCTGTCGATTCATAACCTTCTCGATGGGGTGCGTATGGACATCAACCGGGGCGAATCGTTGAGAATTCGCCCCGGTCAGTACTCACCAATTCTACCTCAACCCGCTCAATCAGGGTAAGAATTTGGCGGGCAGACGGCGCAGTCCGGCGAACCAGCCGAACCCGATCAGGCCGACGATGATCCCGGTGATCATGGCCTTGAGGATGTTGATGTCGTCGAACCAGATGGTCAGCAGGTCGTGATGCTCGAAGGACTTGATGTCTTTGACATCGCCGCCGATGACCTTCATCACGATGAACCAGACGAACAGCGTCACCAGCCCGGCGACCCCGGCCATGATCAGGCCCGGCAGATCGTCCTTGCCCTTGAAGAAGGCGTAGGTCGGTCCGTTCAGGGCGGCGATCATCCAACTGAAGCTGAAGACCAGCGCGCTGGATGGCAGGCCGATGATCTCGTCGAGCAGTACGGCGAGGATGGCCGAGACTGCCGCCACGATCAGCGCCTTGACGGCGAGGTTTAGTTCAATCCCAAGCTGATCCAAGATGCCCTGGATACGCTTGAGAATATCCTGAGCCTGGATGTTTTTCTGAGCCATACCAAACACCTCCATGTGTGGATGGATATATTAGCTTTACTATAGGCCCGCTCGCGGAAAGACACAAGTTATTTCGCCTGGGCGCCCAGATTCAGGTCCTCGCGAATGGTGATCCCGTGGTGCTGGGCAAACGGCGCGGCGATCTCGGCCAGCGTCTGCCCCGTCACCGGGTGCACGAAGTCCGGCGCGAGGTCGGCCAGCGGCAGCGCGAGGTGGGCATAGCTCAGGATGCCCGGATCGGGGACGTGGAGGTGCTCGTTTTCGATCACCTGGTCGCCGTAAAAGGCCATGTCCAGGTCGATCACGCGCGGCGCGAATTTGTCCACCGTGCGCGCCCGGCCCAGGCACAGCTCGATGAAGCGCAGCACGTGGAATTTCAGGTGCAGCGGGCCGTAATAGCCATCCGACTCGACCAGCACCGCCGCGTTGAGGAACATGGGCTGGTTTGGCGCGACGTCGCCGCTGGCGCTGATCGGCGCGGTCTCGTACACGCGCGAAATGCCGTCGATCCGCAGATGGTAGTTCTGGCGGAGCATTTTCACCGCGCGCGGTAGGTTTTGCTCCGGGGCGAGATTGGACCCAAGACTGATGAATACCTGAGTGGGGTTGCCTTTAGTGCTCAAAGTCTTTTTGCTCCCGTTCGATTTCCACGCCGACGGACTGCGCAAAGCGCAGCGCGCCGGGTTTCTCCACGCGCACAATCACTCGTCCCGCCCCGCGCTCGACGCAGATCCGCGCGATCTGGGTCGCCAGGGCTTCGACAAGATAATGCTGCGAATTCTCCACGTAGTCAATGATCGCTTTGGTAATGGTCCGGTAGTTCAGGATGTCATCGGGGTTGTCGGACTGTCCCGCTGCGCGCATATCCGTGAACAGCGTCAGGTTGATGAGAATATCCTGCTTTTTCTCGCGCTCCCAATCGTTCAGCCCGATGATCCCGCGCAGCAGCAGGTCTTTGACAATGATTTTGTCGTTC
>CAYRWY010000600.1:0-2696 GCA_964427955.1 uncultured Anaerolineaceae bacterium
CCTTCCAGATTCCCGACCTGATCCGCACCAAGATCAACCTGCTGCCCGAAGGCATTCAGGAAGTGCGCGTCGTGGAGATCGTGGGCCTGGATCTGCAAGCCGACGGCGGCACCCACGTTCACAACACGTCCGAAGTAGGGCGCATTCACGTCACCGACTACAAGAGCAAAGGCAAGATCAACAAACGCATCTACGTCGAACTCGGCGGCGATCCCTCCATTTGATTCCGATGTCTGGCTTTCATATATGTCTTAATTTCAGAGTTCGATAAAGACTAACTTACTGGCATGTTGGCCGGATTTTCCCGCCGAATAATCGCCCGATTTCGCGTTGGAACAGGCCGTACGCTGGCCCCGCTTGCGTTATAATCTAGGAGTATCGCGTCGTTCTTTCGTTGTTCTAAGGATAGGCCCTCCATGCCTGATGCACTGGATTTATGGGAAACCCCGAAAGCGGAATACACCACCATGATCGCGGGGTGGCGGCAGTGGGCCGATGCCGGATCGATCTCGTCCGAGCTGCCGCAGTATCTGATCAAGCAGACCGGGGCCCGGCAGATCGGCACGCTTCGCCCGGACGGCTTCTATCTGTTCCAGATTCCCGGCACGCACGACCTTGTGCGCCCGGTCGTGCGTTTTGAAGATGGCTACCCGGAGTCGCTCGAAATCCGCCGTAACGAGTTGTTCTACACCGCCAACGCGGAGCGGCAGCAGGGTACCGTCATTTTTCTCGGCGACGAGCCGCATCTCGACATCGAGCGGTATACGGCGGCCTTTTTGCAGGCGGCCAAGACCCTTGGCGTGAAACGGATCATCAGCCTGGGCGGCGTCTACGGCGAATTACCCTACAACAAGGAGCGCATGGTTTCCTGCATCTACAGCCTGCCTAACCTCAAAGAAGAGTTGGAGCACCTGGCGGTGACGTTCTCCGACTATCACGGCGGGGCCAGCATCGGCTCCTATCTCTGCCGCCGCGCGGGGGATCAGGAGATCGAGTTCGTGGGGATGTACGCCTTTTCGCCCGCCTACAGCTTCGCCGAACCGGCCCTGACCGGCAACAGCATCCGTATCGAGACCGACTTCATGGCCTGGTTTGGCGTCATGCGGCGCATCAATTACATGCTGAAAACGGGCTTTGATCTGTCCGATCTCGAACGCCGCAGTGCCCAGGTCGTGCGGGTGATGGATAGCAAAATCGCCGAACTGGATCAGGCCGCCCCGCAGTTGAATGTGCGCGAGTACCTGGACAAACTGTCGGCCTCTTTCACCGAGCTTACCTTCGATCCGCTGGCTGACGTCTGGGAAGAAGAACTCCGCCGCCTGCTCGACGACGACTCCGACGATTCTGATCTGTCGGAATCACCCTAATTTGGTTCAGACCATCCCCTCATTCGCGATCTCAGCATCTTCCACGTAGCGGCGCGGCATGGTCAGACTGGACCAGCCGCCCGCCTCTTGCAGCCGCAGCACATCCACCTTATCCGCCCAGAAGGTCGCCCAGTAGTGGCGGCAGTCGTGCGGTGACAACCCCTCCACCCCGATCCGCTCGCCGAGTTCCCGTACTCGTCCCGCAATCGCCCGCTCGCTCATCCCCGCCTCCGTCAGCGCGCCTCCCTTACGGCTCCCGCGCAGCAGCGGCCCAACGGCGGGCATTTCCCCGTGTTCCTCCCACGCGAGCAGCGCCCGCAGCGTGTCCGCGCTGAGCTGGTGCGTCTGGATTTTGTCCACTTTCGGGCGAAAAAAGCGCATTTCCCCCGCTTTCAGGTCGAAATCCACCCCCTGGAGCCGGGCCACTTCCCCTACCCGCAGCCCATGATCGAGCAGCAAGCACAGCAGCAGCGTGTCCCGCCGTCCCTGCGGCGTGTCAGGCTGGCGCTTGAGCGCGCGCGCCTGCTTCGGATCGAGATGTACGTGTTCGGCCTTTTTGTTCCCGCGCCGGGTGTGCTCGCGCCGCTCGTCCACGCGGCGGCCCTCCTTGGCGCTGTAGCCGCTCACGGCGCGGATCAGGGCGTGTTCTTCCATCGGGATCACGCCTGCCTTATACGCCAGCTTCGCGTAGGCCTTGACCGCCGACAGCCGCACGTTGACGCTCGCCACGGCGTCCCCCTGCTGGATCATCCAGTTGCGGAAGCCTTCGACCAATCCCCACGTCAGCCCCTGCCACGCCGCCGGGTCGTGCTGCAAGTCCCCGGCCTGCAAGCCCATCAGCGCCAGGCACTGCGCGAACCGGGCCAGACTCGCCGCCTGCGCCCGCAGCGTGTTATCCGACTGCCGCGCCAGGTAGTCCGCGAACGCCCCCTGCGCCGCATATTCGTTCGCGACCTGCCCCGCTGCCCGCAGGGTGTTGGACTCGATGGGGATCAGCGAGTCATCCATGTTCAACACCATACCTTCCGATAATTGGTCTTTATCAGCGTCTATTTTACGCTGATTTTGAACTGATGCTGAGGTTATATGTTGCCCCAGGGCAACATATAGCCACTCTTCCGATCCGGATCACGCATCTGATCGAGTTAATTGGATGGTCCCAAAGTGATCGGCGATCCCCCTGCTCTGTCGATCTGGAATCGCTATGTTGCCCTGGGGCAACATAGCGCCATCTTTCCAACTCGGATCGAAGGATCAAAACTGCCGGAAAAGCACCGGATTTTTCAACGCTAGTTTTTCGGAATTCTGGATGAGATTCGAGTTATATGT
>CAYRWY010000601.1:0-2692 GCA_964427955.1 uncultured Anaerolineaceae bacterium
AGAGCAAGCGGTACGAGATTCTGCTCGGTGCCAACCTCAACCTGAGCTTTCCCAGCATCATGGGCAGCCTGGAAGTCAACGGGCGGGTGATCGAATACGGCTACGCGACCGGGATCTACGTCAAGCATGTGGCGGCGCGCACCCCGATCCGCACCATCCCGTCCCAACAGGCCATCGACGACCTCGGCGGCGATACCAGCAAAGCCGCCTGGGAAGCGCGCTTCAAGCTGGCCTACGAGACCGCTCAGGCCGAGAACATGACCATCGTGGGCGGCGCGGCCCAGGTGGCGCTCCGGTTCGGAAAATGGCTCAAGAAGCATCACGGCGTCTATCCCAAAGACGTCTGGAAGTTCGGCGTGTTGTCGCTGGGCAGCACCGCCGGGATCAACTCCACGCACCGCCCGCGCCTGCTGGCCTACTACGGGCGGGAAACCGGGATCGCCGAGATTTACGGCGCGACCGAGGGCATGTTCGGCCAGCAGTTGGACAGCCACCGCTGCTGGGTGCCCAACTACGATCTTTACTTTTTTGAGGTCGAAACCAAACAGGGGATCAAGCTGCTGCACGAGTTGCGTCCCGGCGAGACTGGCAGCCTGGTGGTCAGCACCCCGGTCCTGCCGCGCTACAAGATTCTGGATCTCATCCGGGCCATCGATCCGCCCTATTTCCTGTGCATCGGGCGGGATCGCTCCTGGACGCGGCCCGTCTACTGGCTGCGCCGCGCGCTGGAGCTTGATTTCGGGCGGTAGAAGATCGCCACTCTCTCCAGCCTTGCCTGGGGAGGCGTTGGGGGGAATATCCACAGTAACCCTGAACGCGTCGTCCTCCCCGCCTGCTACCCCAGCAGGCGGCTTACCAACATGCTGACCCCGATCACGATCAGGATCAGCGGCCAGAGGTTCGCGAGGCCGAGTCCGGTCCCCAGGCCCAGCGCCAGCAGCCCCGTGCCCAAGACCAGCCGGAGGCCCGGTTTGGCGCGATATTCGGGGACGACCAGCCGCACCGCCACTTCGAGGAGTTGCAGCACGCCCGCCCCGGCGAAGATCCAGGCCCAGGGACTCGCCAGCCCCAGCGTCAGCACGAGGCCCAGCCACACCACCGCGCTGCCCCAGGTGACCTGGCCCAGCCGATCCGAGGGGCCGACCTCGGCCAGAAAATCGCCTTTTTCAGTGTCGGTGTCCCAGCCTTTTTCACGCTGTTTTTCGTTGTTTTTTTCGTCGCTCTCGCGCTCTTTTTCCGCTTCTTTTTCTGCCTCGCCGCGTTCTCCGCGCGCTTCCGCCCGATCCAGCCGGGCTTCGATGCGCGCCCGCCGCCGGTCCCAGCGATCATCCCGCTTCGGCTTGTCCTCCCAATCGACATCGACATCGCCGTCGTCTTCGTCCTCTTCCTCGTCCATCTCGACCACGCGTGACATCCCACCCACGCCGGTCGGCACGCGCTCCGCCGCCGGGACCGGGATCGCCTGGCGTGCCGGGGCCGGGTCGGTCGTGCGCGCCGCGGCCAGGTCGTCGTAGATCTCGCTCACCGACTGGTAGCGCTGCGACGGATCTTTTTCCAGGCAGCGCAGGATCACCGCTTCCACGGCGGGACTCAACGCCGGGTTGAGCTGCGTCGGCGGGACCGGCTTGAGGTGCAGGTGTTCGTACACGATCCGCATGGCCGCCGTCGATCCGGTCGTCCCCTGGCTCTCGCCCGTGAAGGGCAGGTGGCCGGTGAAGATCTGGTACAGCATGACGCCCAGCGCGTAAATGTCCGTCGCGACTGTGACCTCGCCGATCAGAATCTGTTCGGGGGACATGAAATGCGGCGTGCCCACGGTGGTATCCATCGTGAGCGTGCTGACGTCGCTCAGGATTTTGGCGATGCCGAAATCGGTAACATATAGGCGGTTATTCTCGTCTAATAAGATGTTGGCCGGTTTCAGATCGCGATGCACGACCCCTTCTTCGTGGGCAAAGTGCAGCGCGGCGGTCAGGGGTTGCAGGGTGGGCAGGGCTTCGTCCAGCGTCAGCGGGCCATTATGCCGCCGCAGTTCGGCTTGCAGCGTCCGGCCTGCGATGTGGTCCGTCAGGATGAAGACCAGGTCGCCGCTCTCGACGATGTCGTAATAGCGCACGATGTTGGGATGCTGCAAGCGTTGCAGTACGGCGGCTTCGCGCCGGAAGCGTTCCAGGAACATCGGCTCATGCGCGATGTCGCTGCGCAGCACTTTCGCGGCCAGGTACACGCGCCGGTGCAGATCGTAGACCTTGAAGACTCGCGCGAACGATCCTTCGCCCAGCAGCGCGTCGAAGCGGTACCGCCCGTCCAGCGTCTGGCCGATCAGGTCACTACTGGTGCGGGGTTCCGAGGCGAACTGATCTCCACGAGACTCCGGTTCTGATTCCGGTTCGGGCTGCGGACGAGGTTGGTAGGCCATGCCACTCTCTCAAAGTGATGAACGTGCGCAAGAAACGAGTACCCCCATTATGACCTTAACCGGGGCACAAGACAACTCTTTCCAACGAATTCGCGCCGTCGTGGATATTTAGATTGGAAGACGAGGGCGTATAAATAACTGAGAAATGAGTAGGGGCAGGGCTATGCACTTTTACTTCTAAATCCGGTAACAAGCCCCTCCTCTCAATTCAGCGGTGAAGGGGCGGACAGGCATTGAGAACCGGGATTTTTGAGAGACAATTCTCATTTTTTC
>CAYRWY010000602.1:0-2685 GCA_964427955.1 uncultured Anaerolineaceae bacterium
CGACCAGACTGACGACAAGCCCCACGATGATGCTCGGCCAACGTTTTTTCATGAGTGAACTGCATCCCCGCAGCGGCGGATCATTATAGCGCCGGGTCCGGTAATAACGCCACAGGTAATTACACGGACAGCTTCTCATATCCTTAGTCAAATCGCAAGCCAGGCCGCACCGCCCAGGTGAATGTGAAAATTTTGTGAAATTTATCTGTTTTTGTCGCGCCAGCACGGCGATTTAACCCGCGTGTTCAGCTAATCTACCGCGAAACATTGTGATAATTACTCAGATCATGATAAATTAAATCAAGATCATTAGGAAAAAGGTCCCACCTGCGGCATTTGATTTAACCCCAACATCTTTATTCCTGGGTCATCAAAATACTTTGGATTTCTAATCGTACGGGGGGTTCTGGCAACTTTCAGGAGAAGTTCCATGCATCATCGCGGCTTGTTTCGCTTCCTCACCATCGGGGTGTTGGTCTGTTCCACACTGCTGCCCTTTCACGCTGCCGTCCTGGGTTCTGCCCCAGCCGATGACGCTCGTGCGGGGCTGGCCTACGTCTTTCCGGCGTTCGCCAATACGTCGGCCATCACCATCAACGACAGCCCCGGGTCCGGTTTCGTGGCGACGGCCACGCCCTACCCCTCGACGATCAGCGTCTCCGGGGTCGTGGGCAGCATCACCAACGTGTCCGTTCACCTCAGTAATCTGACACACCCCACCGTGGGCGACATCGACATGGTGCTGGTCGGTCCCTCGGGCGCAGGGTCGATCCTCATGTCGGACGTGGGCGGCGCCAATCCCGTCTCCAGCATCAGCTTCACGCTGGATCAGGGGGGCATCTTCCTGCCCTCGCCGCCCGCTGACGGCGGTGTGTACCAACCGCGCGACAGCACCAGCACCCTGCGCTGCGCCCTGGACTCCTTCCCGGCCCCTGGCCCCGGCACGATTCCGACCGCCAACCTGGGTAACTTCAACGGGCTGAGCGGGGCCAGCGTCAACGGGACGTGGAGCCTGTATATCGTCGATGACTGCACGGGCAATACCGGCAGCCTGGGCGGCGGTTGGAGCCTGACGATCACCACCGATGGCACCGCGCCAAGCATCACCAGCGCCGCGCCCGCAGGCGGCACCGTCGGCACCCTTTACTCGCACACCTACACCGCCGACGGCACCACGCCGATCACCTACAGCGTGACCTCCGGCAGCCTGCCCGGCGGCCTGACGCTCGATCCCAGCGGTGCGCTGGGCGGCACGCCCACCACCGGGGGCACCTTCACCGGTGTCGTCACGGCCAGCAACGGCATCGCGCCGAACGATACCCAGGCGTTCAGCATTACGGTCGCCAGCCCGCCCAGCATCACCAGCGCCGCGCCCCCGAATGGCACCGTCGGCGCGCCCTACACGCACACCTACACCGCCGACGGCACCACGCCGATCAGCTACAGCGTGACCTCTGGCGGTCTGCCCGACGGTCTGACGCTCGATCCCGGCGGCGCGCTGAGCGGCACGCCCACCACCACGGGGAATTTCACCGGGATCGTCACAGCCACCAACGGCATCGCGCCGGATGACACCCAGCCCTTCGACATCACGATCAGCCCGGCCCCCGCGTCGCCGCTGATCATCAGCGCCGCGCCGCCGGATGGGACGGTCGGGACGGCCTATTCGCACCTGTATACCGCGCTTGGCGACGCGACCATCACCTTCAGCGTCACGTCGGGCAGCCTGCCCGACGGCCTGACGCTCGATCCCGGCGGCGCGCTGAGCGGCACCCCCACCACGGTGGGCACCTTCAGCGGTGTCGTCACGGCGGCCAATGGCGTAACGCCGGACGATACCCAGCCCTTTGACATCACGATCTCGGCCACCCGTCCGCCCGACAGCGGCGGCGGCGAGGACCACCCGTACGTGCCGACCGCAGCGGATCATGCGCGGGCGCAGGCACCGCTGTGCGCGGACGTCAGCGGCAAGACCAGCGCCATCATCCGGGCCGTGGTCACGCCCGGCACGGTCACCGACGGCAGCGTCTTCTGCCGGGTGCTGGCCGAAAACGGCAGTTTCCTGGTCGATCCGGCGCAGATCGGCAGCGCCGAGGCGCTCTCTCACCCGGTGAGCCAGGCGGTGGACGTGTTCGGCCTGCTGCACAACGGGGCGTCGCAGCCGCACTTCAACAGCCCGGTGCAGGTCTGCTTGCAGGGCAGCGGGACATTCCTGTTCCTGGACGCCACGCTCTCGCCGCGGACCGTCGCCCAGCTTCCGGCCTGGCTGGAGGGCGGCTACACCTGCGCCAGCATCCCGAACGCGGGCACGGCGCTGTTGGTCCAGGGTCCCGCGGCCAGCGCCCCCGCGCCCGCCACCGGCGGCGTGAGCCAGTCGCTGGGAAGCTGCACCGTGACCACGCTCCACATCGTCAACCTGCGAACCGGCGCGGACGTCAACAGCGCGGTCCTACAGATGGTCCCGTATGACGTGACTCTGACCGCCTTCCAGCGGCAGGGGGACTGGTTCAACGTCGATTACCTGGGCGTACAGGGGTGGGTCAACGCGGCCTTCGTCGCGCCCAACGGCGCGTGCGGCTAGGGGTAGAGCAAACAGTAGGGGCAATTCATGCATTGCCCCATAGGCGTCAACTTACTGATCCTTGCATTACTATCTAAACTTCCGTGAAGTTCACCCCCTCCTGC
>CAYRWY010000603.1:0-2670 GCA_964427955.1 uncultured Anaerolineaceae bacterium
ATCTTCGCGTGGACCTTCGCTACTTCGTCGTCGTTCAGGGTGCGGTCGGTGGCGCGATAGGTCAGTTTGTAGGCCAGGCTCTTTTTGCCCACCGGGATCGGATCGCCCTGGTAGACGTCGAACAGCCGCGCCGATTCGAGCAGATCCCCGCCCGCGTCCAGGATGACGGCGTAGATGTCGGCGGCAGGCGTCGCCGCATCGACGATCAGCGCGATGTCCTGGTAGACGGCGGGCTGCGTCGGCACGGGATCGATGTCGCGCACGGTCGTGATTCCCGCCAGCAGCGCGTCGAGTTCGAGTTCCGCGCCCAGCACCGGGCGGCTCAGGTCCAGCCCCAGGCCGAACGCCTGCCGCACCAGCGGGTGAATCTCGCCCACCACGCCCACGCGGCGCCCGTCGATCTCTAGCATGGCCGCGCGGCCCGGATGGAAGGTGCTGTGCTCGACCGGGACGTAGCGCACGCTGCCGTCGATGCGCAGATCGCGCAGCACGGCGTCGAGAATGCCCTTGAGATCGAAGAAATCCATCAGGCCGGTGTCGGGCGTTTTCTGCCACTGCGGCAGCCCACGCGGCCCGGTCAGGACGATGCCCAGGTAATCCGGCTCATCGGGCAGCGGATCGCGCGGCGTCGGCAGGTAGACATGGCCGATCTCGAACAACAACTGCCGCTCGGTGTGGCGCGCATTGGCCGCCAGAATGTCCAGCAGCCCGGCCAGCAGGGTGTGGCGCATCACGCTTTTGTCGGCGGAGATCGGGTTCGCCAGCGTCACGTAGGGCAGATCCGGCCAGTGGGACGGCTGGCCCGCCGGGGTGAGCAGGGCTTCGCGCTCCGGCGTGGTCAGGCGGTAGGTCACGATCTCGCGCAGCCCGGCCCGCGCCAGCGCATCCCGCAGGTGTTCTTCGCGCTCCAGGGAGGTGTTGGCCCGCTGCTTGGGCAGCGCGTCCGCCACCACGGTATTCGGGATGCGGTCGTAGCCGTACACGCGCGCGATCTCTTCCACCAGGTCAGCCTGCCCGGCGTAGCCGGTCCCGACGTCCAGGCGGTGATCCGGGGCGGTCACATGCAGCACGTCGCCCGCGTCCTCGACCTCGAATTCGAGCGCCCGCAGGATGCGCACGCTCTCGCTCTTGGGGATGTCGAAGCCGAGCAGGCGATCTACGGCGCTCAGCGGCAGATCGATCTGCACCACCGGATAGGGCTGCGGATAGTAGTCGATAATACCCTGGGCGACCACGCCGCCGCTGATCTGGCGCATCAATTCGATGCAGCGCCGCAGTCCGCGCGGGGCCATCGCCGGATGCACGCCGCGGCTGAAGCGGATGCCCGCCTCGCTGCTCATCTTCTGGCTTTGCATGGTATGGCGAATGTTGATGAAGTTCCAGGACGCCGCTTCGAGCAGCACATGCTGCGTGGTGGGACGGCTGGCCACTGCTTTGCCGTGCACCAGTTCGCCGCTCTCGCTCGCCTCGACGCCGGTCGCGTCCAGCACCTCGCCGGAATTATCCTGCACTTCGCTTTCCAGGCCGCCCATGATCCCGCCCAGGCTCAGCGATCCCGCCGTGTCGGTGACCAGGATGTTGAAGTCATCCAGGGCGTGATCCTGGCCGTCGAGCGTGGTCAGGTGTTCGCCCGTATAGGGCAGGCGGGTGATGATCTTGGGCGCGTGGCCGTGGGCGCGCTCGACCAGCGTATCGTGATCGAAGGCGTGCAGCGGCTCGCCCAATTCGAGCATGACGTAGTTCGTGGCGTCCACGATGTTGTTGATTGGGCGCATTCCCGCCAGCTTGAGGCGGCGCTGCATCCACGACGGCGACGGCTTGATCGCCACGTCGCGGATCAAGGCCAGCGTGAAGCGCGGGTTGAGGTCCGGTTCCTGGGTTTCGACCGAGACCTGGCCGTCAATCGACGGCCCTTCGGCCACGATGTCCAGCGGAGGCAGGCGGAAAGGCGCGCCGGTCAGCGCGGCGACTTCGCGCGCTACCCCGACGATGCTGTAGCAGCGGGCGGTGTTCGGCAGCAGCGCGATGTCCAGCACCGCGTCGCCCAGCACATCCTGGAACGGCGTGCCCGGCGCGAAATGGCCGAATTCGTCCCAATCCAGCAGCAGAATCCCTTCGTGGCTGTCCGAGATGCCGAGTTCCATCTCCGAGCAGACCATGCTGCGGTTGGGGATGCCGCGCAGCTTGCGCTCTTGCAGAATCATGCGCTGGACGCCGTCGGCGTGGCCGTCGATCACTTCCGCGCCTTCTTTGGCGAAGGGCGCCAGCAGCGGCGGATCGAGCGGACCCTGCCCCTTGTAGGGGTACAGGTTGGGCGCGCCGGTGACACACTGCTCCAGCTCGCTGCCGCCGTAATCGACGGTGGCCAGCACCAGCCGGTCGGCGTTGGGGTGCGGCTTCACCTCGCGGATCGCGCCGAGCACCAGTTTTTCGCGATCCCAGACCAGGTGGCCGGACGGCGGCTGGTTGCTGCCTTCCGGCGCCGGACCCTGGGGCAGGCCGATGTATTGGATGCCTTCCACTTCCAGCCCGGCCAGCGTCAGCCGTTCGGCCAGGTCTTCAATCGAGATGGTGAGGTCTACATAATCTTTGAGCCAGGAAATCGGGACTTTCATACAACGTGCTCCTGTGAGAAATAGCGGTCAGCTATCCGCTTTCAGCGAAAAACAG
>CAYRWY010000604.1:0-2648 GCA_964427955.1 uncultured Anaerolineaceae bacterium
ACTGGACCCGCTGGCCGAAGCGCTGCTGCGCGACGTGTTTGCCCGCCAGGCCATCCCGCTGATCCTCAGCACCAACGCCGCTGGCATTTTCCACGCTCAGGCGGTGATCAACCCGTTGGCCGGGGATGCGAAGCTGCTGGCGGCGCGGGGGCAGGGGGAAACGACCCTGGAAGCCGATCAAGACTACTTCGTCCTGAGCTACCTGCCGGGCGAAGCGGTGGGCGTGCGGTCGCTGCGTAATACCACCGAAGATTCGCAGGGCAACCCGCAGTCGCTCCCGGCGTTCAAGCACGACCTGCGCGGCGATACCACCGGCCTGTTCGTGGGCAGCCTGGATCGTGACATTGCCCTGATCGTAGTGGTGGGCGAAGACTCGAACGCGGTGCGGATGTGGGCCGAGCAGCTTGACGGCGTGCCAGTGCCGAAAGTCGCGCTGGTCACAGCGGCCCTGGAGCCGCTGGCCGTGCCCTATGTGAACCGGGACGGTTACGCGGGCTACCTGGCCGGGGTGCGCGACGCTTACAGCTACAACGTCGCCCGGAATGCCGGGTCAACCACCCTCTATACGCTCCCCAAAGACCTGCCGGTGGACCTGCCGAACCCGGAGGAGTCGCGGTGGCACAGTATGGCGCTCGGCGCGGCAGCGGCGGCAGGGCTGATCGCGTTCGGCATGGTCATTAACCTGCTGCGCGGGTTGACACGGAGGCGGCGGCGTTGAGTCCTCATACTCTTGACCTGATCGGCGGGTGGGTATCGCTGGTGCTGACGCTGCTGGTGTTCAGCTACCTGCTCGGCGACAATTTCCTGTACCGGATAGCGATTCACCTGCTCGTCGGGATCGCGGCGGGCTATACGGTGATCGTCCTGACCGAAAGCGTGCTGATCCCCTGGCTGAACGATACGCTGCTGGCCGACACGGGCACGCGCGACTCGGCCACGATGGTGACCCTGCGCGTGGTCGGGGCGGTGCCGTTCTTGTTCGGCGCGCTGCTGCTGTTCAAGTTCTCGCCCCGGCTGGCGCCGATTGGCGATCTGGGGCTGGCGCCGATCATCGGGATCGGCACGGCGGTCGCCATCGTCGGCGCGGTGGCCGGGACGGTGATCCCGCTGGCGAAAGAGGCCGGGGACGCCGTGGGGGATGATACCGTCGATGGCCTGGTGATCGTGGTCGGCGTGATCACGACCCTGATCTACTTCTCTTATTTTGCCATCGAGCGCCGCGGCGAACTGGTCCGCCCGCGCTGGCTGCGGGGCGCGAGCGCCGTCGGCCAGTTTTTCGTGACGGTCACGTTGGGGGCGCTGTACGCGGGCGCGATCCTGACCAGCCTGGCGATTTTCAGCGACGTGATCCGGCGGCAGCTTGAATTCGTGCTGGATAAGGTGGGGGGATAGCCGGTCATGGCTTACGAGAATGTCAACTCGATCCTGGTCGCCGACCTGGGCAACGTGCATACCCGGCTGGTCTTGTTCGATCTGGTCGAAGGGCAGTACCGGCTGATCGCCTCCTCCCGCGCTCGCACGACGGCGGAACCGCCGCTGGGCAAGGTGGCGATGGGCCTGGAACACGCCGTACAGGGGCTAACCGACCTGATCGGGCGGGTGATCCTCAGCCAGGACGGCAGCGATAACCTGTTCATCACCCCCGAAAGCGGCGGGCATGGAATCGATATGTTCCTGGCCACCAGCAGCGCCGGACGCCCGATGCGCGTCTTTATGGTCGGCCTGACCCCCGAACTCAGCATCATCAGCGGGAAGCGCGTGCTGTCCGGCAGCTACATCACGCTGACGGATATGCTGTGCCCGGACGATCTGCGCAGCGAAGAAGAGCAGATCAACGCCATCCTGTCCGGCGAGCCGGATATGATCCTGATCGTGGGCGGCACCGACGACGGCGCGGACGAAATTCTGCTCGACATGGTGCACAAAGTCGCGCAGGCGGTGTCGCTGATCAAGCGCGGCAACATTCCCAGCGTGCTCTTTGCCGGGAACAAGGCGCTGCGCGCGCAGGTCAAAGACCTGTTGGGCGAATACTGCACGGTGTTCGTCGCCAAAAATGTGCGCCCCACGCTGGACGAAGAAGCCCTGCTCCCCGCCCAGATCGAGCTGGCGGTCGTGTACGACGAATACCGCGCCAAGAGTCCGGGCGGCTTTGCCGAAATCGGGCGGTACAGCGGCGTGGGCGTGGTGCCGACCACCCAGGGTTACATCAGCGCGCTGCGCTATATGAACGAGCTGCCGCAGAAGGGCATCGGCCCGCTGTTCGTGGATGTGGGCAGCGCCAACAGCGCCATCATCGGCGGGATCAACAAAGAGCTGCATTACAACATCCGTACCGACCTGGGCATTGGCCACAATGCGCCCGGCACGCTGGAGGCGGTCCAGGCTGCCAACGTGCTGCGCTGGCTGCCGTTCGACATGACGGCGGAAGCCCTGCGCGATTACATGGGCAACAAGCAGCTTCACCCGTCGTCCATCCCGGGCACGACCGAAGAATTGATGATCGAGCAGGCATTGGCCCGCGAGATCGTGCGGCTGATGGTGCGCCAGGCGCGGCCCGGCTGGGACCAGGGCGAGGGCGACCTGCTGCCCAACTTCCAGCCGATCATCGCGTCGGGCGCGATCCTGACCGAAGCGCCGCATCCGGGCAT
>CAYRWY010000605.1:0-2639 GCA_964427955.1 uncultured Anaerolineaceae bacterium
ACGAATGGGAGCCGGGCATGGGGCAGACGATGCTCATGAAGAAGCAGGGCCGCTACGCCCCGCCGCCGCCCGACGAGGACGCGCCCCCGATCCCGCCGCCCCAGCCGCCCGATCTGCCGGATTAGTCGCCAACGAGAAAGGAAACGAGGATGTCTTCCGATCAGGTGTTACGCGATCAACTGCTCGCGCTGCTGCGCGGCGGTCAGGCCGCCATGACCTTCGATCAGGCCGTGGCCGATTTCCCGCTGGAACACATCAACGCCCAGCCGCCGAATGTGACCTATTCATTCTGGTTCCTGCTGGAACATCTCCGCATCGCGCAGTGGGATATTCTTGACTATATCCGCAATCCCCAGTACCAGTACCGCCAGTGGCCGGATGACTACTGGCCGCACGCCGGTTCACAGACGGATGCGACCGGCTGGAACAAGACGATCAACGACTTTCGCGCGGATTCGCACGCCCTGGAAGCCATCGTCCGCGATCCGGCCCTCGATCTGACCGCGCCGCTGCCGCACGCCCCGCAGCATAACATCCTGCGCGAGATTCTGGTGGTCGCGGATCACAACGCGTACCACCTGGGCGAATTCGCCATCCTCCGCCAGGTGATGGGACTGTGGCCTGCCGGGCACTGATTAGTTCTGAATTCGACCTAAACCGACCTGGTTTGACGACAAAAATAAGCGGGCAATAATGTCGGATGACATGGCCCGCTTAGTATTTTGCGCGCAGTGCTACAAGCATTCCAGAGGAAAGGTTTATATGAAACTCTTAGTTCGCCTGATTGCAGTGATGATGGTGTTTGCCGTTGGGCTGCCAGTCCTGCCTACCGGAGCGCAGGACGGTCAAGGTCTGGATGATCCGTCATCCGAGGATGGCGGCCTGTATATCCAGTCCGCAGCCTCCGGGACCTTTGCCGATCAGGGGGATGGGACCCACCTGCTGACGCTGCAAGGCGTGGGACCCCAGATGATCTGGGTGATCGGCGATCCGGGTATGACCGTTCGCTATATCGACGCGGCGTACTTCAGCCTGGACTGGGCCGCCATACCGGATCTGTCCGCTCAGGCGGTGCTGGCGGTCGGTCCACTGAATATTCAGATGACGCTCAAAGCGCCGGTCTATGATGCCGCGACCCAAACCCAGACCTACGCCGCCGCCGTGACCGGTATCACCACGACGGAGGACACGAAGGACGAGCCGCCGCTGCCCGCGTCGTTCGACCGGGCTGACCTGTCCATCGCCTCGTCTCCGGCGCTGCTGGAGGGGCTGGTCGCAGGGGCCGAGACCGGGCTGGAGGGCATTCGGAGCGATGCGTGCAGCGCGGAAAAGCAGCAGTGCGATAATGCTACCCAGGCCGCGTCCCTCGCCCAGGCAACCTACAGTGCGGCAGCCTTGGTGGGCTGCTCTCCCGCCAATCCCAACGTTCTGCGGTGTTTGGGTGAACTCCGCAAGCTGAAGGCGGATGTGAACGCCAAAAATGCCGCCGCGCAGGTCGCGTGCCAACAGTACCGGGCCTGTCTACCGCACGACGGAGACGGAAACGTTACCAACCGGCAGTGATGAGGGTTTTTGAGGGATAAATCTCATCTTTCAAAGCGGCGCCGCCGGGCGAGTCACCTTGACAGCCCGGCGCGCCCTATGCTATTGTTCTAACAGATCGGAGTAAATTCTCCCCTCCCAGTTCGTAGAAAGCGAGGCGTATGCGTATGGCACACAGCATAGACTTGGCGGTCGTCGTGGGTCAGGGTACGTCTGCTTTCTACGCCTGCTAGCGATCTTCCCGCGCTCAATTCCATTTTTAACGGCGTGCAGCGACCCCGACCCATCGTCTGGGGTTGAGGTGATTCCGCCTGTCCACCGGGCAGCGCGGTCCCCAACCGATCAGGTTCTCACCCTGCATCGTGCGACTCGACTCGCACAGATCAACCTGAAGACGTCCAATCGGGAGCATAACGCCGTGTCTCATCACGATTATGATCAGTACGACGATCAGTACGATCCGCGCAGTTCGGACCGGCAGGCCCACCGCCGCCGCAAGCGCCATCGCCGCCTGAACCGGGGCAGTCCCGCCGAGATTCGCTCGGACCGGCAGGCGCACCGCCTGCGCAAACCGCGCTCCGAACCTTTGCCCCAAAAATCCCAGGCGGAGATCGTCAGTGACTTCGCCGACGCCGAGGGCCTGGAAGGCGGCTTCGAAACGCTCTACCAGCCATCCCAGTACGAGTCGGGCTGGCTGATGCAGTCGCTCAAATCCCTGTACGACCAGGCATTGATTGCCGACGTGCTGATGCTGGTCCGGGGCGGCAAAGAAGCCAGCGTGTACTGCTGCCAGGCGGCGGAAGCGACCGGACAAACGCTGCTGGCGGCCAAAGTCTACCGCCCGCGCATGTTCCGCCAACTGCGCCACGACGCCGTCTACCGCCGGGGCCGGGACATCCTCGTGGCAGACGGCACGCGCCTGACGGAAAACGACCAGCGCGAGATGCGAGCGATTTTCAAGAATACGACCTTTGGCCAGAAAGTGCGCCATACCTCGTGGCTGATGCACGAATATACGACGCTGAGCACGCTCTATCAGGCGGGGGCGGCGGTACCGCGCCCCTGGGCGACCGGCGACAACGTGATCCTGATGGAAT
>CAYRWY010000606.1:0-2633 GCA_964427955.1 uncultured Anaerolineaceae bacterium
GCCGGTTGCGCAGCGGCGTGATCCGCATCTGGAAATGGCGCTCGGCCTCGCCCTGACCCGTGGTGACCTCGTCCTGACCTTCTTCCACCATGCGGAACTTGTCAGCCAGCGCGGTGAGATGCGGCGCCACTTCGCTGACCAGCCGACCGACCACGTTAGCGGACGCGTCCTGCCCGGCCAGGGCGAGCGCTGCCGGGTTGGCATCCACGATCCGGTTCTGCTTGTCGATCACGACGATTCCATCGCCGATGCTCTCGATCACGAAGTGGTGCGCCACCGGGACGATGTCCAGCAGCCGGTAGCGGTAGATGCTCCACGCCATCACGGCGCCGGTAATCACGAAAGCAAAGGGGGTCAGGTCGAACGGCGTGTCGAACGGGCTGAGTCCAAAAATAAAGATAGCATTGGCCACCCAGGGTGCCAGCGCGGCGATCAGCAGCATCGCCAACTGCTCGCGGTAAAGCTGCGTCGCCCCAAAAAACGCCCGGACCAGCAGCAGGTTCCCCACGATCAGCAGCAGGTACGAATACGCGCCGTGCAGCCAGAAGGCCCAGCCGAATGTCACTGCCACCGCCGGGAACGCGCCCGACACGTCCTGGTAGTATTCCGAGCGAAAGATGTGCTGCTGGTCGTAGGTCAGGGCCAGCACGACGACGATCACCGGCTCGATGGACAGCAGCGCCACGTTGCGCCGGGTCAGCCATTTTTCGCGCCCGGTATATTCCAGCGCGAACGCCAGCCAGGCCGCCGTGGCGACGGTGATCCCGACGTAGGCCAAGCCGGAGAAAAACAACTGTTGGTTCAGGGTGGTCGAACTCATTTCGAGCACGTTGGACAGCGTCCACCAGCCCAACGCCAGCATCAGCACGACGAACGGCACGACGCCTACGCCAGGCCGCCGCCGCCAGATCGCGCCGGCCAGCGTCAGCGCCACGCCGCCCGCCACCAGAAGTGGAAAGATATATGGAGTGTATTGCAGATCAATCATAGGGCATCCCGGTCTATCCCGCTTTCAGTTAAGTATAGTTTAATTCAGGCGGGCGCGATATACCGAGGTGACTTATGCATCGGGGAAAACGCTGGCGCAGGTTGGTTGACATCAAATTAGGAAATCTTATAATGATCCTATACCTGTTTTTTGTGAAACCCTCCACGTCGGTCGAAAAAAGAGATGAGCTACAGTTTTATTAGTTACAGTCGCAAAGATCAAGACTTTGTGTTGCGTCTCGCGGACAGCCTGACCGACGCTGGCTGCCCGATCTGGCTGGACGTGCGCAGCATCACCGGACGGGAGCCTTTCTGGCTTGAGATTCAAGCCGCCATCGAAAACAGCGCTTTTTTCCTCTTTGTCATCTCACCCGACTCCATCGACCCCACCAGCGGCGCCTTCAAAGAATTGTGCCACGCTACCACCCTGAAATCATTGACTATCATCCCCGTCATGGCCCGCGCTGTCGAATACAGCAAGCTGCCGATCCCGATCACGCCGGGGATGTACCAGATTCACGACTTCACCCGCGCGCCTTACGACGCCGTCCTGGCGCGGGTGTTAGCCGCTCTGAGCGCGCCCGCCGCGGGCAACAACCTCCGCCAGATGCCCAACCAGACCGGGCAGGACCTGTTCCAGGACATCCTCAGGGCCTCTACCCTGGATGCGGCTGAATTAGCCGATTTAGTCGTGAGAAGTGGCCGGGCTGACGCCTCAGCGCGCACCGCGTTGTGTATCGAAATTGGGTTATCCCCTGCCGACGTGAGTTTTCTGGAAGGCGCGGCCCGCAGTTTCGCGCTGAATCTGGTCCAGCATCTCGTTGACACGGACAACTGGCACGCGTTGGACCGGCTGTGCGCCGCCCTCCGGCGCCCCTTGAAGGACGGCGCGTATGCGGCGCGCCTGGAAAGTCTGCACCAGCAGGTTAGACGAAGGATGGGCCGTTCTTAAATACTGCGCCTGGCAGTGTAATTACAGTTTTAGTGGGGTGGCTAAACTATCATGCCGGAAATATTCGATGTATCTGAACGCAACCGCTTTGCGGACTTGCTCGCCGACAGCGGCTACTGCGCGGGTCCTACGGAGCGGGGAGCCCTGCTCATCAGAATCGGACTCTCTCCGCAAGTTTTCAAGCTGCACGAGGGAGCGGCCAGGGACTTCGCCGTCCAACTGATCTACGACCTGGAGCACCAGGACAACCACGAGGCGCTCAAGGGGATCATCCGGGAGATCGCCCTCCGTTTTCCGGACAAAGAAGCAGTGTGGATGGAACTCCGGCAGATTCTCGAACAGCCGCAGAATATTCATATTCTGACCAGCGTGAAAGGCGGCGTCGGCAAGACGCTGACCGGCCTGGGCGTGACCTGCAACTACCATTCGCAGCGGCGTTACGACAAAGCCCTGGTCGCCGCCGACATGAATACCATGAATCCCGACCTGTTCCGAATTCTGTCGGCCCTGTGCGAGTGCGAGCCGGGTTCGGCCCCCTTCGACAACTGGCAGCACGTCCAACTGCCGGGCGGGCTGGTGCAGGCCGTGCGGCCCAACGAGACGTATGTACTCCCCAACGTCGCATGGGGCTTCTGGCGCGTCCCGGCCGAGGTGCTCACCAGATCTTACGAACTCAACTGTGACGTCCTGGTCG
>CAYRWY010000607.1:0-2610 GCA_964427955.1 uncultured Anaerolineaceae bacterium
ACGTCCATAGCGGTCTTTCACCGCCTAGCTATCGCCCCTGCCGGGCGTACAAAAAAGGGCGCATATGCGCCCCTGGTAGACCTCCGATGACCCACGCCGTTACTGCTGCTGGCGCTGGGTCTTCAGTTTGAAATAGGCGTCCAAGACTTCGTTGACGACGGGCGCGGCCACCACCGAACCTTCACCGCCGTTGTAGACAAACGCCAGCGCGATCACTTCCGGGTTTTCGTAGGGCGCATAGCCCACGTACCAGCCGTGCGAGGGCCACTGCCCCGGCACGCACAACCCCTTGGCATTGGCGATGTCGTCGCAGTATTCCGCCGTGCCGGTCTTCCCGGCCACGTTGACGTAGGACAGCGCGCCCTTCGAGGCCGTCCCAACCAGCACCGCCTCGCGCATCCCTTTCTGAATCCATTGGAGCGTCTCGGTCGTGACGAAGGGCGGCCTGTACTCGGTGTCCTGGTTGAGCGAGATACTGCTGAATTCCAGTTCGTCGCAGACCCCGGCGTTGAAGCTGTAGTTGTACGGGACATTGACCGTATAGGTCACCCAGTTGTGCACGTCGTCTACCGCGTTCGTATCGAGATCAAGCTGCTTGGTGTAGTTATCCGGATTGCAGCGGGTCGGATCATACCACTGGCTGTCCTCTTCACAGTGGCAGGCCAGGCTGTCGCTGCCGTAGTACAGCATGTCCTCTTGCAGGAGCAGCACGGCGGGCTGATCGGGCTTGAGCACCAGCGTGCGGTCAACACGCGGATCGAACTCCTGCACGATATTGCCGTTCGCGTCTTGCAGGTTCTCGACGATGGTCGGCTGGTAGACCGTGCCGCCGTTGGCGATGGCCGAAACGGCGGTGATCAACTGCAAGGGGGTGACCGTCACGTAACCCTGGCCGAACGCGGCGTTGTAGGTATCGCCGGTAGACCAGCTTTCCCCGTAGTTACGGCGCTTCCACTGGCTGTCCGGCATCCGGCCCGCCAGCTCGCCCGGCAGTTCGACGCCCAATTCGGACCCGATCCCAAACGCCGACGCGTAGCGGTACAGGTCGAAAATTCCCAGCCCGCCCTCGCGCAGCGTCGCGCTGCTGACCTCGGGATTGCCGCCGCCCACCTGGTAGAAGTACACGTCGCAGCTTTGGGCAATGCCGCGCAGCAGATCGACGTCCTTGTGCCCCTCTTTGTACCAGCACACGAAGGTCTGACCCCGGCTGGTATCGTCGCGCTTGGCGTAGGCGTTGGGCAGCACCAGCCGCCCCGGACAGTACAGCGGTTGCAGCGGATCGATCACCTTCTCCTGGACCACGCCGGTCGCCGTGACCAGCTTCCAGACCGAGCCGGGCGGATACAGCGCCTGGATGGCGTGATTGACCAGCGGGCGCAGCGAGTCCCCCGCCTGATCGAAGTAGTAATCGCCATCGATGCTGCGGGCAAAGCGGGTGTTGTCGTAGGTCGGCCAGCTTACCATCGCGAGAATCTGGCCGTTCTGCGGATTCATAACGATCACGACGCCCTGCTGCGTCACGAGGCGCTGCGCGTCGGCGTTGACGATGTTGATCCGCTTGGTGATCGCCTCCTGGGCGGCTTTCTGAAGCTCGGTGTCAATCGTCAACTGCACGGTGTAGCCCGGCACACGCTTCTGTTCGTCCACCAGTTGAAGCTGCCGCCCGGCCACGTCCACCACCCAGGTTTCGGTTCCCCGCTCTCCGGCCAGATCGTTCTCGAAGAACGCTTCGATCCCGGCATAGCCGATCCGGTCGAAGGCCGGATCGTAGCCCTGCTCGCGCAGCCGTTTTTCTTCATCCGGCCCGATCGGACCCAGGTAGCCGATGATCTGCGAGGTCAGCGAGCCGGTGGGATACTCGCGCACCGACGCCACCTGGATCGAGACGCCCGGCAGCAGTTGGGACTGTTCCAGAAGCTGCGCCATGACGTCGTAGTCCACGTCCTGCTTCACAATCACCGGGCGGTAGGGCGCGATACCTTCCCCTTCGCGCACCATATCGTCCAGGCTGCGTTCGTTGGTGCGGCCTGCGGCATCGGCCACGGCGCGCGTGGCAGGCACGTCGATCAGGGCCGATACCCGGTTATACACTTCCAACACCTTGGCGGGATCGTCGGGCAGATCGGCGGGCGTGATGGCGACGTTGTAGGCAGGGTCGTTCTTGGCCAGGTCCACGCCGTACCGGTCCAGAATGCTGCCGCGCGGGGCGGGCTGAAGCACGATTTGCAGCCGGTTTTCCTCGGCATCACTGCGGGCTTTGGCCCCATTGGCGAACTGGAGATCGGCCAGCCGGATCACCAGCACGACCAGCGAAAAGACGACTGCCGCTTGCATGAACCATAACCGCCAACCTTGAAAGGGTAGTAAACGCCGGTCGTTCATGAAAATCGCTTTCTACTCAGTCATTACGATACAGCGCGTCATCATCGAGAGTCGTTAGTTATTAGTTATTAGTTTACAGTTGACAGTGAACAGTTTCAAGGGCTGCCGGTTCCTCAATACCTCTTTTGGAAACCATTTGAGAAGCCCCTATCCCCAACCCTTCCCCCGCAAGCGTTCAGGGGCGGACAGGCATTGAGAACCGGGATTTTTGAGAGACAATTCTCATTT
>CAYRWY010000608.1:0-2591 GCA_964427955.1 uncultured Anaerolineaceae bacterium
TACGAAGCCCGCTACCGGGTGGCGATCCTGCGCCGCTTCCACGAGGCCAATCCTGCCGCGGCCAATGCCCTGCTCAAGACGCTCGAAGAACCGGCGCCCAGGGCCGTGCTGATTTTGACGGCGAATGCCGCCGAGGATGTGCTGCCCACCATCGTCTCGCGCTGCCAGCCGCTGCACCTGCGCCCCCTGCCGGTGCAGACCGTCCGCGCGGCCTTGGAGCAGCAGTGGGGGACCGACGCCGACACGGCGCGCACCCTGGCCCAGCTTTCGGGCGGGCGAATTGGCTGGGCGGTCAGCGCGCTGAGCGATCCCGCCGAACTGGAAACGCGCCACGACGCGCTGGCGCTGCTCGAAGAGGCGTTGAGCGGTAACCGCCGGGCACGCTTTGCCCTGGTGGAGAAATTGTCGCTGGAAAAAAACACGCTGCTGGCGCTGCTGGACTTCTGGCAAAGCTACTGGCGGGATGCGCTGCTGCTGGCCGCGCGCAGCCGCACGCCGATCACCAATGCGGATCACGCCGACCAACTGCGCCAGCTAGCCCGGCGGATCAGCCCGGAGTTGGCGCAGACCGCCCTGCTGGCGACCCGCCGCACGCAGAATTACCTGGGGAAAAATGTGAACGCGCGCCTGGCGCTCGAAACGCTGCTGTTGGATTATCCACTGCCGGATACGCGACCGAGTTGACCGGGGTCTTCACCGGGCCAGGGGCAGGTTGATATAGAACGTGCTGCCATGCCCCGGCCCCTCGCTTTCGGCCCAGATGCGCCCGCCGTGCGCTTCGATCAGGCCCTTGGCAATCGACAGCCCCAGCCCCATCCCGCCGTGACGGCGCGTCATGTGATCTTCTACCTGGTGGAACTCTTCGAAAATCTGCTCAAGCTGATCCTGGGGAATACCGACCCCGGTATCTATCACCTTGATCCAGACGGCGGTAGGCTTGCGCTCATAGGTGAGGGAGATACGTCCTCCGCTGGGCGTGAACTTGATCGCGTTATTCAGCAGGTTGGTCAGCGCCATCCCGAATTTCACCCGGTCCACGGCGACGACCAGGCTGATGTCCGGCACGGTCACCTCGAAGACATGGCCCTTGGCCTGTGCCATGCTGTTGACGTCGCTCTCGGCGGCCTGGAACAACGCGGCCAGGGGGATGTGCTCGCGTTTGAGTTCGGTCTCGCCCAACTTCAAGAAGCGCAGGTTCGTCATATCTTCGATCAGGTTGCGCATTCGCAGTGCGCTGTTGAGCACGGCACTGGCATGGGAGCTGACTTCACCCTGGGACTCTTCTTTGAGGAAGGTGGCATAGCCCAGGATCACACTGAGCGGCGTGCGCAGCTCGTGCGAGGCGATAGCGATGAAATCATTCTTGAGCTTGTCCAACTGGTCCAGCTCGTTGTAGGCGCGGCGCGTCTGCTCGACCATCTGGGCGTTTTCGATGGCAATTGCCGCCTGCGAGGCCAACACCAACATGCTCCGGCGATCATCCTCGGTCCAACGGCCTTCGATCTTGTTGACGGACTCCAGGACACCGATCACGTGATCCCGGTAGCGCATGGGCACACCCAGCAGCGAGCGCGTATCGAAGCCGCTCTGGTTGTCCGCGGCCCGGTAGTGGCGGGGATCGGTGGACACGTCGTCGAGCACAATCGCCCGGTTCTCGCGCAGGATGGTCCCGGCCAGGCTGCCTTCCAACGGGACCGGAATGTTGAGCAGTTCTTTGGCGACCGGGCTGGTGGTCGTGGAGGCCACGAACCGCAGTTGATCGGTGTTGCGGTCGTACAGCATGACCGAAGCCGACTCGGCGCCGGTGATTTCAGCCGCATGGTCCATGATCACGGTCAACAGCGGGCGCAGTTCCAGGGTGGAATTGATCACCAGGCTGACTTCCACCAGGCGATTCAGCCGCCTGATTTCCTGCTCATAGTGAGCCAGAGGCTCATTCTCGATCCCTGTCATCGTGATGTCCTCACACAGTCCCCAATTGCGCTGATCGTACACAATTGCGCGGGATCGAGCAATTTCGGCAAAAACATCCGTGCGGATCGCTTACAAGAACTCAGATCATGATTCTCCCTGATTTCTCTATGATCTTTTAGTAGCAGTAGTAGTAGAGCGCCGATCTGTAGATAACTCGGTCTTCGCTGGCCCCGTTCATTTTGAGAATCACCCCTGACCCCCATATCTGGCGGTGAGTCGTGGCGCTACCCCCCACCGGTTTCCCGCAAAAATCCCACGACCAACTTTTGAGACGCTAGGAGTTATGCACAGCCTGTGCATAACCTGTAGATAACCTGTGCATAACTTGCCGAGTTATCTACAGGTTATCTACAGGTTAGTTTTAAAGGTCTTTTCTTGCTTTATGGGGTACCCCCAGATGTGGGGGTGATCGACGCTGTGTGGGTCACAGCTAGGGTTTGTGGGTTACGTGGGATAAAAAAGTTATCTACAGGCTGGGCGAGTTATGCACAGGTTATCTACAGGTTATGCACAGGTTTGTAGATAACTCGGACGGGCGTGGGATAATTTTCTAACCTTGGGGAGTTGTGGAAAAAGGGTCGGACAACCGGTACGCTAACCGGACTCTAACGTTGGGC
>CAYRWY010000609.1:0-2555 GCA_964427955.1 uncultured Anaerolineaceae bacterium
CGCTATCTTACGCCATTCGATGGCTGGATACCGGGTGCGCAGTTCATCCGGCACCTGTTTCGCGGCTTCTCCGACGATTTGCAGGTTGAATAGAATCGCCTCCAGACGCATCCTGTCCGCGACCAGTTCACGGTATTCTACGTCGGCGGCGTAGCGGATCACCTTTTGGGCGGCGTCCAGGATGTCTTCGAGATACAGCCTATAGTCCCTGGGCATACAGGACCTCACTCAAAATCGTCCGGCTCAGGCGCGGCTTGAGATCGCTCTCGATGACCAGATCGACCGGACACCCGAAGAGGTCTTCCAGGAAGAACTTGATCGTCATGTAATCGTCGAACGAAGGCCGCGCCAGGGCGACCAGAAAATCCATGTCGCTGTCGGCCTTCGGAGTATTGTGCCGGTACGATCCGAACAGTCCCAACCTACGCACGCCCATCTGGCGTAATTCCTGGGAATGAGCGTTCAAGGTATCCAGGATTTGTTGTGCGGTCGGCAGTGGCACCATATCAGCCTCCAGTTTCAGGCTAATCTTACACAGGCTCCTGCGCGCCGTGTCGTTTTTTCGCCCACCACTGTTCGCCCAGGGTGACCAGGACGAAGGTGAGTGTCGCATACAGCACGCCGCCCAGCGCATCGACCACATAATGGTGGCCGAGATAGACGGTCGAAAACGCGACCGCCAGCGGCAGCAGGAACACCGGCAGCGCCTTTTTGCCCCAGACGTGGGTAGACACCAGCGCGATATAAAACGGGTAACCGGTGTGCAGCGACGGCATGGCCGCGACCGGATTGCTGGCCCGCATCATATTCTGAGCCGAATCGACAAAATGATCAAGCCAGATCGGCTGTTGGCGCAGATACCCGTGATAGGTCGCCCACCAGGGCGGGGCCGCCGGGAACAGGGCGTAGGTCAGCAGGGCGGCATACGACAGCACGATCAGTCCCGCGGCATAGGCGCGGTAGGCCGACCGGTTGTGCTGCCAGATCAGCGCCGCCGCGATCAACAGCCAGAAGAAGTGGACCAGGTACAGGCTGTTGGTGACCACGTCCAACACCGGGGTGTAGAACTGGTCCCAGAGGTGCGCCTGTAAAAAGTGGCCGGGCAGCGTGCCGCCGGGCAGCGCGCGCTCCCACTGGATGATATTCGTGATATTCGGGTCGATCCCGACGACCGTGTCAGCCACGGCGCGCAGCCGCTTGTGGAGCAGCAGCATGACCAGCAGCGGGACGAATTCGATCAAGAAGATACGCCCGGTGTGCGTGGCCCCGAACGTGATCACGAAAGCTGCCGCGATGATCTCGGTGGTGGGAAAGGTCCCCACGGCGGCCAGGACGAGCAGCAGAATCACGGCGGTCGCCAGTTGGAGCAGGAATTGGCGCTGCTGGAAAGCCGCCGTTACGGAAACAGGTGGGTGAGTGTAGATCAGTCTGGTATGCATTGGTACGATTTGGATATAGTCGCAAGCGAAAAGATGTGCTAAAAATCGGATCATTCGTCCGGCGACCCTACAGGATAACACTCATGGCCCAGAACGTCCATCCCCCATCGACCCCGCGCTGGCAGCTTCTGGCCGCTTTGGTGGCGGTTTATATCATCTGGGGTTCGACGTATCTCGGCATTCGCTTCGCCATCGAGACCCTGCCGCCCTTCCTGATGACGTCCACGCGGTTTTTGATCGCCGGGACGCTGCTGTACGGCTGGATGAGCTTCCGCGGCACACCCCGGCCCCAGGCGGTGCACTGGCGCTCGGCCTTCATCATCGGCACGCTGATGTTGGTGGGCGGGACGGGCCTGGTCACCTGGGCCGAGCAGCGGGTGCCGTCGAGTCTGGCCGCGCTAATGATCTGTACGACGCCGCTGTGGATTGCGTTGCTCAACTGGCTGATTTTCGGCAGCACGCGTCCCAACCGGCGCATGGTGCTGGGGTTGTTTCTCGGATTGGTCGGTGTCGCGATCCTGCTGGGTCCTGCCGAGCTGCTGGGCGGTCACCAGGTGGATCTGTTGGGCGCGCTGGGACTGGTCGCCGCGGCGCTGTCCTGGTCCGCGGGATCGCTCTATTCCCGCCAGGCTCCGCTGCCCCAGGCCCCGCTGCAAGCCGCCAGCATGGAAATGCTGTGCAGCGGCGTGGTGCTGGGCGTGATCGGCACGCTCGCCGGTCAGTGGTCGGACGTCCACCCGTCGCACGTCTCGTTCAAGTCGGTCGCGGCCCTGCTCTACCTGATCCTGTTCGGATCGCTGGTGGCCTTCACGGCCTACATCTGGCTGCTGCGCCATACCACGCCCTCACGCGCGACGAGCTACGCTTACGTCAATCCGGTCGTGGCGGTCTTTTTGGGCTGGGCGCTCGCCGGAGAAGAGCTGTCACTGCGGATCGCGCTGGCCTCCGCGATCATCGTCGGATCGGTGGTGCTGATCACGTCGCTGGGCGCGCAGCAGGCCAGCCGCCCCCGCCCGCCGGTCACCGCCGAGGCGCGGACGTCCGCCTCCGGCGCGGGCAAGTAGGGCCACCTCAACACTTTTCCTCTGAATGGAACGACACAAATGAACATGGGGC
>CAYRWY010000610.1:0-2530 GCA_964427955.1 uncultured Anaerolineaceae bacterium
CGGGACGCGCACCCCGCGTAGCGTCTCCGTCGAGTCGGGACGTGCGGCCATGCCCCGCTGCGTGCCCGCGATGCCCTGCGGCGCGATATGGCTCATCAGGTCGGTGATCTGCTGCCCGGTGGGCGATGCCAGGTCGTAACCCGGCGCGAACATGGCCTGGACCAGCGCCGGGGGGACGGGATGCGGACCGGGGGTGAGCGCTTGCTCCGCCGCCGCGATCCGGCCCTGGCGGCGCTCCTCCGAATCGGCTAAATGCTGCGTGGCGACCAGCGCGATCCCGGCGAACCGCTCCGGCGCGATCCGCAGCGCGGCCAGTGTGATATAGCCGCCGATGCTGTGCCCGGCCCACACCGCCCGCGTGATCCCCAGGTCGTCCAGCAGCCCGATCACGTCCTGCGCCAGCAGGTCCATCGTGTACACGCCGTCCGGCACCGGACTCCGGCCCTGCCCGCGCAAATCCGGCGTGATCAGACGAAAGCTGCCGCGCAGCGCCGCGACCTGCGCCCGCCAGATCGTGTGATCGAAGGGAAAGCCGTGCAGCAGCACCACCGGCAAGCCGGTCCCGTGATCCTCATAAAAAAGCCTGACACGTTCTGCCATGGATCAATCTCCTGCTTGTTTTAGGGTAGAATAGCAAACACGCTCGCTATCGCCAACCTATGAAGCCGTAATCTTATGCCGCTTTCACTCGACCAACAAAATGCCTACCGCGCTCATTATGCCCAGCAGCATCCCGGCTGGCAGCCCGCTACCTACGTCTACGAGGCGCTGATCCGTGAGCGGCTGCGGCCCGGCCTGCGTGTGCTCGATCTCGGCTGTGGGCGCGGCGGCGCGCTGGAACAATTGGGCGCGGCGATCAGCCGCCCGGTCGGACTCGATCCCGATTGGCGCTCGCTGGTCGAGCACCGCCTGCCGGATCTGCCGCGCGCGGTGGCAACCGCCAGCGCGATCCCGCTGCGGGGTGAGAGCATCGATCTGGTGCTGTCGAGTTGGGTATTCGAGCATCTGCCCGATCCGGCGCGGACGTTCGGCGAAATCGCGCGCGTGCTGCGGCCCGGCGGTGCGCTGATCTTCCTGACGCCGGGGGCCAACAGTCCCGCCGCGCTGCTCAACCGGGCGCTGCATCCGTTGCAGCGCTGGCTGGTGCCGCTGGTGTATGGCCGGGCCGAGGTGGACGCCTTCCCGGTGGTCTATCGCGCCAATCGCCGCCGCTCAATCGAGGCGCTGGCACAGGGCGTCGGGCTGCGGCTGGACACCTTCCACGCGATCCAGGACCCGACTTATTTCGCGTTCCATCCGGCGATGTTCCGGCTGAATGCGCTCCTGCTGCGGGCGCTGCCGGTGGCGATGGCCGAGCATCTGGTGGGCATGTGCGTGAAAAGCTAAGAGCGATTCAACGCAGAGACCGCAGAGCACACAGAGGAAAAGCAGGAGAAAAACGAGAGGGGAAATAACTTTCTCCGTTTTTCTCTCATCTCCTAGAATTTCTCTGCGTGCTCTGCGATCTCTGCGTTAAACTGTTTTTTGTTCTTCTCTCGTTTTTCCTCTGTGTGCCCTGTGGCCTCTGTGGTGAGGCTCTTTTTTCAGCGGAGGATCACGGAACCGCCACCCGCGCGTAGAAGTTGACCAGGTTGCCGTCCGGATCGCGGAACCAGACCGAGCGCAGCCCCCAGGGCTGAGTCGTCGGCGGCTTGACGATGGGCACATTCAGCGCGCGCAGGCGCTGATCTTCGACATCGACGTCTTCGACTTCGAATTCCAGGACGGCGCGGCCCGCGCCGGTGCCCGCCGTGCTGCCGGGAGCCATCTGCTCCATGCCCCGGATCGTGTAGAGGGTCAGCCCCAATCCGTGGATCGAGAAAGCCGAAAATTCCGCATCCCCTTCCGCTTTGACGCGCAGCACGGCTTCATAGAAGGCGCGCAGCTTGAGCACGTCGGACGTCACGAGGCACACGCTGTTGAACTTCTTCACGGCAAAATCCCCTTATGCTAGGCCACCAGGAACAAAACCGCCGTGCCCGCGACGGCCAGCACCGTCCCCACGATGGCGCGCTGCGTGATCTGCTCTTTGAAGATGAAATAGCCCAGCGGCAGCAGAAAGATCGGCATCAGGCTGGTGAGGGTCGAGGCGACGCCCACCGGGGCATTCTGGACGGCGACCAGCGAGAGCCAGACGCCCAGCGACGGCCCTACAATCGATCCGGCAATGATGAAGCGCAGCGCGCGCGGATTCTGGCGCAGCGTCTCGATCCCGGGCCGGACCTGGCGCTGTCCCGCCGTGATCGCCCAGATCAAAATGGTAGCCGCCACCAGCCGGATCAGGTTGCCCGACAGCGGCGAAAAGTCGTTCTTGAGTCCTTCTTTGGAGGCCAGGTAACCGCCCGCCTGGCCCAGCGCCCCGCCAAAGGCCCACAGCAGACCCAGCGCATAATGGCGCGGGTCGGCATGGGGCAGCCCCTCGCCGTTGCGGCGGTCGGAAACCACCCAGGCCACGCCGCTGATCGCCAGCGCCATGCCCAGGATTTCGCCC
>CAYRWY010000611.1:0-2528 GCA_964427955.1 uncultured Anaerolineaceae bacterium
CGGGATCGATTGCGGCGGGTGCCAGTGGGAATCGCCGAACTGCTGTTGCCCGCGCGCGCCGCAGTAGAGCATCGGCCAGCAGTTGAACGTGCACGCGCCGACGCCGACGTCGACTTTCAATCCGACCTCTACCGGGAGCGAAACGCCGCCCGCGACGCCGACCTTCCACGCGCCGCTGCCGGTCTATCCTGCCGACGGGGCGACGATTGCCGGGACTGTACGCCTGTCCTGGATGACGGCGGGTATCCTGGGGGATCGAGACTCGTATCTGGTGGTGGTGCGGGACGAAACGACCGGAGAACTATACAGCCAGAGCACGCGCCAGTTGTCGCTCGATCTTCCGGCGAGCTATCTCCCTGCCGACGGCCAGACGCGCACGTTTGCCTGGCAGGTCAGTGTCGTCCAGTTAGGGTCGGATGGGCTGTTCTACCCGCAGGGTGGGGTGGTTGCGGAGCGCCGCTTCACCTGGACCGGCTGGCAGTAGATCGAGGTTTCCAATCTCTCTGCGCCATGAACCCGACCCCCTCTCCACCCGATGGCGAGGGGGAAATGTCTGTGTAGGGGGCGCCGCTTGCTGCGCCCCGCTTTGGAAACTGGGAATTGTCCCTCAAAATCCCGGTTCTCAATGCGTGCCCGCCCACACCCCGCCATCCACCGATCCGCCGCGCTACGGCGCCGCGGGCGTCAGCGCCGGATCGACGACATTATCCAACCGGACGTTGACCGTCTGTCCCTTCGTGAGCCGGACCGTGCCGTTCTTGGCGTCGCAGATGGTCATGTCCGACTGCCGGGCGTAGGTGACGGCGTAGTGCAGATCGGCGTTCGGGGTGACGCGGGCTTTCACAACTTTGCCTTCATCAACGCTATAATCATGTGTGAAGCCGGTCTTCGAGTCGGTGATTTTGATGGTCGCCGTCCCGCACTGCGTGGCATTGTGGAAGTTCAGAGTCGTATCGTTCGAGCACGCCGCCAGCGCCAGGACGAGGAGCAGCAAGAATATCAGACGTCGCTTCATAAGGTCTCTCCTGAAAGGGTGGGGTGATTATAATGGACGGCTTTGGCAGATGACAAGACCTATGATTCGCGCGGTCATGTTCGATGGGACGCTGCATGTGGGGGAAGTGGCGCGTCCTATCCCGGAACCCGACGAGGTGTTGATCCGGATGCGGTTGGCGGGCATCTGCAACACCGACCTGGAACTGCTGCACGGCTACAAAAATTTCCAGGGCCAGTTGGGTCATGAGTTCGTGGGCGATGTGCTCGAGGGTCCGCCGGAATGGATCGGTCGGCGCGTCGTGGGCGAGATCAATGTCGCCTGCGGTGACTGCGATATGTGCCGCCGGGGACTGGCGACGCACTGCCGCCAGCGCCGGATTTTGGGAATGCAGCACTATGATGGCGTTTTCTCCGAGGTGTTCCGGCTGGTGGCTCGCAATGTCGTGCCGGTCCCCGCTTCGATCCCCGATGAGGCGGCGGTGTTCACCGAACCGCTGGCTGCCGCGTGCCAGGTGCTCGAAATGGTGCACCTGCATCCCACGGATCGGGTGGTCCTCTTGGGCGCGGGGAAACTGGGCCTGCTGGTGGCTCAGGTCGTCCGCCTGATGGGCGTCGATCTGGTGGTGGTCGTGCGCCGCGAGCGTCCGGCGGCGCTGCTGGCCCGGTGGGCGATTCCTGCCGTCACGCGATCCGATCTCGCGCCGGAGAGTGCCGACGTCGTGATCGACTGCACCGGCACGTCCGACGGATTTGCCGACGCGCTGGACCTGGTGCGGCCACGGGGTACGATCCTGCTCAAAAGTAGTTACGCCGATCTCCCGCAGGCGGATCTGACGCGCGTGGTGGTCAAGGAACTCTCGGTCGTGGGGAGTCGCTGCGGCTCGTTCGAGTCGTCGCTGCGGCTGCTGGAACGTGGGTTGGTGGACGTAACCTCGCTGATCGAGGCCCGCTACTCGCTCTCAGAGGCGGTGATGGCTTTCGAACGGGCTGCCCAACCGGGCGCGCTGAAAATCCTGCTGTGCCCGGACACTTCACCCGGCAGCGGAGGTTAGGGGGCCCCAGGCGCGGTACGCCGCCGGTCCCCAGCGCACGACCTTGCCCTCGGTGAGCCGATCCTCTGTGCCGGGAATGGTCGCGAAACTGCCGCTGCGCCAGAGCCGGGCTTCCCCGGCGAAGATGAAGATCGCCGCGTCGCCGTCCGGCGCGATGGCCAGGAAGTTGGAGTAGATCGGGGGATAGGTCAGCGTAAGCCCGGTCGGGATCAGGGTTCCATCGGGCGTCCTGATCTCCCATTCGTACACCCCGGTATCGACCTCCTGGAACCGGATGCCCGGCGAAGTGTCAGGCGCTAGCGGGCTGTACAACTCCACCCCGTCTTCCGCGTAGAAGGGATCGCCGCTGACCGGGTCCAGGAGCATGATATCTCCGCCGTAGGGCGTCCAGGCGCCGATATAGTCCGCACCGCTCTCGTGGCTGACCCAGAAATATCGTGCATACGGATAGAGATTGGGCAGGCTGCGGATCAGGGCGCC
>CAYRWY010000612.1:0-2519 GCA_964427955.1 uncultured Anaerolineaceae bacterium
ATATTGAAATCCTGGCGACGCTGACCCCGCGCTATGACATGGAGCGCTTCGGGGTCAAGCTGCAAGGCAGCCCGCGCCACGCTGACATTCTGGTATGTACCGGATCGGTCACCCGGCAGGCCCGCGAGCGCCTGATCCGGATTTACGAGCAGATGCCGGAACCTAAGTTCGTGGTGGCGGTGGGCGCGTGTGCCCTGTCGGGCGGTGTGTTCCAGGGCTGCTACAACATCATGGGCGGCATCGACCAGGTGATCCCGGTGGATGCCTATATCCCCGGCTGCCCGCCGCGTCCGGAAGCGATCATCGACGGCATGGTCAAGCTGTTGGGCAGCATCAAGAGTGGTGCGCTGCCTGCGGATCGGAATGAGCGTCCCAGCGAACCGGTTGTGCTGGGCGAGGAACCTGTGGACTGCACCGAAACGGCAGAAGGGTAAGCGATGAGCGAGCAAACAGTTTTGCAGCATGGGGCGGAAGTGCTGGTGCCCTGGACGGATGCCACCAATGAGCCGGAACCCAACCGCCTGGACGTGATCTTGGAAGCCTCCAACCTCGTTCCAGCCGTGCAGGCTCTGCTCCAGGAAGCGCGCTGGGGTTATCTGGCTGCGATCACCGGGCTGGATCTGGGTGTCGAAGCAGGCGAGATCGAAGTGCTCTATCACTTCTGTTCAGGCCCTTATATCCTGACCCTGCGGGTGCGCACGCCGCGCGACAACCCGTCGGTGCCCAGCCTGTACAGCGTGCTGCCTTCGGTGTCGTTTTATGAGCGCGAATTGATGGAAATGCTTGGCGTGACGGTCGTCGGTACGCCCAACACGGACCGGCTATTCCTGCCGGATGACTGGCCCGCGGGGGTCTACCCGTTGCGTAAAGATTTCGACATGAGCCAGATCAAATCGTAGGAGCTTACCATGCCAGCCAAAGAGAAAGAGAAGTTTATTCTCCCGATTGGGCCGCAGCACCCCGCGTTGAAAGAACCGGGGCATTTCGAGTTTGCCGTCGATGGCGAGACGGTGACCGGGGCCTCGGTCCGGTTGGGATATGTGCATCGCGGGATCGAAAAAGGCGCCGAAACGCGCAACTGGACCCAGAGCCAGTACCTGGTCGAGCACATCTGCGGTATCTGCTCGCACATTCACGCCGTCGCCTACTGTCTGGGGGTGGAGCGGTTGGCCGGGGTCGAAGCCCCGCCGCGCGCCCAGGCGATCCGCGAGCTGGTGGCGGAGCTGGAACGCATCCACAGCCACATGTTGTGGGTTGGTGTCGCCGCGCATGAGGCGGGGTTCGACACCCTGTTCATGTATAGCTGGCGCGACCGCGAGACGGTGATGAACCTGCTCGAAGGCATTACGGGCAACCGCGTCAACTATTCGGCCAATGTGCTGGGCGGTGTGAAGTGTGACATCGACAACAATAAGGCGGATGCAATCCGGGTCGGCATCGATTTTCTGGAAAAGCGTGTCCAGCACTACCTGGAAGTCGTGACCCAAGATGTCATGTTCTTACGCCGCACGCGCGGTATCGCGGTCATGTCCGCCGAAAAAGCCGAGCAGTTGGGCGTGATCGGCACGACGGCCCGCGCATCCGGCGTAGCGCGGGATGTGCGCGTGGACGCGCCTTATGCGGCCTATCCTCAGTTCCCGGTCGAACTCGTCACCGAGACGGCGGGCGACCTGGAAGCGCGCTTTGCCGTGCGCATCCGCGAGTTGTTCGAGAGCTTCCGCGTGATCCGCGAGATTCTCGACCACCTGCCCGAAGGCGAACTGACCGCCCGTATGCCGCGCCGTATCAAGGCGGGCGAGACGATCAGCCGCGTGGAAGCGCCGCGCGGGGAGCTGCTGTACTACATCAAGAGCAATGGTACCGATACCGCCGAGCGCGTCAAGGTCCGCACGCCTACGCTGCCCAACATGGCTTCCGTGCTCACGCTGTCGATTGGGGCGCAGCTCGCCGACGTTCCGATGATTCTCACGGGGATTGACCCCTGCTTCTCGTGCAATGACCGCATGATCACTCTCAACGATGCCCGCGGTAAATCGACGCTTTGGACCTGGGAAGATTTGCGGCAATACGGGATAAACTACTACAAATGAGCACAATCCAAGCTGTTCTCGCGCTCTTGATCTTTCCTGGCGGCGTGTTTCTGCTGGTCGCCGGGATGTTCTATGAATGGATCGACCGTAAGCTGGTCGCACGCTTGCAGAATCGGGTGGGGCCCCGCTGGTTCCAGCCGATGGCCGATACGGTCAAGCTGCTGGCGAAGGAAGAGATCGTGCCGGAAGGCGTCCAGGAGCGGCTGTTCTGGGTGCTGCCCGTGATCGCGCTTTCGGGTGCGCTGACGGCGGCGCTGTACGTGCCGCTGTTCGGGCTGGACCCGTCCTACAGCTTCAAGGGCGACCTGGTCGTCACGCTCTACACGCTCAGCTTGCTGACGCTGTGCACCGGGCTGGCGGGCGCGAACACACTGGATCGCTTCTCGCTGATCGGGGCGACCCGTACCCTGACGCAGTTGTTCTCCTACG
>CAYRWY010000613.1:0-2510 GCA_964427955.1 uncultured Anaerolineaceae bacterium
CTACAGATCGGCTGGTTGCCCCCTCTCCATTCGAAATGGAAAGGGGGCAGAGGGTGTAGCCTCATAGTGTCGTTTTCGCAGTGGAAACTCATGATCACCATCGAAAACCTGACCTTTCGTTACGGCCCGCGCGGGACGCCGGTGTTCGACCGCTTCAACTGGCAGGTTGCGCCGGGCGAGATGTGGTCGATCATCGGTGCGTCGGGCTGCGGCAAGACCACGCTGCTGACGCTGCTGGCCGGGCTACGCCGCGCGACGAGCGGCACGATCCGCATCGGCACGACGGTGATCCGCCGTCCGCGCCCCGAAACCGGCCTGATCCTGCAAGATTACGGGCTGCTGCCCTGGGCGACGGTGTGGGACAACGTGGCGCTGGGGCTGCGCGTGCGGCGCTTTTATGGGCCGGATGGCACCCACGCGCCGCGCACCCAGCCGCCCTCTCGCCAGGAAGCGCGCGGCATGGTCGAAGGCTGGCTGAAACGGCTGAACATCTACGAGCAGCGCCACCGCTTCCCCGGCGCGATCTCCGGCGGCCAGCGCCAGCGCACCGCCATCGCGCGCACGCTGGCCCTCCAGCCGGATGTACTGCTGATGGATGAGCCGTTCAGCAGCCTGGACGCACCCACGCGCGAAGACCTGCAAGCCCTGATCTTGCAGCTCCGCGCCGAGATGAACCTGACCAGCGTGATCGTCACCCACGCCATCGAAGAGGCGGCGATCCTGGGCCGTAAGATCCTGGTGCTGGGCACGCCGCCCAATACCGAGCCGGTGATCGTCGCCAACCCGGACGCGGGCACGCCGGGCTACCGCAGCAGCGCCACCTTCCTGGAAAAATGCAACACCTTGCGCGAGCTTTTGGGGCTGAACGTATGACGGACATCGTGAAAAGCAGCGTGAAGCAGGTCGCCAACCTGGCCCTGGCGCTGATCATCTTCGTGGCGTGCTGGACGGCGCTGGCCGCCTATCTGCATCGCGACATCATGCCCTATCCCTGGCAGGTCTGGCCGGTGTTCGTGCACGAAATGCGCGGCGAGCTGTGGGATCACACCCTGACCAGCGCCCGGCGCGTGTTGAGCGCGATTGCGCTGGCGGTGCTGATCGCCACGCCGGTTGGGCTGGGATTGGGGCAGGTGCGCGTCCTCAACCGCATCTTCTCCCCGCTGATCGGGCTGGTGCATCCCATCCCCAAGATCGTCTTTCTGCCGGTGATCCTGGTCGTGATGGGCATCGGCGAAAATTCCAAAGTCTTTCTGATCGCGCTGATCCTGTTCTTCCAGATTCTCGTCGTCGTGCGCGACGAAGCCGCCGGACTGCGCCCGGAACTGATCCAGTCGGTGCGCTCACTGGGGGCCGGGCGGCGCGCGCTGTTCCGCTACGTCTACCTGCCCGCGTCGCTGCCCGCCGTGCTGACGGCGCTGCGGGTATCGGTGGGCACGGCGATAGCCGTCCTGTTCATCGCGGAGCAGTATTCGACGCGCAGCGGACTCGGCTACTACATCGTCACGCTGACCTGGCAGCGCTTGCACTTCGAAGAAATGTACGCGGGCATCATGGCGATGTCGCTGCTGGGGTTGGTGCTGTACCTGGTGATCGACGTGCTGGAGCGGATCTTTGGAAGCTGGCGGCGGGCCGGGGAGTTCTAAAAAATGAAGACCTCGCATAAGGCGAGGTCTCAATCAAACCGAATGATGAATGTGATTACAAGTGGTCAACGATATTGGCATAAATCTCGGTCAAGCCGGGACCGAGTACCGTCAGAATGGCGATCAGCACGACGGCGACGAAGACAAGAATCAGGGCGTATTCCACCAAGCCCTGGCCGGGCGCTAGCCGGTCTAGCGTACGGCGAATCGAATTCCTCAACCGCAAGAACATTACCAACTCCTCCTTTCCCACTTCTTATTATACGCGATTTTGCCGTTGGCTACTCAACGTCTGATCTACTGTTGCTACACATCCATTGTATCCCACCCTGTTTGAAATTGTACCCTAATCTCGGTGGGGGTGATTTCGACCGATTCCAAGAGATACGTCTAATGTGAATTCGAAAAAGCTGCGATCTGGAAAGACTGAACATCAATCCGAAACTCACGCCGCAACAAGATTTCCAAAACCAAGCCGGTCACTTTGAGAATGACACGGGTAGACAAGCCATGAACGGTCTTCGCCAGCAAGCGCTCGATATTGCGACCCGTGTTTTGGATGCGGTGAAAAACGCCTTCGATCCGCTCGCGGACATGCCGCAACAACTGGTCAAAAGCAGGGGGATTCTGGTTGGCCTGGTTGGTACGCTTGACCGTCCAGACCCGATTACCGGTCGCCGCGCGGATGCCAGCTTGCCAATCCTGACCGAGAAAACCCTTGTCACCAAAGATGTCACAATCCTGCACGCAAGCCAGGACCACCTCGGCAGCCTCCCGCTCTTCCCAGTTGGCGGGCACCAAGTCATAGAGCAGGGGAATGCCATCCAGGGTAGTCAGCCGCACCAACTTGTAGCCGAAGTAATGCAT